>DLXW01000124.1:0-1081 GCA_003448685.1 Cyanothece sp. UBA12306
CCTGGAGGTTCGTGATGATAAGACTTCCTATATTGAGTTTAGTCAACCTGTTTATCAAGGTAGCGATGAGACTTTTAACCAGGTAGAAATTAACTTAACCCGCAGTGGCGATATTGACAGTATTGCGGATGTGGAAGTCTTGTTTAAAGATGGGACTGCGACTGAAGCAATTGATTTTGGAGGTTCCTATGGTATTAAAGAATGGGTGAATTTTAACCCAGGAGATATAACCAAAACTTTGACTGTAGATATCTTCTCTGATATGGAAGTTGAAGGAATAGAAACTGTCAATTTTGATCTCATTATAGACCCAAATAAAACTCATCTTGCTGCGGGTTCTCAGACAACAACAACTCTCGAAATTAGTGATACTCCTGTTGTTAATAACCCAGGTCCAGGATCAACATTTGCAGGGTTTGAAACAGGTGACTTTACTGACTGGATGATGATGGGTCAAACCAGCATAGAAACCTCTGCCATTGGTGTCACTCCTACTGAAGGAATCTATCAAGCTGTAATTAGTAATGGTAATGGTTCTGTGAGTGATTCTCAATTAGAAATGTTTGTTGGTTTCAACCCTGGAGAATTAGACAGCTTACTCAATGTTAACGTCACCGAAGGTTCTGCAATTCAACGAGATATCACTGTAGCAGCAGGAGATACAGTCAGTTTTGATTGGAATTTCTTAACAAATGAAGGACAAAATAGTTACTATAATGACTCTGCTTTCGTTGCTATCTCCGATGGTTTTAGTGATAAATTAGCAGATACCTATCATCAACTTAATCCTTCTAATACAACTTTGGGTCAAGGAACCGGTTATGGAACCTTTAGCCATCAGTTTATCAATGGTGGAACTTATACCCTTAGTGTTGGCATTTTAGATGCAATGGATACTGTTGTTGATTCAACATTATTAGTAGACAATTTCTCCATGGTTTAAGTCCCACGATTCAAAAAACTTTTGAGAACATTCCCATCTAAAAATACGATAAAAAATTTCAATTATTAGATGGGGATTAATCTCGAATAAAATCTATAATATACTGTAATCAATGTTAAATATAGCGTTTCTCACTTT
>DLXW01000124.1:1275-2139 GCA_003448685.1 Cyanothece sp. UBA12306
TCTCACTTTGGTGAGGTACACTATATTTTTTGCTTGTTTCAAGTATTACCATTTAAGCGATAATAGACCGTTGCTAAACCCTGAGAATTTCCTACATTACCTGGAAATAAAACTACAGGTAAATTAGGAAATAAAGGATGATTTTTTTCTGTTCTAACCATTGAACATCCCTCTAAAACTTGACCCAATAAACGTGCTGATCTCAAGTTTAATCCCTGACTAAGAACATCGTTAGAAGTAATTCCCCCTTTACTAATCAAAAATCCAATATCATGGGGTAGTTTTTGAACAATTTCCATTAACAAAGAAGAGACAGCGATCCCAAAATCTAATCTTTGTTGTACGGTTTCAAAAGTTAATTCTTCCCTACTGGTATAAACCACAGGAGTTTTAGTTTCAAAATAAATTTGTTTGATATTATTCAAAATTTCCTGAAGTAATATGTCCTTTTCACTGGGATCATCTCGCAATCTTTTAACATCAACTTCAATTCCAACTACATCCTTTTCTTTAAGGAGTTCTTGCAATTGTTGAGTAGTTTTTTTAACATGAGAACCCACAAGAATAACCCCAGGGTTAGCATTAGGTTTATATTTAGCCATTTCCTCTGCAACAATAGGTTGGGGTCCCAAATTCGCTAAAGAGGTTAAAATACTAGCAGCACTACGGAATAAAAACTTTTTACCTGATGCTGCTGCGGTTAATAAGTCTTGAGCAAATTTATCTAGGTCTGCTTGGGTTTCTCCATCTACAACCCCGCATTGATTACCCTGTAATTGCATTAATCGGTCTAAACTTCCTTGACGAATATCTGTTAATAAAAATCGTTCAACTTCTGTTGCTTTAATACGTCCTTGAGTCTTT
>DLXW01000124.1:2370-3161 GCA_003448685.1 Cyanothece sp. UBA12306
TCCTTGAGTCTTTTCTTCGACATAATCAGGAAGATAACTATAATGATAGCCAAATACAGAATCCTTGGCAAATTCTGTTTCATGAACAGGAGTTAACTTCCCCTCTATTTTTAAATAATGAATACTCCCAATGGTTTGTCTTCCTCCTTCAAAAAAGGCCGGAATCAGAAAATGTGCATCAAACCCCCCTAATTCTTCGGCGATGACATCAGTTTCCACGGGATAGTGTCCCCGTAAAGTCGAGTCAGAACGACTAACCACTAGAAAATCTTCAATCTCTTCTGCTTCAATTGCAATTTTCAGGTTATGACATACTTCTTGGGTTACATTGGCTGCTTTTTTGGGAGTTAAAGCTCTCGTATTAGTTAAAATAAAGAAAATGGGAACCTCGTCTCTCAATCCTAAACGAAGGGTTTCTACATCCCATTGCATTAATAATAAACAACTGTGAACAGTTTGGGAACCTGTGGGATCGTCATCGAGGACAATAATTTTAGGGGTTTGATTCATCTTTTTGCTTCAACTATCACTTTAATCATTATCCCATGATTTGTAACTCAGCTTTCTTTTGCTAAAAATTAAATTATTATAGAACAGGCCTTAAACAGCTTGAACATTTCGGTTTTAAGTTGTGATATTGTTTCTTCAACTGACTCAAAATTATCGGTACTGAGTAAGTGAGCATCTCCCATATCTGCACTTGACCAGAGATAAGAATGTAGACCAATTGTTAAATAAGATCGCCATTTTTCTTGATAGGTTTCTAGGGTATTGACACTCCCCACCGTATA
>DLXW01000019.1:0-4312 GCA_003448685.1 Cyanothece sp. UBA12306
TATAGATAAAGTTCAAATAAAATGAGCATCTTGCAAAAAAAATTTACATTTATCCTCCATTTTTTGTAGTATACATTGCGAATTGTTACAGAAAAACAACTTTTTTATTGCGAAATATAAAAATTGATTCTCTTGGGAATTTTAGCTAGTCTTCATTAAAAATAATCGATCTCTAATCTTGTCTTAGTTTGATGGGGCTATCATTCTTAAAATCAGTACAATCTTGCAGGAATTCACTTAACTATTCTTAATATAATTATTGAATATTCTCAGAAAATTAATTTTCCAACCTCTGAACTTCAGATCTGTTAGTTGAAGAAGGAATTTGGGGAACAATAATTATAGCCAAAATCACCAAATTAAATCATCATGACCCAATCTCCCCATCTACCGCTACCTCCTTTGCCCGTACCTCCCATGCCATCAATGGAACCGCAAAACGGACAAGAAGACGAAGA
Organism: Cyanothece sp. UBA12306; assembly: GCA_003448685.1. GTDB lineage: Bacteria > Cyanobacteriota > Cyanobacteriia > Cyanobacteriales > Microcystaceae > Rippkaea. The sequence goes on from DLXW01000019.1 coordinate 459, forward strand.
TTTTGAAGGAACTCAGTTTCTATCTTTCCCTCAAGAGACCTCAAATCAAGAAGATGAAGATGGTTCAGTAATCACAGCAGAGCAAAAACCAATCCCCTCACCACCCCCTCTGCCAAAAGCTCCCCCCATGCCTCCACCAAGAGCCTTGGGCCGTTCTCCTGGACAACCAGCCTTAGCTCAATTAGTCCGTCAAGCCTTTGATGAAGGATTTTCTGATGTCCATTTAGGAGTTGGGGAACAACCAAGAATGCGCGATCGCGGTCAAATGGTGCCTCTAGACTATCCAACAACCGATGAAAATACTTTTATGAGTTGGTTAAGGGAAATTCTCAAGGAAGACGAAATACAACGCTTTAAAAAAGAACTCGAATTCGATGGAGCAACTCAATACGACTTTGCCAGGGTTAGGATTAACATTTTTGACACTCTTCACGGTCCAGCAATGGTATTGCGGTTAATACCCTTGAAAATTTTAACCATGGAAGAATTGCGCTTACCATCAGTATTTCAAGAGATCTCCGATGCTCATAAGGGGTTGGTGTTAGTCACCGGTCCGACAGGATCAGGAAAATCAACGACTATGGCTGCCATGGTGGACTACATTAATAAAGAACACCCCAAACACATCATTACTATTGAAGATCCCATTGAATTTGTCCATCAAAGTCGCCGTTCCTTGATTAAACAACGGGAAGTGGGCATTAACACCTTAAAATTTGACAACGCCCTCAAAGCAGCCTTACGGGAAGACCCCGACATTATCCTTGTGGGGGAAATGCGGGACAAAGAAACGGTTAATACTGCCCTAAAAGCCGCTCAAACTGGTCACTTAGTCATGGGAACCCTCCATACCAACAGTGCGGTGAAAACCTTAGAAAGGATTCTTAGCTTATATACGGCTGAAGAACGCGAAGCTATGCGCGTAGCTATGGCTGAATCTTTGGTAGCTATTATTTCTCAAGGGTTATGTCGAACCACTGATGGGAAAAGAGCTGCCTATCACGATATTTTAGTTAATACTGAAACGGTCAAAGACTATATTATCCAAGCTAAAAATGATGAGATCCTAGAATTGATGAAAGACGGGGAATATGATGGCATGATTACCACCAATCAGTCTTTATTCAACCTCTATCAAGAAGGACGCATTACCGAAGAAGTTGCCTTGGAAAGATCACCTATTGCCAATGAAATGGCTATGATGCTCAGGGGTAGGATTTAATCTGATGTCGGGCTTAACGAAGTCAGAAGTCATTCGTGCAGAAGTTGTTTTTGTAACGGGGATTTAAGCCCCCTTCCAAAAACATTTCGCCTTAAAAGGCGGGGTTTTAGACCCAAATTATTCTGATAATTTCCTATCTTCTAAGGTTTAAAGTTGCGTTTGGGAATGCCCGACTGGATAATAATGGATAATAGACAATGGAAAATTATTAATTATTAATTATTCATGGTTTTACCAGAATTGTTTAAAGGGATAGCCCTTTTTACCCCTGGTGGGGATTTGATATATTGCCGCGATCGCAGTAAACAAATTCATTGGCATTCCCATTTATGTGTTGCTCTCCAAGAGTTATTACATTTACCTGAACCCCCTCATTTTTTAATTCCTGGCTATACCGCCACTATTGATCGTTGGTTTTCTAATACAGAGGGAACAGTTAAAACTGTGGCTGAACTTTATCCAGCCTTAAGAAGATATCAACCCCTACTTAATGTCATATTTGAAGTTGAAGACCTAGTTTGGACTACAGCAGATTGGCTTGAAGAAGCTTGTAACCCGATTATTCTAGAAAGTTATCGTCCTGAGTTCCCTCAACTTTGGGAAAACCACGATCTGATTGTCTGTTTATCTAACGATCATTTTTCAGACACATTTAAGGGAATTGTCTCTACACCAGTCAAGGAAAACCAAACAACTGATACCCATCAGGGTTATATTCTCCGTCTTTTTGTCGCTGGGAATAATTCTGCAACAAAGCATACTCTACAAATAATCCACCAGTTACTTGAACAAGAATTACAACATCCCTATACTCTGAAACTGGTAGATATTTCGAAAAATCCCGAAGAAGCAGAAACCCATCAAGTCTCAGCAACTCCAACTTTAGTACGTGTTTGGCCTAAACCTGTTAAACGAATTGTAGGGGTAGGAGAATTAGAAGAGTTATCGAGGGTACTACAATTAATTACTAATTAGGGATAGAAACAGTTTATTATGGAAAAAGTTACCAGTAATCATGAACAATCACTGGTAACTAGTCATCAATCAGCAACAACTAATTCAAGGGAATTAAACTGACTAACATATTAAAATTATTGCCAACCGCAGCAATAAATTGATGAGTCATGGGCAGACTATCAATCACCATTCCGGTACACAGAAGCATCAAGTAAAAGATCGAAAATTTAAACAAAGATTTCGCTAAATTTTGATCAAAGGGAGCTTGTTTTAATTGCCAAGCTTTTTTCATAAACATAACCCCCAAAATAATCGCGATCGCCCCATAAAGTAATCCCGATACTCCTAGTGGATAAACTAACAAGAAAGTACAAGGAATCATCAATAAGGTATACCACCAAATTTGACGTACCGTAGACTCTTCTCCTTCTACCACGGGCATCATCGGTACACTTACTTGAGCATAATCATCTTTAATCATCAATGCTAAAGCCCAAAAATGGGGAGGAGTCCAGAGGAAAATAATGGCAAATAAAATCCAAGGGGCCCAACCTAAATCACCCGTTACAGCTGCCCAACCTACTAAAGGAGGAATCGAACCAGCAGCACCACCAATAACGATATTTTGAGGACTATTGCGCTTGAGTAAGTGGGTATAGACCAGCATATAGAAAACAATGCCAGACATGGCTAATAAGCCACTGAGAAGATTGACAAACAAGGCAAACAGCGAGAAAGAGAAGATAGCGAGAATGACGGCGAAAATAAAAGCATGACGAGACTGTACTCGTCCAGAAGGGATGGGACGGGCCCGAGTTCGCAACATCTCATAATCAATATCGCGGTCATAGATACAATTCATCACTTGGGCCCCAGCGGCTGCTAGGGTTCCCCCAATCAGGGTAATAAACAAGGTAAATAGGTCAACCCGACCTTCTGAGGCTATCCACATCGCCGCAGCGGTGGTAATCAGCAATAGAGGAATAATCCGAGGTTTAGTTAGCTGATAATAACTTTTAAACACTTGTAGCCAATTTTCATTACGGGGGGCAACATTAGTCCCAATCATTAATTCACACCAAATTCTATTGATTTATTCTGTTTTTTGCGACTGTATCGGTTAAAAACAGTCTTTTTTCTCAGGTCATAATGCAGAGCAAGAATTTAACTTCTAACTTCTGACTTGAAAACTTTTGACTTCCGATTCACGTAAGGCTAACGTCGTCAAGGCGACTAACGTACCAAATAAGGCTGCACCAACGGTATGATGAGCCACGGTTAAGGGTTCAACTTGTAGATGCAAGCGGAAAGTAGCAACCCCTAATAAAACTTGTAAGACGACAATGCCTCCTACTACCCAAGACAGCTTACGAAGTAGGGAATCGAACGCGACATTACGCCAGGCCATCCAAACGACAGTTAAGGTAGCGATAGTCGCTGGAAAGACTCCGATGATATGGCTATTCATCACATCACATAATTGGGAACCACCAAAACATTGATGTAAGGCCCAACGGGAACCAACTAAGCCCCCTAATAAACATTGCAAATAAACCAAAATTGCAGCTATTAATCCAGCCCAACGTAGCTTTCGTGTGGCAACCTTTGCTTTGGCAAAATCATCGGGTCTAAAACCACTTCTGACTTCTGACTTCTGACTTCTGACTTCATTCAA
>DLXW01000019.1:4548-4724 GCA_003448685.1 Cyanothece sp. UBA12306
CTGACTTCTGACTTCATTCAAGGGGATCAGGCAAATGGCAATAACAATTAAACTACCAAAAAAGAGAAGGGCAGCCCCTAAATGGGCAGTAACGATATCAAACCGCAACAGTTGGGTTACAGTGAGCCCTCCTAAGACTCCTTGGAAGATAATTAGTCCTAACGCCCCAACTGATG
>DLXW01000019.1:4922-7543 GCA_003448685.1 Cyanothece sp. UBA12306
AGGCAACCATTTGGGTAATTCCTTGCGAAACCACCAAGACAGCCCTACTAGGATCAAGGTACTAAATCCAATGAGAGAGGCATCAAGACGATGAAACCATTCTAAGAAGACCTGTAGGTTCATCTGTTGCGCGGGTACTAACTGACCATAACACAGAGGCCAATCAGGACAAGCTAATCCCGCATTCATTACCCTGGTGGCACTACCTACGGCCATTAGTAGTAGGGTAGCAATGGCTATTTTCCACACCAGAAAACGTATCCATTTCTGGACTTGCCGGCCTTCATTCGATAAGTTAATTTGAGACTTAAGAATTGAATCTGTCATAGCAATTTTAATGCTTTTTTAAACATCTTTTACTCCTACATGGAGTAGTGAACTCTTGAAGATTAGGTTTGCTTTAAACAGCTAGTCAGATTCTACTGAAACTCTTCATTTCTTGCATCAATTCCTGTAATGGTTTCTAGATATTTCAGATTCAGTTAATTATTGCTTTACATACATTTACATCATATTAAATCAATCTTAATAATTTTGGGAGTTGTTATTGATAGATAACTTAGATTAGAGTATTATTAAGAAAGATTCCCACAAATTTTTTTAATATTATACTCTTAGTAAATTCAACTACATTTACTAAAAAATCTTACTTTTTCTTAATTCTCTGAAGCTATGGAATTTGTCTGGAAAGTTGCTAAAAGCTATGAAGATATCCTCTATCACAAATCTGAGGGAATGGCTAAAATTACCATTAATCGTCCCCACAAACGCAATGCGTTTCGCCCTAAAACAGTGTTTGAATTATATGACGCTTTTTGCGATGCTAGGGAAGATTCTCAAATCGGGGTAATTTTATTAACAGGTTCAGGTCCTCATACTGATGGTAAATATGCTTTTTGTTCAGGAGGAGATCAAAGTGTTAGGGGAGAAGGGGGTTATATTGATGATACTGGTGTTCCCCGTCTAAACGTTTTAGATTTACAAAGATTAATTCGCTCTTTGCCCAAAGTTGTTATTGCTTTAGTGGCAGGTTATGCCATTGGTGGAGGTCATGTATTACATCTAATTTGTGATTTAACAATTGCTGCTGAAAATGCAATTTTTGGTCAAACAGGTCCAAAAGTTGGTAGCTTTGATGGGGGTTTTGGTGCGAGTTATTTAGCACGTATTGTAGGACAGAAGAAAGCAAGAGAAATTTGGTTTTTATGCCGCCAGTATACCGCTCAACAAGCTTTAGATATGGGTTTAGTTAATTGTGTGGTAGAAGTAGAGAAATTAGAAGCAGAAGGCATTACTTGGGCTCAAGAAATTTTAGCTAAAAGTCCTATTGCTATTCGCTGTTTAAAGGCTGCTTTTAATGCGGACTGTGATGGACAAGCAGGGTTACAAGAATTAGCCGGAAATGCTACCTTGCTTTATTATATGACCGAAGAAGGAGCAGAAGGAAAACAGGCATTCTTAGAAAAACGTCCCCCTAATTTTCGCCAATATCCTTGGCTACCCTAAATGAATTATTCAAACTAGAAGTTTAATTGATGGGGAGAAATAAAGATAAAAAATTATTTTGATATAGGGTTATGATTGCCAAGATTATTCCTTCTAACTTCATCACTACTGAACCTCTTAATCGCAGTGGAGAAGCAGGTGAAAAATTAGTTTGGGAAGCTATACAAAGGACATTTTACCATCAAGAATGTCTCGGTTATTGGCGTTATCCAATATTTTCGGGAAAAGGCAAATTTCGCAAAGAACCCGATATCTTGATTGTTGATCGACAACTGGGGTTAATTATCATTGAAGTTAAGTCTATTAGGATTGATCAAATTATAGGCATTCAAGGACATCGTTGGCAATATAATAAATTTTATACTAAATTTGGCAATCCTTATCAACAAGCTGAAAATCAATTATTTGCCTTATTAGAATATACTGAAAAAGAACCAAACTTAGCTAACCAAGTGACTGGTAAAGTGATAATTGCTTTACCTTTTATTACCCAACAACAATGGCAAAAAAAAGGATTTGATAAACTTCCTAGCAATCCTCCGATTATTTTTAAAAATTATCTAGAATCAACAGTTTTATTTTTTCAATTTATTGAGAAAACAACCCCAGTAATTAAAGGAAAACAGTTAACTAATGAACAATGGCAATTGCTTAGATCAGTTGTCTCAGGAAACCCTGTTTTTAATCGGCAGATTCATCGGGTATTAAGTAGATCTAAAAGTCGCGGTCAGATTTTACAACAAATGCGATCGCAACTCAGTAAGTTTGACTTACAACAGGAAAAAATTGCCAAACAAATACCTCCAGGATGCCAAAGAATTAGAGGAATAGCAGGATCAGGAAAAACAGTATTACTTTGCCAAAAAGCTGCAATTATGCACCTTAAATATCCTCAATGGAAAATTGCTTTTATCTTTTTCTCCCGCAGTCTTTATGATGAAATTACAACTCAAATTGATCAATGGATTAAATATTTTAGCAATAATCAACAAAGCTATGATGCCAAAAATCGCAACTTACGGGTTTTTCATGCTTGGGGTTCCGAAAAAAAATTGGGATTTTATCGCTTTCTCTCTCAAGCCTGTGGACGTAGGCCATTAAGCGTTACTCAAACG
>DLXW01000019.1:7737-16354 GCA_003448685.1 Cyanothece sp. UBA12306
AAACTACTAGGCAAAAACCGAATGAAGCATTAGGAGAAGCTTGTTACGATTTATTACAAAAAGCTGCCATTCCTAAAATTTTTGATGCCATTTTAATTGATGAAGGACAAGACTTGATGGTTGATGATTGGCATTATCAAGGAAAACAGCCCTTTTATTGGTTAGCTTATCAATCATTACGTTCAGTAAATGCTATGTATCCTGAACAAAAAAGATTGATTTGGACTTATGATGAAGCCCAAAGTTTAGCCAGTTTAAAAATGCCAACAGCAAGAGAGTTTTTCGGAGAAGAATTGGGGCACTTGGTTACAGGAAAATACCCAAATGGTATTAATAAAACTGAGGTGATGTCCCGTTGTTATAGGACTCCACATCCTATTATTATTGCTGCCCATGCCCTCGGTATGGGATGGTTAAGACCAGGTGGTATGTTAACGGGAATGAAGTACAAAGAAGAATGGGAAAACTTAGGTTATAAAGTTGAAGGTAATTTAATTCCAGGGAAAAAAATAATTATTAAAAGACCGAAAGACAATTCTTTGAATTCTTTACCTTCTCTCTGGAAAGATCCTCTAATTCAGTTTAATATTTGCGGTTCAAGAAATCAGGAAATCAACCTTTTATTCCGTAATATTAAACATGATTTGCGGTACGATGGTTTGAGACCAAGCCAAGAAATTTTAGTTATTGTTTTAGGGAATTTTTTTGAAGCAACTCATTTACAAAAAAACATTGCTAATTTTTTCATAAGACAAGGAATTGATATTTTTATTCCAGGGACAAAAGATTGTAATATTTTAGTTAATGATAGTCAGGAAAACTCTAATCAATTTTGGTGTGCTGGTGGCGTAACTATTTCTCGTATTTATCAAGCTAAAGGACAGGAAGCAGATCAAGTCTATCTCGTTGGATTAGATCAAATTGCCGAAGATGAAAGTAACTTGTTTTTACGCAATCAATTATTTATTGCCTTAACCAGATCTCGTGGTTGGGTTAACTTAAGTGGGATTGGTAATTATCCTTTTTATCAAGAAATAAAAAATGTTCTGGAAACTGGAGATAGTTTCTCAATTACTTTTTCCGATCCTCTGCAACGAGAAATTATTGGAACTGATAGCGGAGAATTATTACAAAGCTATAGTTTAGGGAGAAGAAATTTTGAGCAAGCATCCTTAGAAAATGCCCAGCTAGAGGGGGTAAACTTAAATGATATTAATCTTATTGGGGCTAATTTATCTAGTGCTAACTTACAATATACTAACCTGAATAATGCTAAATTAATAGCAGCTAATTTAAAAGATGCTGATTTAACAGGAGCAAGTTTAATTAAAACTAAATTAATGGGAGCAAACTTACAAAACGCGAATTTAACCAATGCTGATTTAAGGGGAGCTAATTTAAGTAATGCAGACTTGACTGGGACAATTGTCGACAAAAGCCAACTAGAAAATGTAATTTTTGAATAATTGATTCATATACAGCACTTTGCGAGTTATAGCAGACAAAAATTCCCCAAACTATTAAAGTTTAGGGAATCTTTTGTCCAAAATACTAGATTAATCCATGGGGAATGATAATCAGACAAAAAAACTTATTTTAAATGATTAATAAGCTCCATTATTTTTAGGAAATAGAACAATCCCAATGGTTTTAAAAATAATCCAAAGATCGAGCAACCAATGACGATAGTTAACATAATAGACATCGATTTGGACTCGTTGGGGATAGGGGATATCATTACGCCCCGAAACCTGCCATAAACCAGTAATTCCAGGACGAATAGTCAAGATTTTTTCGATACGATTACCGTATTTACAGAGTTCTTCAGGAACTAAAGGCCTAGGTCCAACTACACTCATATCTCCTACCAGAACATTCCAAAACTGAGGAAATTCATCGAGGCTAGTTAAGCGCAAAAACTTGCCAATCCAAGTAATTCGCGGATCATCTCTCAGTTTAAAGTTATCTTCAAACTCAGCCCTCATCTGAGGCGAGTTAGCCATCAGCGATTCTAATACTTCATCAGCATTTTGAACCATAGTTCGGAACTTAATACAGCCGAATTTCTTAAAATTTTTGCCGACCCTTTCTTGAGTATAAAAAATTGGTCCTGGGGAACTAACCGCAATCAATAAGGCTAAAACCAAATAGAGCGGCGAAAAAACAATCAAAATAAAGAGGGAAAACCCAATATCAAAGCCTCTCTTGGCAACATCTCCGTCTAATAAAGTCTGTGACCATGACCTTTGATATCTTCTTTGGGAGAACGAGGGAGGTAATCCCCTTCTCATCAAAGCTTGTAACGCTTTGACCGAGATAAATTGGCTATTAGCAGTCATCTTACTCCTTCACATCACATCACATCACACCACACTTTTCCGATCATAAAGCCAGATGAACCAAATTATGGCCTTTCTGGTGGCAAAAACCGGAAATTTTTTGCAGAACTTTTTTGTTTGAAGTTCTGCCAACAATCCTCTAAGAAAGTCAAATAGGACGTTTCAAAGATTTTTGGAGTAAACTGTGCTGCCTGTTGACGGCAGCTCTCTGATTTGATCAGATGTTGAAACTCCTGAAAAGTTTCAACAGTTTTCACCAGATTTTCTGAAGTTTGGTTAGAAAAAAAGATTCCTGTTCCTTTTTCTGGATTTTGACGAATATCTATTACTGTTTCTAATGCACCACCTCCTCCATAAGCAATAACTGGGGTTCCACAGGCTTGAGCCTCTACCAAGGCGATGCCAAAGTCTTCGCAAGCGGCATAGACAAAAGCTTTTGCTTTAGCCATATATTGCTCAACTACCTGATCTGGCTGTGTCCCTAATACTTTAATATTGGACTGAGCCAATTGACGAATTAAGGGCAGATCAGGACCATCGCCAATGATAACTAAAGGATAACCTAATTGATTGAATGCCCGCACTATTAAAGCAATTTTTTTATAACTCACTAACCGAGATACACAAAGGTAAAAGTCTTCTTTCTCAGGGCTAAACTCGAAACGATCAAGATTCACAGGGGGATAAATAACTTTAGCGTGGCGACGGTAACAACGCCAAATTCGACGGGCTGTATGATGGGAATTGGCGATGAAATAATCTACTCGATTAGCTGAAATGACATCCCATTGGCGTAAGCGATGCAAAAGATAGCGGGTCAAAATTCCTGGTATTCCTCGCCCAGCAAAGGAATTTTGGAGATAATCAAAGGTTAAATCCCAGGCATAGCGCATGGGAGTATGACAGTAGCAAATATGGAGTTGATGGGGACTCGCTAGAATTCCTTTAGCAACCGCATGGGAAGACGAAAGAATGATCTCATAATCTCGTAAATCTAGTTGTTCTATGGCTATGGGAAGTAATGGCAGATATTTTTGTACTCCATTACGCGCCCCAGGCAGATTTTGTAAAAAAGTTGTGCCAATCGAACGTCCGTAAAGATAGCTCTGAGGATTGGTAGATTCAAAATCAATTAGAGCATAGACATCCGCTTCGACGTGTCTTAAAATCTCTTCCACCACTAATTCTGACCCTCCTGTTGCTTTGGGGGTCAACCACTCGTGAACCAGAGCATATTCCATAATTAGTATCTACATAGGGACTCAAGGTTAAATCTTCACAACTAACTAACTTGGTTCTTGTCAGTTAGTTTGAGACTTATCTTCTGTTGATAGTCTAATCTGTGATGAGGGACTTTTTGTTGACACTCCTATTTAAAAATAGGAGTTTTGAACATCCCGTGTTGTTCGATAAATTATGTAGTTTTTAGTTAATAAATCCTAAATTACATCTAACTGATGAAAAATAACGCCACATAAAGCCGCGATCGCTGTAATTCCTAAAGCCATTAAAGGATGTTGTCCTTGTCCTACAGCAAAAGAGGTAACGATTCCTGCCCCTAAACCTGCCGTTAAGGCCGCCCCCAGTAGGTCTTTATCGGTATTTTTGTTATACATACAATTCACTAAGTCTAAAAAATTTGAGGTTATCCAAACCTAACATCTTAATTGCTTTTGATAACGAAGAGGTGGCAAAATTGCAATTAAGCTTTAAGTTTAGCTACGTTTCTTAACAATAGCTCTTAAGTCCACCAGAAACGATACATTAGATCAAGAAAAGCATTAAGATATAATTTATGGCTCATACCTACACCGTTGAAATTATCCATCAAGGAACAACCCACACCATCGAAGTTGCTGAAGACCAAAAGATTCTTGAAGTTGCTCAAGATGCCGGCTTAGAATTACCTTTTTCGTGTAATGCGGGTGTCTGTACCACCTGTGCTGCCCAAATAGTAGGAGAGGGAACAGTTGATCAAAGTGAGGGTATGGGAATATCCCCTGAACTACAAAAGCAAGGCTATGCTTTGTTATGTGTTTCCTATCCGAGATCTAACTTAAAAATTGAGACGGAAAAAGAAGAAGAAGTTTACACCCAGCAATTCCCTCAACCTTGAGAAATAAGGAACACAATACTAGATAGGTTTTGCTGCAACAAGTTGTAGAAATACGTCGTGATGGGGGACTCGGAGATTTAACCGAGTCCCCCAAATTAATTAATTATTTGTAATAATAAATCACTATTTATTATTATTTCTTTGTATAACTCAATAACCAATAATTTCTAATAGCAAACTCACCCAAATGGGTGAACCAAGTAAGTGAGGTAACCTCTGAAAAATACCTTTAATTTTGAGGTAGTGACAGTGTGAGTGAGGAGAAGATAACCCTACCCTTCAAAAAATCATGAAAGCTATTCCCTCATTTTTACTTGGACTTAGCCTTATTGCTATTACTCCTAATGCGATTGCCCAAACAGTTCGTTCCGATGATTTTAACAGCTTGGCTAATAGAAATTCTCAAGATCTAATGGGTGTTCAACCCAGAAGTATTGAAGATTGGCCTTGGGCTGTTGGTGGCAAATATCCTGAACCCCAAGAATCAGAACCCTTAGATTCTACTGCTCTTAATTTAGATTATTATGAGGCTAGAATTGAAAGTCTTAATGAAAGTTATGAGCTTAATGACACTCAATTAGGGGATGTTTCTCGTCCTACCCGTCGCCTACCTTTTGCCCAATTCTAACTTATAGCAGGAGGCAGAAGGCCCGATGGCTCTAAGGCTTCGAGGGAAAACTAATCTATGAGTTAGGTTTTGAGGATCTCGGCTGTCCTAACCTATGCTTCGACTGCCATAACCCTGTTTAATCTTCTGTGTACAAACAATCTCTAAGAGTTGCTTCCCATTTGATTTATTGGTCGGATTTTCATCCCATCGGTAAAACCGAGGTTCTTCAATCCGACATTTTAGGATAAATCTATCAAATTTGCTGAGGTTCTACTAAATTATCTAAGCCGTCAATCACTTTAGCTGAGATAATTGTATCTTTTTCACTAAGATTTTGTAAGACTTCTTTGCCATCAACCAAATAGCCAAAAACTGAATAACGACCATCCATTAAATTAAAACCAGGGGGAGTTAATTCACTATCGAATTTAAAGAAGAAAAACTGTGAAGATCCCCCATTGGGATCAGAACTGGGATGACCTAAAGCCAATGTACCATAGGCATTAAAAGGTAGGGCAAGATCGGGTAAATAAATTCCGAGATCTTCTAAGGTAAATTCATAAATAGGTTCTTGATCTCCTTTAACGAAAACTTCTATGGGAATGGCGCGATATTCTCCGGTTTCAGGGTCAATAAAACCAGCATCAGGGCCTGGAGGATCACCAGTTTGTAGGGCAAAATTATCTTCAGAATCAAGAAATGGTAAACCGTCATAAAATCCCCGTTGTACTAAATCAATAAAATTGCCAGCATTAACGGGGGCATTATAACCGTCTACCACAACTGTTAGATTACCTTGGGTAGTTTCTATCTCGACGGTAGCGCGCCCTTTCAGTTGGGGTAAATTAGCATATTCTTGAGGGACTTCAAAAGGAAATCCTGTGACCATCAATTCTTCAACATCATTAATAGAACTCAGTAAGGCCCGTTGCTTGAGTCTAACCTGTTGTTTATCCTTGCTTTCTACTGCTTTTTGCAGTTCATTAACCCCCGTTTTCATCTGTTCGATCAGGTTTTCTGCTTGGGGTTGATGATCTTCAGGAATATTATCAAGAATTTCATTACTCTTCAATGTCAAGATAAAAGAAGCTTGTCTAACATCTTTGGCAATGGTAGACCAACGTTTACCCCGCAAATGATTGGAAATATCTTCGATCGCATCTTGAATTTTGCGAATAGGTTCGTTATCAATGGGTAAAGCATAGCGTAAAATGGATCTAGGGTCTGTAATAGCGTTTTTTTCCGCTAAAACACTAATTAGGACTGGTTCTGATGAATTTGTGTTCCACCCCGCCCCTGAAAGACTCAAGGAAAGAACCACTAATAGTAGGGTAACCGTACTGGTTTTCCACCAACGTCGGAACCTGTTGGTAACATGGAACCATAGACTCTGTAGGGATTTCATGAGTTAAATCTTGAGAAATTTCTGCAATTGTGTGGCCATACCTAATCCAATCAAAGGATGGCAATAACAAATCTGATCTTACTATTTTGTTAGCCATTTGAAAATTGAGTTCAGACTAATAATCTAGCGATATATCTCCCGTCGATGGCCAATTTCTAACAATTCTTAGTCCTAAAATTTCAGAATAATTTATTATTGATATTAAAATACAAATAGTAACTATTTTAGAGATAATTCTTTGAAACCCATTTCTCTACATCGTTCTCGTTATCGCATCTTGGGACTAATAGGACAAGGACAATTTGGTCGAGTTTACTGTGGCGTAAACCGTCAAACTGGAGAATTAGTTGCCCTAAAAGATCTTAATCCTCAACGATTTCCTACGAATCGATTTTTGCGAGAATTTTCCTATTTGGTTAGCTTGCGTCACCCCAATATTGTGTCTTGTCGGGCGATCGAACATCATGCCAATGGACGATATTTAGTAATGGACTACTGTGAAGCTGGAACCTTAAGAGATTTAATGAATGCAGAAGGTAAGCTCAGTTTAACATATCGTCTTAACTTAATTACTGATATTTTATTGGGTTTAGAACAAGCTCATGATAATGGGATTGTTCATTGTGATATTAAACCCGAAAACATCTTACTAAGCTTAACAAATCAAGGCTGGAAAGCCAAAATTACAGATTTTGGCATTGCCCGTTTGAGTCAGGAAGAACAAAATTTAGGTGAAGGGAGAGGTTACACTGGCTCTCCGGCTTATATGGCCCCAGAAAGGTCTTATGGACAGCATTCGGCTGCTTGCGATCTTTATTCCGTGGGTATTATGCTCTATGAATTGATTGTGGGAGAACGTCCTTTTTCTGGGCTTCCTGGGGATTTAATCTTGGCTCATCTTAATCAAAGAGTTACTATTCCTGACATCGTTCCTTTTGCTTTAAAAAAGACTATTGAAACAGCTTTAGAAAAATTACCTCAACGAAGGTTTGCTTCAGCCAAACAAATGTTAAAAGCTATTCGCCAAGCTGCTGAGGTAGTTGAACCCCAAACTCCTCAACGGGTTTTTGCACCGCCTGAATTATTGCCTCAAGCCAAAAATCTGGAAATACTCGAACAAACATCTCTAAAGGCTGCTGTAAGTCATTTAGCGGTGAAAGGGAGACAAATTTATTTAGGGATGTGGAAGCACTTATCCTGTCAAACTTATGTTGATTCGAGTTTAATGGGAGAGGCGATCGCCGAGCATTTTATATCTTTTCCTGACCCGATTATAGAGCTTAATTTACGTACCCAGGGTTGTTTTGTGCTAACCCGTGCTTCTACTCGTCTTCCGGTTAAATATAATCTTTACTGTTGGAGTCCATCCCTTAACTTAACTAATGCCTCTGTTGAAGAATATCAAGTTTGTCCTCCTATTGAAGCTCGTCAACTTACCCATGCTATTGATTTAAAAGGACGTTGGTTGGCTTTAGCTAGTCAGTCTAATGATAAAGATCGTTATAGTCAATTTCAATTGTTAAAATTGCCTGATTTATTGTCTATTCATCCCCCTGTTCGTTCTCCTTTACCTCCTCAATTATTACCTTTAGATAGTTGTCATGGGTTAGCTCTTTTTCCTTATCAATATCACGGAAAACAGAGAACTTATTTTTATTTTTTTAATCGTCGTGGCTTAATTATTAAAGGTTTTTCTCTTCCTTTAATGTTATTCTCTTTAACTCCTCTTCCCCAATCTCCCTATCAACTCTTTGGCATTGATGCTAATGATCCAGATGTGGGTATTCTGATTAATCTCAAACCCCTTAAAGTTACTCGCGTTGCCTTAAATTTTTCTCCTAAATTTATTGTAGGTCAATCTTTTGGCTATGTTTTAGCCAATAGTCAAGGACAAATTATCTTATTAGATCAAGATGGCTTTCGAATTGGCTATTGTAATTTATCATTAAAAATAACTGCTATGACTAACTTTGGCGAATCTCAACTATTATTAGCTAGTTGGTCAAAGGGTCAAGGAAATCTATTCAAATTTAATTTATCTACAATGTTAGATGTTCAAGATTAGTCAAATGTTGCTTATTAAATAACTAAGATGCTATTAAATTATAATCCTCGTGATTGTTTACCTTCTGCTGAAGATTTACCTG
>DLXW01000247.1:0-7475 GCA_003448685.1 Cyanothece sp. UBA12306
TTATGTCAGAATTAATTGATGGGGGATAAACATTTAAACCTATTCGCGATGCTTCTTCGCGAATAGCCTGCACCTTATTAAACTGTCTAATTACAAAAATGGGATGCTCCCGATTTATTGCTTCTTCATTAACTTGAGATTGGATACTTTTAATCAAATTTTTAGGAGGACTAGAAATCCCTAAACTTCTTGTTTCATTTTCTTTAATCCATCCTCCATAATCGAGACGTAGCCAATCTCCTTGTTTACCTGTTATTCCCGCTATTGTTCCTTTTGGCAAGGGAGTTAATCTTGAATAATCATTACTAGGACCAGTTCTTGCTACTCCTAAATCTGCCGTAACTTGAATATTTTCTAATTGATTAGGTGATAAAATTTCAATTGTTCCTGAACCCAACTGACTTAGATTTTTTTTATTGACAATAAAATTAAATATTGGCTTTCCTATTTGACCAATTTTAGCAAAACTTATACATCCTCTGTATTTGGTAAAGTTTGATTTAATGGGTTGATTTTTATCGATGAAAACAGCTGAATTATCAGGTAAATAGAATGTAATATCTTCGGGAAAAAGAGGGGTAATTAAATTATTGATTTTAACCGATACTTGCGCTTTAGGTGGAGCCATAGCACTAAAACAAACTGGTTCACCTAATAATCGAGAAATGTTCTGTTTAGGAAATAAAGAATTTTCTAAAAAAGCAATTCCAGGAGAAATATTGGTAACTGTCGAAACTCGGTTAACAATAATCTTTATTTTTTCTTTTTTGTAACGTAAAATGAATTGATTAGCTCCAACTTTTAAGGGAAAACTAGGAGCAAAATGTCCTCCTTGACTGCGCTTAATCAGTTGATCATTAATTAATACCTCACCATCGGAAGATGCTGTACCAATAAAAAAGATTTGCTCGGCAGTAGTTTCGTGGTTATTGGGAGGATAAGCCAAGTATAAAGCTTGTTGTGCGATTACCCTAGACATTTTTCCTAAATAACTGCCTAAAGCTATTATAGTTAAAGCAGTTAATCCCCATAGGTTACTTTTCATCTAAATTAAGTAATTAATATTATCTGAAATCCTATTGAATAGCATATAATTTTTGTGAGTATTTTGTGGAAAAATATAGGGGAAGTCTTCACCCCGACATTTCAAGATAAAAAAAGAGGGAACCTCTCCCTCAATTATCGATTTAAGGTACTAGTTACTACTACTCTGTAGTATTCACAGCTAGTTCTTCTTCTTCTGACTCTGAAGCCGACGGAATATCTAATTCCTCTTCTTGAGGCTCAGTTTCCCCTTCAGCTTCAGCCCTAAGTTTTTGGCGATATTTCTCCGCCATTTCTTCTGCTTTTTCAAATACCAAATCCCGATTTTTCAGCATATCACCAGCTTCGGGTTCGAGTTGTTTGGTAGATAGAGAAATGCGACCTCTTTCAGCATCTAGGTCAATGATCATAACTTTCAATGAATCATTGACATTAAAGACACTGTGGGGTGTATCAATATGGTCATGGGAAATTTCAGAAATATGCAGCAGTCCACTAACTCCCCCAATGTCGATAAACGCCCCATAAGGTTTGATTCCGCGAACTGAGCCAACTACTACTTGTCCCACCTCTAAGCCATTCATCTTACGCTCAACCAGCGCACGACGATGACTTAACACTAGACGGTTACGTTCCTCATCGACTTCAAGAAATTTTAACGGCAATTCTTCCCCGACTAAATCTTCTTTGGCTTCACGGGTGCTAATATGGGAGCCTGGAATAAATCCACGTAAGCCCTCAATACGAACTAATGCCCCCCCTCGGTTGGTGGCAAAAACATTAGAACGGACGGTCGCATCTTCGGCCTGGAGTTGGCGAACCCGTTCCCAGGCCCGCATATACTCAATGCGACGAATGGAGAGGGTGAGTTGTCCGTCTTCATTTTCATCAGTTAGGATGAAAAATTCTCGAGTTTCATTAGATTGAAGAACATCTTCGGGGTTGTCAACCCGATTGATTGACATTTCTTGAATTGGAATGTAAGCAGCCGTTTTAGCACCGATATCGATCAATGCCCCTCTCGGTTCCATGCTGAAAACCGTTCCTGGAACAATATCCCCAGGATTAAAATGATAATCATATTTATCGAGAAGTGCCGCAAAATCCTCGTGGGTGAAGCCAATGTCTTGAGTAGTTGTTGTTTTCTGAGTTACCATGTATTTTAGGTTATCCTATGCCTGATCTCCAATAAGTGGTAGTTTGTCTTGAGTGAGTTTTTTCTCATCTTAGGTTAGGGATGAATATCCACACTGCTTAGCTAATTGAATATCTTTCCTAAATGGGAAGAATTTCAACGGTCACAATCCTCTCGGAAAAAGCCCTTGAGGATATTCTGGACGCTTTCGCTGTTAACCGATATAACTCCGATTATTCATTATAATTCATAATTTACACTGAAAAGACTAATGATTGATTTTCCTCTGATTCCCCAACACCTTTAAGAATGAGTCATGACGTTAGAAGAAGTTTCTTGTTCTGAAAATTCCTGAATTGTTGTTTCCCATGAATTTTCTGTATTGGGAACATCTTTTTGCTGTAATTGTCTGAGAGTAGCCATAAAATCTTTAATACCTTGAAATCTTCCATAAACAGAAGCAAAACGAATGTAGGCCACTTCGTTTTCTTCTCGAAGATATTCAAGGACTAATTGGCCAATTTCTTGACTGGTTACTTCCCGTCGGGGTCGTTGTTGTAATTGAGCTTCGATGTCATCGACAATAGCTTCGAGTCTCTGATGAGAAATTCCAGTTTTTTCACAAGCTCGCACCATCCCCCGCAACAGTTTAGAATGGTCGAATGATTCTTTTTTGCCGTCGTGTTTAATCACAGTAACGGGAACAAATTCAATCCGTTCATAGGTAGTAAAGCGGTGTTTACAGCATAAACATTCACGACGGCGACGAATGCTTTGTCCTCCTTCAGATGAACGAGACTCTAAAACACGGCTATTTGTGTGTTGACAGTAAGGGCATTGCATGGGACTGTCCGTAATCAGGAAAAATTGATAGGAAAGGAGTTAAGCAACAGTAGATTAATCAATTTTAAAATAATAATAAAAGGCAAAATACTGAGCCATTTTTCTATCTTACCCTGTGAAAACACAGAAAAAAAGATCAAAGCAGCCCAGTATAATTTGATTTAAAAATGGGTAAAACAAAATACCCCATTTTTAGCAATAATCGAACTTGATTTTTTATTTTTCGATGCGGGGAGGTTCCCGAAAGGCAATAGCAAAGAATAGCACCGCCAGGGTCATAGTGAGAACCAAAATATAAGCAACGCTTTCCATTAGTTATTTCCTAAATTACTTGCGTCTCTATTGTATCAAACAAAGGATATTATTTTTGCTCTAGAAAAAACTGGGAGTGAGAAGATCATCTTTATTCTCACTCCCAGTTTAATTAATTTGACTTTTAGAAGCAATTATTGCCCACAAAGACAATTAAGATTCGGTTCTACGGGTACTTAAGTCACCTACCTTAGCAAACAAGCCAAATTCTACTTGTTCCTCTAAGTCAGGATCAATTCCAGCAAATACGTCTCGATAGAGAGTTCGAGAACCATGCCAAATGTGACCAAAGAAGAACAAAAGGGCAAATACTGCGTGTCCAAAGGTAAACCAACCCCGAGGACTGGTGCGGAAAACACCATCAGAACCGAGGGTTTCGCGGTCAAATTCGAAAGGTTCACCCAATTGAGCTTGACGAGCAAATTGTTTGACTTGGGCAGCATTAGTGAAGGTTTGGCCATCTAATGCACCGCCATAGAAACTAACAGTGACCCCACTTTGTTCAACACTCAGTTTAGATTCTGCGCGACGGAAGGGAATATCAGCACGAACAACCCCGTCAGTATCGGTCAGGACAATGGGGAAAGTTTCAAAGAAGTTAGGCATCCGACGAACGGTTAATACCTCACCATCTTTATCTTTGAAAATGGGGTGTCCTAGCCAAGTTTGGGCGATACCATCGCCACTATCCATTGCTCCAGTGCGGAATAAACCGCCTTTAGCAGGGCTATTACCAACGTAATCGTAAAATGCTAGTTTTTCAGGAATTTTTGACCAGGCTTCTCCTAGGCTATCCCCTTGGGCCACATTAGCTTCCACCCGACGGGCAATTTCTTGTTGGAAGTAACCATTATCCCACTGGTAACGGGTAGGTCCGAACAATTCAATGGGGGTGGTGGCGTTACCGTACCACATGGTTCCAGCGACGACAAAAGCGGCAAAGAACACAGCGGCAATACTGCTAGAGAGAACGGTTTCAATATTCCCCATTCTCAGAGCTTTATAAAGCCGTTCGGGGGGTCGTACCGTTAAGTGGAATAGACCCGCAATAATGCCCACAATTCCAGCTGCAATGTGGTGAGCCACTACACCCCCTGGATTAAAGGGGTTAAAGCCCGCAGGACCCCATTCTGGGGCGACTGGTTGGACATGGCCTGTTAGTCCATAGGGGTCAGATACCCACATCCCAGGACCCCAGAGTCCGGTTAAGTGGAATGCTCCAAAACCGAAGCAAAGTAACCCAGATAGGAATAAATGAATCCCAAACATTTTGGGTAAATCAAGGGCGGGTTCGCCAGTACGGGGATCGACAAATAATTCGAGGTCCCAGAAAACCCAATGCCAGACTGCGGCTAAGAATAGTAACCCAGAAAGAACAATATGGGCGGCGGCAACGCCTTCAAACGACCAGAAACCAGGATCTAGTCCGGTTTCTCCGGTGACACTCCAACCACCCCAGGAGCTAGTAACTCCTAAACGGGCCATGAAGGGCAGAACAAACATTCCTTGTCGCCACATGGGGTTAAGAACAGCATCACTCGGATCAAAAATAGCTAGCTCATAGAGAGCCATAGAACCTGCCCAACCGGCCACGAGGGCGGTGTGCATTAGGTGAACAGAAATTAGTCGGCCTGGATCATTCAGAACGACTGTGTGAACTCGATACCAAGGTAGTCCCATTGACTACGCTCCTCCTATTGACAATATGTCTACTTAGACTCTTTTTTCTTAATTGGTCTTGGGTTATTAGATGATGCTCAAGGCCGCGATCGCCTCCCCCTAATGGGTAATGGATCTCGAGGCTCAAGAGTTCAGTGTAATTTACATTATCCCAAGAAAGTGAAAATTATTTAAAGAAGTGTAACTATTCGTTCACTCAATTGTAAAGGGTGAGAAACTCGGATGACTCGATCATCTTCTCAATTAGCCATGAAACTAATCCTTGTTATTTGTGATTATCCCTTGATTATGGTGTTATAAGAGCTTAACAATTAGGCTTAAATATTCTGATACAATCCTAATCAGGGAATTTAGTTAGGCTAAATTTGTCAGATAATGAGCGATCTATTAGGTAATGAAACATACACTATCTGTTTTGGTTGAAGATGAGGCCGGAGTTTTAACCCGAATTGCTGGTTTATTTGCCCGTCGTGGTTTTAATATTGAAAGTTTAGCTGTCGGACCGGCCGAGACAACAGGAATCTCGCGCATCACTATGGTAGTTCCTGGGGATGATAATACGATTGAACAGTTGACCAAACAACTTTATAAATTGGTCAATGTCCTTAAGGTCAATGATATTACTCAAACACCTTCGGTTGAAAGGGAATTGATGCTGATTAAGGTTAACGCATCGGCAGCTAATCGTGCCGAAGTAATCGAATTAGTGCAGGTTTTTCGGGCTAAAATTGTTGATATGTCTGAAGAAACCGTTACAGTAGAAGTAGTTGGTGATCCTGGTAAAATAGTTGCGATTATTCAAATGTTAAACAAGTTTGGGGTTAAAGAAGTTGCTCGTACTGGGAAAATTTCTCTAATTCGCGAGTCTAGGGTGAATACTGAATATCTTAAGTCCCTAGAAGCTAAGCTGTAGCCGATTTTTCTTTTATTCAAGCATCTTTTCCTCAGGATTAGGGTCTAAAATGTATATGCTATTAAAGTTTTTGTTGATAAATTGATTCGAGTAAGTTTTCTAACTGTTTTTCTGAACAACATTCTATTAGAGCCTCGAAAGCATCTAGTAATTTGGCCGCACTGTCACCATGGAGCGCACTTAATCCCCAAACATCCTCTACCCAATCTTGGGGGTTAGTATCTTCAAAAATTAACCTTTCTAAAAGTTGTTTAGCTTCTACTTTAGAAATAGACATAATCACTTAGAAACAGGGCTGAAAAATTTAATAATCTTTCCATACATTTTAACATACTTTAAGTTAGATAAGGCTGGTTCAATTTGAAAAAAGTTACTGAATAGGATTCAAAAATATTATAAAAACAATTCAATTAAATTGATATTTATGATGACGATTTCGCGCTATAATGACTTAAATAAACACTTAATTGTAAGGATACTTAAGAGGAAATAAAAGTATGTTATTGTTAGCAGGTGATATCGGCGGTACTAATACCAGATTACGCTTAGTACAGACAAATGACGAAGGATCTATAGTAACAACTATCCGAGAACAGGAATACCCCAGTGGTCAAGATGGTTTAGTTCCATTAGTACAAGTTTTTCTTGGTACAGAATTAAAACCTGAAAAAGCTTGTTTTGCCCTAGCAGGTCCGGTTATTAATAACAAATGTAAGATAACTAATTTGCCTTGGTCAGAGCTAAATTCTTACCAATTACAACAGGAATTAGACATTGCTAAAGTTACTTTAATTAATGATTTTGTTGCGGTGGGATACAATATCGTTTTAGAGAAAAACAACTCCTTAATAACTTTACAAACCGGTGAATATGTTAAAGACGCTCCCGTGGCTATTATTGGTGCAGGAACAGGTTTAGGAAAAGCTTTTGCTATCCCCCAAAATGATAATTATCAAGTATTTCCTACTGAGGGTGGCCATCAAGGTTTTTCCCCTAATAATTCACTGGAAGAAGAATTATTGCAATATCTTAGGGTTTATGGGAAAGTAGATGTGGAAAGAGTAGTTTCTGGAGTAGGAATTGTTAATATTTTTCGATTCTTGCGAGATTGTAAATTGCCCCGTGAACCCATAGGAAATATTTTAGACCAAGACGATCCAGCAGCAGAGATAGCTAAGGGGGCCAAGCAAGGAAATTTTCTTTGTCAACGAACTATGGAAATATTTGCGGAAACATATGGTGCAGCAGCAGGGGATATGGCTGTTAGTTTCTTGCCTTTTGGAGGTTTATATATTGCTGGTGGAATTGCCTTGAAAAATATTGAACTGATGCAAAATGGAAGGTTTATGGAAGCTTTCAAAAGCAAAGCTAAGCTCAATCCTTTACTGCTTGAAAAAATTCCCGTTCATATTGTTTTGAATCCCTTAGAAGGATTAACCGGAGCAATTCAATATGCGGCTAATAAAATGTAAGCAAAATATAAAATATTATAACACCTAACTCAATCTAAATTAAGGTTAAATAGCAAATATAGCGTTTCTCACTTTG
>DLXW01000247.1:7682-9490 GCA_003448685.1 Cyanothece sp. UBA12306
CCACTTTGGTGAGATACACTTTGATATTCCCCCGAACAAGTATGAGAATTGCTATAAAAAATCCAACCTTAATCTATTTGACTTTTTATTCTTGCAGAGCATATTGTTTGAGTTGCTCCAAATTGACAACTTCTAAAGCTCGAATATGAGTAGCTTCTAGAATAACAGGGGGAGCAACCCCAAAGTCAAGGGCTTCTTGCCAACGAGAAGCGCACAAACACCAGCGATCGCCAGGTTTTAATCCTGGAAAGTTAAATTGAGGGACAGGGGTACTCAAATCATTGCCCTGTAATCGAGTAAACTCGAGGAATTCTGGGGTAACTTGGGCACAAACCACGTGTACCCCATAATCTTGCCCCCCTGTACGACAATACCCATCGCGATAATATCCAGTTACAGGGGAACTACAACATAGAATTAAATCCGTACCCAAAACATTTTTGGCATCTGTCATAATCAAAGTTTCTTTCTTTAAAATTGTTTGATTTATTTAAGTATTAGCAATAATTAATCGAGACGTTAAAAAGCGATCCATCCAGCCTTCTAGATAGGTACGATTAGCTTTTTTCTCTTCAAGATCATCGGTATCTAAAGAATAGGGTGCTAATCCTTTAATGGCTGCGGTTGTAACACAAAACATAGATTTTTGAAACGTTTCACAAATTTGTACCAACAAGTCATCTTCTTGACGAAAACTTTGTTGATAAAGTTCATGAAGATAATCAGGTAAATAATGTCTCATATCCTGCATTAATAAAGTAGGAGGAATGCCCGCACCACCTATGGGTAAAGGATCAGCATACAAAGCACCGTAGCTAAAAACTGCTTGTTCTACAGGAATTTGATAAGCTTGAGCATTATAAGAAATAGTTCCTGCAAATGGAGTTCCTCGAAAGAAAATCGCCTCTACATAAGGAATAGCTGTATCTGTTAAAAAGGTTAATCCTACAGATTTAGGAATGATATCATAAACGAGATCTTGAATTTTTACTTGATAAGTAATCGGTTTATTAGCATCTTTAACTAACCCGTCTAAAATATGTTGAACAACATCAGTAATAGATTTAATTTCACCAGAATCATAACGATCTGAAAGTGACAAAAAAATATCCGCCATGACTCGCCAAAATTGGCCTAGTCCACTGTAATAAGCCATCATTCGCATTTGCTCTGTCAAAAATTCAGGAAATACTTTATCTAAGCTTAGCATTAAAAAATTATTCTTGAATTTAGCTTGAATTACCTGTTGCACAACTGCTTTAAATTCAGGGGTATCTAAATAACCATCTAATCCTCCTCCACCATGCCACATCATTGATTTCATGCAATATTCTGCATATTCAAAATTAATGCGATTATGACTCCAATGACGCAATAGTTTACTAAAAGAAACCTGTCCATTAAAATATTTAAAAAAGGGAAATATCACTAAAAATTGATACTCAGAAATATAAATAAGATTACGAGAATATGCATCTAATACCACGCCGTAACTCTTAAGAATACCCACAACTTCAATGACATTTCTGGGAGAATTTTTAAGTAATGCCTCTCCTTGTTCTAAGCGATAAATATACTCGGCAAGAGGATGACGAGAAGGTTCAATTTGAACAGTAACCATAGTTCGATATCAAAGTAATTAATTTTTTAGGTTTATATTGCTAAATATTTGAATTTATAGCTTGATTAAAAGTTAATATAATTAAATTGTACCATTAAATTTATTTTTTTTATCTATATTACAAAAACACATTCTATTGGAAACTTTGTTAAGCAAAGTCTGCTGGTATCGTAAACATTTAACAGAA
>DLXW01000010.1:0-6839 GCA_003448685.1 Cyanothece sp. UBA12306
GAAGTGCGGAATGTGGGTTCTAATGCTTGCAGTCCAGATTCGATGTCTGAAGCATGAAGGAGTTGTAAAGTAAACCTATCTGACCCTAAATCTGACTGTTTGGCTTTGGCTTTTTGTTTCTTCTTGTTGAACCAGTTTGCTGATAACTCTAAACCAGGAACTTGTGACAGCATAGGCTGGGTCATCGTTAGTCCTTGTGCCATCACAGCAGGAGTAACAGTCCCAATTAAGAAGGTGATGGTCAAGAGCAACACCACAAGCCATCTGCCAATAGATTTCAAAATCACGGATAAAACCTCATGTTGATGGAATTTGACATACTTACCGCCGCGAAACATGCGGGGATTCCCCTAGAACAGGCCCGGGCTGTTGGTATAGCAGTCGCCAAGGTGGTTAGGGCGAGTTTTACTTCTGACTTCTGCTATATCTAGGGGTAGGAAATCCTTTCTTTCGAGGTATCTTAGCACGACAATTTTGATAAAATCTATTAATTGATTGCCAGGCTCTATCAGCAGCAGATTGACGGGCTTGAGAGTTTAATTTTGTTACCCAAGGTGTGTCTTGATTTTTAGCTAATTGAGAGCAAAGTTTTTGAAGGTCATTACGGTTTGTCCTCTTGTTAGACCTCCAATAAATGCTAATGTACAATGTGGCAACTAATCAATAAACGGGGCTAGGAACTCGCCTCGAAATCGTGGATCTCACCATCTCTACTTCTAAAACTCGTCAACACACGGGATCGATGAAGCAAGTGGGAGAAATGAAGAGACAAAAATTTCGATAAAATAAGAGAAGTCTGGGGGATTTAGAAACCCCGACTCCTCAAAAGTCGGGGTGGTTCATTGTAGTAAACGGTATTTATCAATCAATCATATGTCTTTAATTCTCATTGTAGATGATTCCGCTTTATCACGTATTATGACCCGTAGAATATTACAAGCGCAGAATCATACGACTCTAGAAGCTGCTGATGGACAACAAGGAATCGAAATGGCCCGCCATAAGCAACCTGCTTGTATTTTGTTAGATCTGTTAATCCCTGAACTTAGTGGCTTTGAATTTCTCGAAATTGTGCAGAAAGAAAGGTTGAACATACCAGTTATTGTTATTACTGCCGATCTCCAAGAAACTACTAAGGCTAAATGCAAAGCATTAGGGGCATTCTCTATTCTTCATAAACCTCCCAAGGCACAAAAACTAGAAAATGAACTCTCTAAAGTCCTTCTTATTAACCAAGAGGAGACAAATTAATGCTAACCAAACTTGAAGCAATTAGTGTCTTACAAGAAGTAATTAATATTGGTGTGGGAAAAGCAGCTAGTATCCTCAATGAGATGGTTGGAACCCACATAAGATTACAGATACCTTGGGTAGATATTCTCCCTTTTGAATTGGCTAAACAAGAATTAGAGAAAAGATTAGGAGAAGATAATCTTTCTACGGTTGAACTTCGATTTACAGGAACTTTACAAGGAAGTGCTGATTTAGTTTTTTCCACAGATAGTGCTTCTAAATTAGTGGATTTAGTGACAGAAGAATCTCCAGAAACTTCTGATCTAGATTTCCTGAAAATCGGCGTTCTTACTGAGGTAGGAAATATTGTGATTAGTGGTATTATGGGAGTGGTAAGTAATTTATTGAAACAAGAATTTTCCTATTCTATCCCTAGTTATATTGAGGGCAGTATTGACCAGTTTTTTGACTATAGTTGCCAAGATTTAAACACAACTATTCTTTTAGCACAAACTAATTTTGTTATTGAAAGTATGAATATTAACGGAGACATTATTATTGTATTTAATCTAGGATATTTTGATAACTTAATGATCGCCATTAATCAATTTTGTGACCAAGAAATAAAGGACAATGAATGAGATTGAATTAGCATATAATAAATTTTATAGTTTGAACTTTGTTCCGGTAGGAATCTGTATTATTAAGGAAGACTTTACTATTATTTTTTGGAATAAATGCCTGGAAGAATGGACTAAAACACCGAGAGAACAAATTTTAGGACAAGATATTACGAGATATTTTCCTCATCTTAACCAACCAAAATATAAGATACGTATTCAACAAATTTTTCAGGGTTCTCCCCCTACAATTTTTTCTTCTCAACTCCATAAACATTTTTTTCCAACAACTTTAGTTAATCAAACATTACAAATTCAACAGACAACTATTGTTGGTCTTCCTAATCAGGAAGATTACTATGCGCTCATAGTAATACAAGATGTTACCGACATGACAACTCGTTTAGAAAACTGTCGCATTATTCAGAACAAAAGTTTAGCAGAAGTTGCCGAAAGAAAACAAGCACAAGAAGAACTATTGAAAAAAACAACAGAATTAGAACAGCGAAATATTGATCTAATCTATCTTAATGACATGAGTGAATTGCTGCAAGCTTGTCTTAGCTTTGAAGAAGTATATAAAGCTGTTTCTCAATCGGCTAAATTACTATTTCAAGAATTAAATGGTGGTTTATTTATTATTAATCAGTCTGAGCAAATTGTAGAACAAGTTGCTAGTTGGGGTAACCTAAAGAAAAGCAATAAAAAATTTACTAAACAAGATTGTTGGGCTTTAAGAAAAGGACAAACCCATCTGATGAGTTCACTTTATCATCAACTACCGTGTCAACATTTAGAAATCCTTGCTGTTGAGTCTTATTGTATCCCTTTAATCATTGAAGGAAACCCGATAGGAATACTTTATTTGAGCTCAGAAAAACCAGGTCAATTAACCGAAATAAAACAATTATTAGCAACTAATGTAAGCAGACATATTTCCTTAGCTTTAGCTAACATCAAACTCTGTCAAACTTTGCATAATCAAAGTATCCGTGATGCTTTAACTGGACTTTATAATAGACGATATCTCGAAGAATCTCTAGAAAAAGAGTTAGAAAGGGCTAAACGTGGACAGCGATCGCTAGGAATTATTATGATTGATGTTGACCATTTTAAAAAATTTAATGATACTTTTGGTCATGATATGGGAGATATGGTTTTGAGAAAGTTAGGGGGTTTTCTTCAAAGCAATATTCGAGGTTCAGATATTGCCTGTCGCTTTGGAGGAGAAGAATTAACCCTAATTCTTCCAGAAGCTTCCCTAGAAAATACCAAACAAAGGGCTGAACAATTGCGTCAAGGAGTTAAAAATCTCGATTTAGACCCCTGCAATCAAGTTTTAACCATCTCTTTGGGGGTAGCTTGTTTTCCCGATCATGGCTCTTCAAAACAAATTTTGCTCAAAACTGCTGATCAAGCACTTTATCAAGCTAAACGAGAAGGACGCGATCGCGTTGTTTGTTATCAGATCCCAGAAACCTAGGATCATCCCAAAACAAAATTATTAACTATTAACTATTAACTATTAACTAAACTAGGTTTAAATTGATCAATCGAAGCAGTTTTGATTTTACCTTTTTGATTAGCTTGCCAAATTTTACCAGTTTCCACTTCTAAACAGGTTAACCAACCCTCACCACAGGCCCAAGTATCAATACAAATTCGATGACCTAAATTAATAGGGTTTCCATTTTTCTGACTCGTATGACCACAAATCATTGTCTTTCCTGAATAGTGGGAAACGCGATAGTCAAATTTTCTCCAAAATAACTCATAATCTGATTGTCTTTTCATTGATAAATGAGGATCAAGATTGGCATGAACAAAAATATTACTGTCTGTTTCCCAATAATCTAAACAAATATTTTCAATAAAATACCAATGTTCATTGGGAATATTAGATAAAGTACTTTGTCTCCCTAATTTTGCATAGGAATCTAACGTCTCTTTTCCTCCCATGTCTAACCATAAATGTTTCTCAGAAATGTTATGGCGTGATTGTATCATCTGGATTTCATGGTTACCTTTTAAGGCAATTAATTGGTAATGCTGAGATAGATGAATTAACTTGTCTAAAACTCCTTTAGTATCAGGCCCTTTATCAACATAATCCCCTAAAGTAATTAAGACATCTTGTGGCTTTAATTGAACTGTTTCTAGTAAAGTCTCTAGGGCATTAGAACAGCCATGAACATCAGTGATTGCTAGGGTTCTCATCCAACCCACCTAATTTGTCTGCCTATATACTATCAATCTATCTAAATTAGATTAAGGTCTGTTTAACAAAAAGCTTTTTTTTCTTAAATATTCATTAACTTCAAATTATCTAACAGTATTTTTGCTCTTTGAGTAACATTTTCCCAATCTTGAGTCTTAATAGCTTCTGGGGGGAATAATTGACCGGATAAACCTACCGCGATCGCCCCTGCTTCAATAAATTTAGCAGCATTATCTAGGGTAACCCCTCCGGTAGGAATCAGGGGAATAGACCCCAACGGACCTTGCAAACCCTTAATATAGCCGATTCCGCCCATCGCTTGCACGGGGAAAACCGTAACACAACTAGCTCCCAATTGCCAGGCGGTAAAAATTTCGGTGGGGGATAACGCCCCAGGAATAATAGGAATTTGTGCTTGAATTGCGGTTTGAATGAGGTTAGGACTGACGTGAGGGGTAAAGCAAAATTGAACCTTAGCGGCGATCGCTAACTCTAACTGTTCAGTTGTCAAAATCGTGCCAGTTCCGATGGTACATTGGGGTAGTTCTTGCCGTAACTGAGCAATTAATTGGGCAGGTTCTCGACTATTCCAGGTAATCTCAATCAGATTAATTCCTCCAGCCGCCACGGCTTTGGCCATTTTGAGTCCTATTTCAAGATCTAATGTCCGAATAACCGCAATCGCCCGATTTTCTACCAATAAACCCCGCCACCGCTCTGATTTTGTCTGATAAGCTTCTGAATTTGACAAATTCCTATCTCAATAATTATCTGATAATTTCTAATTTTTCTATTTTACCTTTGAATTCTAAAGTTCAAAGGTAATGATGTATTTTTCATAATTGTCTCATTTTTGAGCTATGCTTAAGAAAAGAAGGGTTATGTTTTACCATCATGGGGTCAATTTAATGGGAGATCAACAGATTACTGTTAGCCATTTAGGGGTGTCTTATCGTAGTTTGGAAGCCTTACGGGATATTACCCTGAAAGTTGAAGCAGGAAAATTAACTGGGATTATTGGTCCTAATGGTGCGGGAAAAAGTACCCTGATTAAAGCGATGCTGGGGTTAATTCCTTTGACTCAGGGGTCAGTTCTTTATCAAGGTCAACCCTTGAATCAAAAATTAAACGAAGTAGCTTATGTTCCTCAGCGATCCCAGATTGACTGGACTTATCCGGTCACAGTTTGGGATGTGGTAATGATGGGTCGAGTTCGTCATACTGGATGGTTTCGTAATTTTTCAACTGCTAGTCGTCGCCAAGCTTTGGAGGCCTTAGAAAGGGTGAATATGGAAGCTTATCGGCAGCGTCCCATCGGGGAATTATCAGGAGGACAACAGCAGCGAGTATTTTTAGCGAGATCACTAGCCCAAAATGGTTCTATTTTTCTTTTTGATGAACCTTTTGTGGGAGTGGATCAAAAAACCGAAAATATTTTATTTAGTATTTTTCGAGAATTGGCAGCATCAGGCAAGATTGTGTTAGTTGTTAATCACGATCTCGGAGAGTCAATTACTAATTTTGATGACTTAATTTTACTCAATAGAGAATTAATTGCCCATGGAAAAAGACAATTAGTTATGCGAGACAATAATCTTCATCAAGCTTATGGCGGTAAAGTTATGTTTTTTAATGCTCAAGCCGCTTAAATATTAATATAAAGACATCATCAACTCTTGTTGATATTTTTTAGTTAAAGAATGGTTATTACCCAAAAGATTAAAGATGGAAATCATCGTTTTTCTGGCACCATCGTTTCTATATTGACGATTCTGTTCTACCATTTGTAAGAACAGTCTTAATGCTCCTTCATAGTCTTCTGCTAAAGTTAATTGAGCGCCTTTAGCAAATAGTTGATCCAAGTCACTTTCCCCAGGATTTTCTACTATTTGCTTCAGGTCAATTATAGTTTGCATTGATTGGGCTTTTGCATAATATTTCTGATTTTCTACCCCAATAGTTTTGAGAATTTTTTTAGCTTCTTCTAAACGATGAACGCGAATCAAAAAACTAGCGGCTTCGAGAATTACGTCAGGATTATTTGGGTACTTAGCAAACAATTCATCAAACAGTTGCTTCGCTTGAGGGGCATTTTGATTAGCGATCGCCTGACGCACTGCTTCGATTTTTAAAACTAGCTCCGATTGTAAGTTAAATTTTCCTAATAATTCTCTTATATCGTCCTCTGGTAACACCCCGACAAACCCAGGAATTATTTCTCCCTTAGTTGCTATTTTAACATCAGGAACTCCTTCTACACTATATCTTTGAGCTAATTGGGGATGTTGATCAATATCAATTTTTGCTAAGATAAAATCATATTCTATTAATAAACTTTCTAGGATCGGTTTTAATAATTGACAAGGGCCACACCAAGTAGCATAAAAATCAATTAAAACTGGTTTTTTAAAAGAATTTTCAATAACTTCAACCTGAAAATTATCTTGATCAACATCGACTACATAGCCCATAGCTTCACCTCGACATCTTTGATTTTAACTAATACTTATCTGATCAATTATAATAATTTTTCTGGCTTATATTTAATTTCTTAATCTCTATTTAAGCTTAGTTCAAAGATCAAAAAGAATGTGATCGTATTAATCGCACCAAACCTCTCATACTTAGCTGTTATAGCGTTACGTATTTAAGATTAGGACACTTAAAATAAAGCTTGAGATTAAATCATAGCTTGATTCTAAATTCTAAATTCTAAATTCTAAATTCTACATTCTAAATTCTACATTCTAAATTCTACATTCTACATT
>DLXW01000010.1:7057-12685 GCA_003448685.1 Cyanothece sp. UBA12306
TCTTTACCCCTAGCAGCAATTAGATTATCTTGAATTAAAAAATAGGAAAAAAAAGCTTGTTTCTGGATACCTTCTTCATAAAAAAGAATTTCAGTTTTTTCACCTCCTCGAATCGACCCCGTATAAAGATTAATGTTACCTAGTTTCAGAGTAATTTTAGTAAAATCAAAGGAAAGAATATTTTTAGGGGTTAAAAACTTGCTAGGTCCAGTTAAAATCAACTTTAATTGACCTAAACCAATGCAATTTTTTAGACTCCCAGTTGTTCGGGATGAATCATCTATTACTGGTGTATAGGTTAAATCAATTTTAGCCCAACGAGGAATATAACGACCTGATCGCAAGATAATTCCTCCGCGTTTTTGAGCCTTTTTAGTTCCGGTAATAAAACAGAGTTGCCAAGTTCCTGCTAATTGTCGAGAGGTATAAGTTAGTTTACTGTGCTTTGCGTTTTTTTCAGCTTCTAAGAGAGCCGTGATTAATTGTTGTGGTTGAGGTTTAGGAGGGTGATGACGAACAACAAAGCAAACAGCTTCTTGGAGAACTGATAAATAGTCAGACATTCTAATTTTTTAATTAATGAGCAACCTAATCAAATTGAGGCATTAATTGTAAGACTCCCATAGCTAAAGTTTTAGGGTCTAGGGATTTTGCTTCAAAGAGTGCCAACATATCTGGAACTTGGGGATTCCCACGAGAAGAACCCGTGACTCCCATAGCGACAATTAAAGCACAATAACCTCCCGTTGCTTCGCAACGTTGATCCCATTTTTGGCGAGCTTCAAGATGTTGAGGATCATCATTAGTAAATTCTCCAAAAATATATAAACACCCCTGTTTTGTTTGTAAAATCCCCAAATCGTAGTCAATTTCTGCGTAGGGATCTTCTCCAGGATTAAAACAAATAGCTTCTAGTCCTCCATTTTCCTTGAGGGTTTCGATCATTTCCTTAGCTTTAGGGCGAGAAGTTTGTACAAGAATTACTGGTAATCCTTCCCCTTGAGCTATTGCACCTTGGGATTGATAATAAGTTTTAGAACGATTTTGTAGATCTTCAACAAGATCCCAAGTAATCATCCCTAGACTCAAGAAAGCGTTGTCAGGAATTAAGTCATCTCGAATAGGCAATTGAAATTTTTTGAGATTATCTTCTTCTTCCTCTTCTAAAGCTTCAAGCATTTGCAAAAATTCTGCGGCCAACTCAGGGAGAGTAAACACCTTAATCGTAATCCATTCGTTTTTTTCAGCCGAAATAGGGTGGGAAAAGCGACAAGATTTTTGTAAGTTGCCAATGGGATCTTTAAGTAATCCTGATTGATTACTCTCAAAAAAGCGCAAAAAGGCTTGTAGGGAATAAGAAATTACCTTTGCTTCTTCCTCATCAAGAAAAGGTCTAATCCCTTCATAGGGATGAACACTACCAAATATAGGATGAATTTCATCGGATGCCAAATCTTCTAAATCGAAATCTTCTTCATCTTCAATTTCTGGGATGATCTCCTCAATAGGTTCAAAATTCAAAAACCAACAATCTTGTCCTAAAAACGCTTGTTCTAACTGATCTTGAGATTTATCACTTAAGGCAGCTGCGCGGAACTTTTTCAAAGATTCCAGGGAACGATAGAGAATAATCCCATATTCTCTGCCCAACATCCCCATAACACAAGCGTAAACTGTTCCCACACCCCAGTGATTAATCTCTAGGGCGACGATATCGTAATCGGCTAATAAATCCCAAGGAGCAGCATTCCAAAACTCAGCAGCAATCTCCATCAGTAAGGGTTCATAATCAGGAGGTAGAGCAGGTGGACGGGTTTTATCTACTGCTTGAAAACTGCGAAAGAGTTCGTCAATTAAGGGCAATTGAGGGACATAATCAATGGCAATTTCGAGATCTTGTAAAGCTCCCCGCAGAAAAAATTGTAATTCTCGGTTACGAACAACAATCTTTTGAGGACGAGCAGGTTGAGCGGGACTGTGGGGATTTTCAATTGCTCTGAGAAGAGTACGAACTACTGCTTCAGGTCCTGCGTCGGGGGAGACAATATCCATTGCTCTGACAAATCCTTCGGAACCATCCACCCAAAGAATACATTCTTCTTGGCTTTTTTGTGCTTCCGAGTCTGATAAGCCTCTAAAACCGACCACAGAACGGCGATCGCCTTCCCAGACACTAGGAATTTGGGAAATTTTTTGAAGCCGATGTCTTGTCGTCTGAGGCAGATGATTCATACTAGCTAAAGTTATTTGACTTTTTTTATTCTAACGGTCTTCTAGATGACTTGATAGACAAAGCTTACAGTCGCCCAAGTTTTTAGATCAAGTTTATAGCTATCAGTGGCAGTTTCCATCAGTTCACTGTTAATTGCACTAGCAAGATGAAGATCTTCTAGCAAAGAATGAGCTACTTTGAGGGGATTATCTAAAGTCAGAATTTGTTCCTGATTTGGTTTAAATCCTGAGGACTCAGTCAAGGTTTCCCAGGTTTTATTTAAGGGCGATTGGCAACTAATGGCCAAAATTTGTTCCCATCCTGGAGTACTTGTGACAGTCAAGTTGAGTCCTGGGGAGAGGGAAGGAATCACTAGGGTTTCTCCTGGTAAAATGGAAATTTGCTCGGGATGAGGCAAATAAGCGATCGCTTCTCCCCTGACATCTATCCCCAATAGCAAATAGTAAATAGGATCATCTCCTTGGTTGTGCCAACGATATTGTAGACGGCTGTTACGGGGTAATTGGATTAATCCGTGGGATATTGGCGAGAAATCAGAGAAAGGTTGTCTATTAACCTTTTTTGCCGTCCTAGTAGTTTGCCTTTGCCCAATTATCTGAGCCTCCTGATTTTGGTCTAAAGATTCAAGGGCGATCGCTATGGGCAATTGGGAGGATTCCTGATTTAAGGTGAGCCACCACAATTTAGCGGCTAACAGTTTTTTGAGGGGCTGACGTAGCCTTTCAACAGCAGACTTAATCGCTTCTCCCGACTGACCAAAAGTTTTGGGGACAGTAATCCCTCCTGGCCAAAAGAGACCATATTTTTCAGTTTTTGTCTTACTATCAGTAGCATCTGCCTGATTTTTTTGACCAAGAAGGCAATCAGCACCCTGTTCTCCTGCAATAACCACAGAGGTTATGTTTTCTATCGAAGAAAAGGCGCTAGTAGCATCAACCCGCTCAATTCTCTCTAGGTTTTGATCAAGAGCTACTGTTAGTCCTACATTTTTCGGTAAACAACGGAGGGTTTCTTGGAGTAATTGTCCAACTTGTAGGGGGGAAGCCGCAGAAGATTCTGACTTCTCGAGTAGATTAACTTTACCCTTAAGTCCCTCACGCGAACGTAGTTGGACGATTAAAGGGGTAGAGTTATCGTCAGTAACTATTCTAAAACAAGAATTAAGTCCGTATTCTTCTAAAAGGGGTATGGGAAGTCCTGTTAGTTTGATAGTGGCGTTACTTTGGTCATCTACGGCAGTAATAATTCCTTCGGTTCCCTGGGAACTTGTAGGGAGAAGATAATAAGTAAATAAGGGTTGTTTATCGCTTTTTTGGCTTTGCGGTTCTTGTTTATTGCCCGTTAACTTAACCATTTCCTGAGTGGTTTTGGCTAAGGTAATCATAATTTTACTCGGAGAGGTTAATTGCCACAGAGATTGGGTTAAGGCATAGGTGAATAAACCGCAACTTAAGTTATTGCTGGTGATTTCCCTGGCCATTTGACCATCACTGATGGCTCTTAAAATCATACCTCTAGGTTTAGTTGCTGGGAATTTTTCGGTTAACTGGGATTGAAACTCTAATTCTTGGGGATTAACTTGTTGAGAAACATGGGGAAATGACCTTACCCTCAGATTGCTTTGTAGATCTTGACCTAAATACTCATAACTGGTGTCCAAGACCATAGTTAGTTTATCTGTCGCCAGCGATCGCCCTAGTAATTGTAAGGTCTCTTCTAGAAAATTGTTGGCGATAGGTTGGCCTTTGTTTGATACTATGCCGCCGTGAGGTATCAGGCCTCGAACCACGTCTCCTGAGTCTAATTGTACTAGGTTGCCATACCCGCTAAAGTGAAAGAGAACCACATCTCCGGTTTGGGCTTGTTGGACTAAGTGTTCTTCAAAAGCCCTTTTTATCCCTTCATAGGTTGCTTGTCGTCCCGTTAGGGTGACTATATCTTGGGGTTTTAAGCCAAAACGATAGATCAGCAATTCTTTTTGCCGTTCTACATCCGTCAGACATCCTTTTAAGGTAAAAGGATTACTATAGTCATTAATGCCGACCAACAAAGCTAATTTGCGAGGAGTTGGCCCAGCTAAAGTCTGATAGTATTTTTGAAGCTTTGGTTCTTGATTGAACCATTCGAGTCCTGCTTGACTGACTCCCCAGGTAAGCAGGGTCTTTAAGAAAGTCCGCCGATCCCATTTCATTGTTTGCTGTCTGCCTTAGTGGGAAGGTTTAATCATAGTCTAGTTTAATAGCTTAAGGAGGAATGGGGAATGGGGTCTGAAAAATGGGCAAAGAATTAATATTTTCTCCCCTGTGTCTTTTGCTGACAATCTTCCCCTTAACTGTTTTAATTTTGCATGGCTTTAATTAATTCTGCTGCTACTTCTGGGCGAGAAAACTGTGGGGGAGGAAGTTCTCCTTTTCTGAGCATTTCTCGCACTTTGGTTCCTGATAGATGAATTCGTTCTTCTTTGAGACTGGGACTGGTTTTGGTCGTCGCCATTTGTTGAGTGCGGGTGCAATAAAAAGCGTGTTCAAATTTCATCGGCACAATGCCTAATTCCTCTGGTTTAAATTCATCAAAAATATATTGAGCGTCATAGGTTCCATAATAGTCTCCAACCCCTGCGTGATCCCGACCTACAATAAAGTGGGTACAACCATAATTTTTGCGAACTAAGGCGTGGAAAATAGCTTCCCTCGGACCTGCATAGCGCATGGCCGAAGGGTTAATGGCGAGGATAACTCTGTCTTGAGGAAAATATTTTTCCATCATGATTTCATAACAACGCATCCGTACATCGGCGGGGATATCGTCACTTTTAGTTGCCCCTACTAAAGGGTGTAAAAATAGGCCATCTACCACTTCTAGGGCGCATTTTTGGATATATTCATGGGCGCGATGGATGGGATTACGAGTTTGGAAACCTACAATAGTTTTCCAGCCTCTATCTTTAAATGATTGACGAGATACCGCAGGATCGATTTGATATTTGGGGAATAGGGGATGGTCATCTCTTTGTAATAGCCATACGGGACCTGCTAAATTAACCGCCCCTTGTTCGTAAACTACCTTCACCCCAGGATGCTTGCTCTCTTCGGTGCCATAAACATTCCTCGCTTCGTGGGTTTTATTATAGTGATATTTCTGGGTTAATTCTAAAACACCGATAAAGTTACCTTCGGGATCATTAAGACGTATCCAATTGCCTTCTTTAAGAGAATCTGCTATCTCTTCATCTACCGATAGGGTAACGGGAATTGACCAGGGTAAACCAGAGGAGAGGCGCATATCTTCGACGACGGTTTCATAATCAGCCCTTTCGAGAAAGCCTTTGAGGGGACTAAAACCACCAATAGCAATCATTACTAAATCAGATGTAGCCCTTTTATCTAGGGTAATCT
>DLXW01000010.1:12906-18762 GCA_003448685.1 Cyanothece sp. UBA12306
CTAGGGTAATCTGGGGTAAATGAGCCGACTGTCCCAGAAATTCTTCTCTTTCTGCTGCTGTGGCAATACGGTTAATTAGATGACCACCGTGGGGTGCAATCCCTTCTATTTGTGTGCTCATAATATTTTATCTAGATGTTAACTCAAAAATTATCTCATTTTTTAGACTATTACTACCATAAAAGACTTGCGTCTACATGATTTCCCAGTTATTTTTACCTATTTTCCCTCAGTTCGGAAACCCGTACACTATAGGGAGTTGCCACGATCGCCCCAATTTAGTTAGATTAGCACTCGGAAGGTGAGAGTGCTAAAATCTTTTTAGTAGCACCGATACCTAAATTATTGAGTAATCCTGGAGGATTTAGTTCATGGCAGCAATCAGCATCAACGTTTCAACAGTTAAGCCCCTTGGTGATCGCGTTTTCGTTAAAGTAAATGCTTCAGAAGAAAAAACCGCTGGGGGAATTTTGCTACCCGATACAGCCAAAGAAAAGCCCCAAATCGGTGAAATTGTCGCCGTAGGACCTGGCAAGCGCAACGATGACGGTAGCCGTTCTGAGATCGAAGTAAAAGTAGGAGATCAAGTACTCTATTCCAAATATGCTGGAACAGATATTAAACTTGGCGGAGATGACTATGTATTGTTGTCCGAAAAAGACATCTTAGCAGCCGTTGCCTAAGCTTATTGGCATCAATTCTATAACAGTCGAAGGTATAGGTAAAATCAAGTCTTATTGATCAAACTTGAGTCAAGAAAGAATTTAACTTGTAGACTTGCAGACTTCCTAGTGATGGGTTCGAGGGAAAAACCCATTGTCATTCATAGCTTATTACAACAACGTTACTCAATTTAACGAACAGAGGCAAATCTATGGCTAAACTTATTGTTTATAATGAAGATGCACGTCGCGCCCTAGAAAGAGGCATGGACATCTTAGCTGAATCCGTTGCCGTAACCCTAGGTCCCAAGGGTCGCAACGTAGTGCTAGAGAAAAAATTTGGAGCTCCCCAAATTATTAATGATGGTATCACCATCGCCAAGGAAATCGAATTAGAAGATCATATTGAGAACACTGGAGTATCCTTGATCCGTCAAGCAGCCTCCAAAACCAATGATGTAGCTGGAGATGGAACCACTACCGCTACCGTTCTCGCCCATGCCATCGTTAAAGAAGGTTTACGCAACGTTGCTGCTGGAGCTAACCCCATTGCCCTCAAACGCGGTATAGACAAAGCTACTGAGTTTTTGGTGGAAAAAATTGCCCAACACGCTAAACCCGTCGAAGACTCCAAAGCGATCGCTCAAGTAGGAGCAATCTCTGCGGGAAATGACGAAGAAGTTGGTCAAATGATCGCCAATGCTATGGACAAAGTGGGCAAAGAAGGAGTTATCTCCCTCGAAGAAGGTAAGTCCATGACCACAGAATTGGAAATTACCGAAGGGATGCGCTTTGATAAAGGCTATATTTCTCCCTATTTCGTCACCGATACAGAACGCATGGAAGCAGTGTTAGATGATCCTTGTATTCTGTTAACCGATAAAAAAATTACCCTAGTTCAAGACCTAGTTCCTGTTCTCGAACAAGTTGCCCGTCAAGGCAAACCCTTAGTGATCATTGCCGAAGACATCGAAAAAGAAGCCCTAGCCACCCTAGTAGTTAACCGTTTACGGGGTGTTTTAACAGTTGCTGCGGTTAAAGCCCCTGGATTTGGCGATCGCCGCAAACAAATGCTAGAAGATATTGCGGTTCTAACAGGTGGTCAGGTAATCAGCGAAGATGCTGGTCTGAAGTTGGAAAACACCAAAGTAGAAATGCTTGGTTCAGCCCGTCGTATCACCTTGACTAAAGACAATACCACTATTATTGCCGAAGGCAACGAAGAGGCGGTCAAGTCCCGTTGTGAATTAATTCGTCGCCAAATGGAAGATACCGAGTCTTCTTACGATAAAGACAAAATGCAAGAACGCTTAGCGAAATTGTCCGGTGGTGTGGCTGTAATCAAAGTAGGGGCAGCTACCGAGACAGAAATGAAAGATCGCAAGCTACGCTTAGAAGATGCTATCAACGCCACCAAAGCTGCCGTTGAGGAAGGTATCGTTCCTGGAGGTGGTACGACCCTTGCTCACTTAGCCCCCCAATTAGAAGAATGGGCTAAGGGTGGCCTCAGTAGTGAAGAGCTAACTGGAGCCCTTATTGTTGGTCGTGCTTTAACTGCACCCTTAATGCGTATTGCCGAAAATGCTGGTCAAAACGGCGCTGTTATTGCCGAACGAGTCAAAGAAAAAGACTTCAATGTGGGCTATGATGCTGCTACCGGAGAATTTTCTGATATGTTTGGCGTGGGTGTAGTTGATCCTGCTAAAGTGACCCGTTCTGGTCTACAAAATGCAGCTTCTATTGCCGGAATGATTCTAACCACTGAATGTATTGTGGTTGATAAACCTGAGAAAGAAAAATCCCCCGCAGGTGGTGGTGGAGACTTTGACTACTAAGTCTTAACCTTTTTAAACTTTAAAGCAGGGTGGATATTGTCTACCCTGCTTTGAAAATTTATAGTATTTAATTGCTATATAGTCATTTCAAATAAGTTTGAGACAGAGGAGTGTGAGCATCTTGCTCACTATGCTAATACCATTTTCATCAACTTAGACTACAGATGTCTATATTGTAGGGGTCAACGGCCGTTGACCCCTACGACAATGTGTAGCCAGACTTTAGGAAATTGGTATAACAATATGGGAGGTAGGTTTTGTCTCACTTTTGTTTGAATTAACTATAAAAGTTGAACTGAATCGTTGATGTTTTTGTTGTTGAGAGTTTATTATAATATTTACGGCGGTTACACTTTTAAATTTGAGAAAATAATATGTTACAAAAATTGATTAAAAATGTTTTTATTTGCTGTTCTATTATTTTAATAACTTTCTTTTTAAATTTTTCTGTTACTCTTGCAGAAGAAAATCCTCAAAGCCAAATTCCACCACCTATAGATTTCGATCAATGGATTAATATATATCAGTATAAGTTGTGTGAAAATGCGAATGATTTAAAAGATGCAGAAATTCGTGCAATTATTCCAGATAATGAACTACAACAATATGAAGATGCAGATTCGAAATCTGATAATTGTCAAGAGTCATTACAATACAAAACTAACGTTTTGGAAATGTTAAAAGATCAAAAATAATTCAATTATGAATAAGTATGAACAAATTGAAGAAACTATCAAAAAAAACAAAAACCTAAAAGATTTGACAGATCTAGATAAATTAGAACAATTTATTAGTTGGCGTTCTGATTACATTCAAAATGTTTTTGACGCTCAATATTATCAATCATGGATCATATTTATTATAATTATATTAATCACTACTATTGGAATAATTATTTCTTTTTTGGAATTTCGTAAAGGAATTAATGCTACTGAACCTACAAAAATTAAAGTTAGTAAAGACGGTGTTGAAATTAGCTCATCTATTATAGGAATTTTAGTATTAATAATATCATTTATTTTTTTATATGTTTATCTTATATATGTTTATCCAATAAAAACTTCACTTTAGTAACCTATGACTAACTCTAATAAAACTCTGTGTCCCTATTGTGGTGTCGGTTGCGGTCTAGAAGTCCTACCCCCAGCCCAACCTGGAAAACCTGTCAACCGAGATAAGCAAGGAAACCCTATCTGGCAAGTTAGAGGCGATCGCAACCACCCCTCTAGTCTGGGAAAAGTCTGTGTTAAAGGAGCAACAGTTAGCGAGTCGTTAGACAAAAACCGACTCAAATATCCGATGATGCGAGACAGTTTAGAAGAAGAGTTCCGTCGCGTGAGTTGGGATCAAGCTTTAGAAAGGATTGTAAACCGTATACAAACCGTATGCCACACCCAAGGACCAGAAGCTTTGTGTCTGTACGGTTCAGGTCAATTCCAAACCGAAGATTATTATACCGCTCAAAAACTGTTTAAAGGTTTTCTCGGAACCAATAATTTTGATGCTAACTCTCGCCTTTGTATGTCCTCTGCGGTGGCAGCCTATACCCAAAGTTTCGGAACCGATGGACCGCCCTGTTGCTATGAAGATTTAGAATTAACAGACTGTGCCTTTTTAATTGGAACCAATGCGGCTGAATGTCACCCCATTATTTTTAACCGTCTGCGAGTACACCACAAAAAGAACCGCAAGGTTAAAATGATCGTAGTCGATCCCCGTTGTACTCAAACCGCAGCAGCAGCAGACTTACATCTAGCCATTAAACCAGGAACCGATATTGATTTACTCAATGGTATGGCTCATTTATTGCTCCGTTGGGGATATATTGACAGTATTTTTATCGATGAATGCACTAAAGAGTTTCCTGCTTATGCAGAAGTTATTCGTCATTATCCCCCCGAATTAGTAGCCCGTAAATGCGGTATTCGTCTTGATGATCTCGAACAAGCTGCTAAATATTGGGGAGAGTCGGAACGGGTTTTGTCTTTGTGGTCCATGGGAATGAATCAATCTTCCGAAGGAACTGCCAAAGTACGAACTTTGATCAACCTCCATTTGATGACAGCCAATATTGGTAAACCAGGGGCCGGACCTTTTTCTTTAACCGGACAACCCAATGCTATGGGAGGAAGAGAAGCTGGAGGATTATGCAATATTTTACCTGGTTATCGAATGATTGCTAACCCCCAACATTGCGCTGAAGTTGAACAATTTTGGGGACGGCCTTCTGGTAGTATTCGTCCTCAACGGGGTCTAACGGGTTTAGAGATGATGCAAGGGCTAGAAACTGGAGATATCGGCTTTTTATGGATTGCAGCGACAAATCCAGCCGTTAGTATGCCCGATGTCAAGCGAACTCAAAAAGCCTTGATGCGATCGCCCTTTACCGTCTACCAAGATGCCTATTATCCTACAGAAACCTCGAATTATGCCCATATTTTACTCCCTGCTGCCCAATGGAGCGAGAAAACAGGGGTCATGACTAATTCTGAGCGAGTTGTTACCCTCTGTCCCCAATTTAGAAATCCCCCAGGACAAGCTTGGCCAGATTGGAAGATTTTCGCTGAAGTGGGACGACGGTTAGGGTTTGTAGAGCAATTCAATTTTACAACCTCGGCACAAGTTTACGACGAATTTGTCAGAATTACCGAAGGTCGTCCCTGTGACACTTCTGGGTTAAGTCATGAAAAACTACTTAGCCACGGACCGTTGCAATGGCCCTATCCCTATCATTGGCCTCCTCTAGAAGGAGAAGCAGCAAAACAACATAATCGCACTAATAAAAGACTATACACGGATTTACGGTTTAATACCGGCGATGGACGGGCAATATTCGCCGCCTATCATTCCCAGGGACTCGCTGAACCGCCTAATAGTGATTATCCTTTCGTTTTGACCACAGGGAGACTTTATGGCCATTGGCACACCCAAACTCGTACGGGAAGAATTGAGAAAATTCAGAAGATGCACCCCAACCCGTTTATTGAAATACATCCTTGGGATGCCCAAAAATTAGGTATTGAGGAGAATAATTTGGTAGAAGTACGCTCTCTTCGAGGTTTAGCGAGGTTTCCGGCCATGATTACCCAGGCGATCGTTCCTGGGACAGTTTTTATTCCCATGCACTGGGGCGCAATTTGGGCTGATGATGCGGAGGCCAATGCGTTGACCCATTCGGAAGCTTGTCCTACCTCTTTACAACCGGAATTGAAAGCTTGTGCTGTGCAACTCAAAAAGGTGACTATGGCCACAGAGTCGCTTCATGGAGAACTTTCGGAGCTTGATTGGAAGATTAACCTGCATTATTCATGATTGGACTTTGGACAAAAAGCTGGTTGGGCTTTCATCTCACCGTTAAG
>DLXW01000010.1:18844-38311 GCA_003448685.1 Cyanothece sp. UBA12306
GGAGTCTTCAGCCCGACATTGTTAAGATAAAAATTAAATGAGATAACAATTATGATTTCTCTAGATAACTTTTATGCTTTGATCATTGGTATTAGTAATTATCAACTTATTCCTAAACTTCCTTTAACTGTTTGTCGTGATGCTCAAGATATTTATAATCTTTTAATTAACCCGTTAGCTTGTGGTTACAGTACCGATAATGTTCAATTTTTGTTAAATGAGCAAGCAACCTTATCGGCTTTTAGTCAGAGTTTACTTGATCTAGCTCAACGAACTACCAAAAATTCAACACTATTAATTTATTTTTCCGGTTATGGAGTGCAACTTAACAAGGGGTCATCTAATCTAAACTATTTATTGCCAGTGGATGTAGAATTAACTTCTGAAACGACTTTAGTCCAAACTGCGATTTCTACTCATCAATTTACCGAAGCTTTGCAGAAGATTTCTGCCTCAAAAACTGTCATTATTTTTGATTGTTACCATAGTCAGGATATTAAGAGTGACGATCTTACTTTTAAAATGGGTTTATCGGAGCAATACTATAATCAGTTGAAGCAAAAACAAGGTCGAGTAATCATAACCTCTGCTCGTCGTAATGAACAGTCTCAAATATTACCAGATAATAGCAATAGTCTCTTTGTTAAACATCTCCTCAATGGACTCCAAGGAGAAGCCATTGCAACAGGGGGAATTATTCGTATTCTCGATTTATTTAATTATGTACAATCTAAGGTTATTGGAGATAATGAAAAACAACGTCCGATAATTAAAGTAGAAATTGAAGAAAACTTTCCCCTTGCTAAATCTCCTCAAAAACAAGAATCCAAACCCTTGTCTTTGGAGTTACCAATGGATGAGTTCAGGTATGATGTTTTTATTAGTTATCGGCATCAACTTCCTGATAAAACCTGGGTACGTAAAACCCTATTACCATGGCTAGAAGAGAGAGGCTTTCGAGTCTGTATTGACTATAAAGATTTCCGGTTAGGGCAACATTTGATTAAAGAAATGGAGCGTGCGGTTGAACAAAGTCGTTATACCTTATCTATACTTTCTCCAGCTTATCTTGAGAGTAATTTTACCGACCTTGAGAATGTTTTAGCAGAACATTTAGGATTAGAAACCAGTCAACGTCGCTTACTAGCTATTATTCGGACTGAATGTACCCCACGTTTGGGAATGCGCTCTCGTTTAATGTTAGATATGACCGATGACGATGACTTTGAAATGAATATGGAACGTCTTGCTTA
This sequence comes from Cyanothece sp. UBA12306, assembly GCA_003448685.1. Lineage (GTDB taxonomy): Bacteria > Cyanobacteriota > Cyanobacteriia > Cyanobacteriales > Microcystaceae > Rippkaea. The sequence continues at coordinate 20,098 of DLXW01000010.1, forward strand.
TGAATTGCAGCAACCCGCATCAAATTAGCTTTTAACTTAGTTAAAATTAAGGGAAAATTTAGCCGATAAAGATGTTAGATCCAGACAATTATGACCTTTTCATTTCCTATCATAAAGCCGATGAAGCCTGGGTAAAAGGCTACTTACTCGATGCTTTAGTTTCATCGGGAGTAAAATGCTACACAGAAAAATTATTTCCTTTGGGAGCTAACCGCATTGACGCTTTTGAACAAGCAATCAAAAAAAGTCAACGGACATTACTGGTTATTTCCCGTTCGTATTTTGGCGATTACTCTAATCAATATACTCAATTGTTAGCCCAATATTATGGACTAAAAACGGAGACTAAGCGAATTATCCCGTTAATTTTGGAGCCAGTGGATTTACCGTTAGAGTTAGATTCCTTGGTTCCCCTTGATGCAACCCAGGAAGAGGAATGGGAGGAAGCGGTTGAGCGTCTTTGTCAGGAACTCCAGCGTCATCAAGTCATTTCCCAGTCTCTACCTTGTCCTTACCCTGGCATGGTTCCCTTTGATGAAACCAACAATAATTACTTTTTTGGACGGGATGAAGAAATAAAAGAATTGCGAAGACTTTTGCGAAAAGATCCATTTATCGCCATTATTGGTGATTCAGGGAGTGGCAAATCATCCCTGGTTTTTGCTGGTCTAATTCCCAGATGGCGTGATCAGGGACTTGTTGACATAACGGCTAAAAATCAAGAAGAAACAACGAACGCTAAAAACAGTTGTCAACTTAAAGGATTGGTCTATAAACTTCGTCCAGGAACGACCCCTTTAACCGAGTTAAAGAAGACATTAGGAAGTGATTTAACCTCCTTAAAAACACAGGTATCAAACGATATACCACGGATCATTATTATCGATCAATTTGAAGAAATCTTTACTCAAGGACAACTCGAAGCCATTGCCTTTCAAGAAAAATTACAGGAGTTATTGACCCTTCCTAATTGCTACATAATTTTGACGGTGCGAGCCGATTTTTACCCCGACTTGATGCAATCTCCTTTTTGGCCAAAGATTCAGTCCCATCGGTTAGAAATTACTCCCCTCAAAGGTCAAAAACTACGTCAAGCTATTGAGCAACCCGCACACAAAATCGGTGTTGAGGTCGCCCCCATCTTAATGGAGCGCCTGATCCAAGATGCTCAAGGAGAACCTGGCATTTTACCTCTGATTCAAGAAACGATGGTGTTATTATGGCAATATAGAAAGCGAAAATTTTTACCCTTCAGCGCTTATGAAACGTTAACTACTAGCGACACATACAAAAAAAACGCTCTCCAAATAGCGATCGCTGAACATGGAGAAGCAACTTATAATCATTTAAGTCCCCCACGGCAAACTATTGCTCGTCGTATCTTTCTTAGATTAATTCAGTTTGGTGAAGGACGACCCCATACTCGTCGTCAACAAACCATTAGTGATCTAAAAGCAACTCAAGATGAACCATCTGTATTTAATCAAACCTTAGAACATCTGACTGAGAATCGACTCCTGACCGTTAGTGGAAAGTTGAAGGAAGCAGAAGCCTCGGTGACGGATTATAAGATCACCGTAAATTTGTCCCATGAAACCTTGATTAGTGCTTGGCCGAGGCTACAAGAATGGATAGAGCAACGTCAAGTTGCAGAACAGACCCGTAGACGATTAGTTACTAAAACCCAAGAGTGGGTAGCAAGAGGTAAGGGGAGTGGAGGTCTACTGGACTTAGTTGAATTAGAAGAGGCTAAAAATTGGAAAAACAGTCTTGATGGAGAAGATTTAGGATACGATCAATCCTTACTAGATTTGATTGAAGAAAGTCAGCGCACAATAGAGGCAACTGCAAATCAGAAAGTAAAAGAATTTGAAGAGCGCATCAGACTTGAAGAAGAAGCCCTCAAACGGGAAAAAGAAGCCCGTAAAGCTGCTCAAACGCGGAATCTTGTGATGTTAATAGGGATTGTGGTGGCTATTGTGTTGGGAAGCTTAGCAGAATATGCCAGAATTGGCTCAGAATTAAACTCTATTGAAACCTTAAGCGAATTATCAAACTCAGAACTTACTTTAAAGCGAGAGCTTGAATCCTTGGTTTTTGCTGTTGAAGCTGGACAAAAGTTACAGTCCCTACCATGGTGGACTAAGGTTTTTTCCCTTGCAACCAATATCAAATTTAAGACCATTGGTTCTTTACGAGAAGCAATGGCTAAAACCACACAAATCAACCGTTTAGAAGGACATAGCGACCGAGTTAACCAGATCTCCTTTAGTGCTGACGGAAAGTTAATCGCTTCAGGCAGTCATGATGGTACGATTAACCTTTGGAATCCCCAGGGAATCTTACTAGAATCCCTTTCTCAGAGTGGCCGTGTTATTACCGTTGATTTTAGTCCCAAAGGTAACTTATTGGCCACCGCTAACGATGAAGGAACCATTAAGATTTGGCAAGTTGAATTGAGCGCTCAAAAAGTACAAGTCAGTTCCTACAAAGATTTACCAGGTCATCAAAATGATAGCTGTCAGGAGTTTAAAAAATGTCAGATTAATGATCTTAAATTTAATCCCCAAGGCACAATACTAGCCTCTGGAAGTCGGGATGGGACGATAAAATTGTGGAATGTGACTGATGGAACCCCAATCAATACTCTAAAAGAGCATCAAAACGATATTAATCACATCAGCTTTAGTCCCGATGGTCAATTGTTAGCCTCTCGAAGCAGTGATAAAGTAGTGAAACTTTGGAACATTCCATCGGGAAAAGTTCTATCAACCTTATCAGAACACCAAAGGGGTGTTACTGCTGTTGCGTTTAGTCCTGACGGTCAGTTATTGGTATCGGGCGATCGCAATGGGGTAATTAAGCTCTGGAATACAAAGACAGCTAAGTTAGTGACAGAGGTACAAAGACATGACGGGTCAGTTTATAGCCTTAACTTTAGCCCAGATGGTCAATATCTTGCCAGTGCTGGAGAAGGAAATTTCTTGCATTTGTGGCGCAATATCGCCGGAAACTGGGAATTAGACGCTACGTTACAAAGTCACAATGGCGGAACCTACAGTGTTCAATTTAGTCCCAATGCTCCAAGATTAGTGACAGCCGGAGAAGATAAGATGATCAAAGTCCATCAAATTCCCTCTCCCTTACCTATTACTCCAGACCAGGAAATTGATAGTGCTAGTTTAAATCCTGATGACGCTAGAACCTTTATTATGGGAGGATGGAACAGTTTTCTTCAGTTAGGATATAGACAAGAAAATACCACAAACTATAAACTTGATGTTCCCCTTAATTTAAACGGGACTTTTTTGATTAATGTTGTCAGTTTTAGTCATGATGGAAAACAGTTTGCCGTAGGGGGTGAAAATAATCAGCTTCAAGTTTGGAATTTAGACGCAAAAAACTACTCTATCATTAGGGTTCAAAATACAAATGTAACAGCCTTAGCCTTTGGTTCAAGGAATAGGAAGAAAATTCTGGCAACAGCTTCAGGATTAGAAAATCCAGTGATTCAACTTTGGGAACACAAAGAGAGTGCTGAGTACAAAGAACTCTGGAATAAGGAAAATCACTCTGAGAGAATTAATACCATAGCTTTGAGTCCAAATGGCCAAATTCTAGCTTCTGCTGGTTATGATGGTCAAATTATTCTTTTGAATGTTGCCAATGGAGAAACAATACGCCTTAAAAATGAACTGAAATTAAAAGAATCCTACAGTAATCTTTTAAAGTTTACCCATGATGGAAGGATTTTGGCATCAGCTAATGACGATAATACAATTAAGCTGTGGCAAGTCAAGGATGGAACTTTATTGGGGGTTTTAGAGGGACATCAAACTGGTGTTACCAGTCTTGATTTTAGTGCCAATGACGAAATTTTAGTTTCGGCTGATTATAATAATAATATTATGTTCTGGAACTATGGTAACAATCAGTTACTCAAAACTTTTCGAGGAGATAATAATCCATCCAATCAAATTGAAACTCTAAGCTTTAGTGCTGATAATCAAGTCTTGATGATTGCTCAAAGAAAAACCGGAGTACAATTTTGGAACTTACATTTAGAAACGTTATTATCCCAAGGCTGCATTCGCTTAAAAGATTATCTGAGTATTAGGGCAAAAACTGACTCTAGAATCGGTCAAATTTTCAATAATTGTCAGAAAAAAAGTTAGAAAAGTAAAATTGTTCTCACAGTCCCCACGAATATATCGTTATTACGACGAATATGTCCAGGATCTGTCACAAAGAAAAAGCCTGGAGCAATATACATATTATCGGTTACTCGATAGCGATAAAAAACCTCATAATGTAAACTAGACCCTTGATCCGCTCCTAAAATTGCCACTCCTCCCCTAAGTCGTAGGGGTTGCCCCACCATAAACCCTAGCAAATCACCATTACGAGCAAAAGGATCTTTAAGCCCCAATGAAAATAAAAAGGTCGTCGAGAAAGAGATGGCATCAGATTCGAGGGAATCAGTCACTGCCAATCCGCCCCAAGTCCCAAAGGTCAAATTTGGCATAAATTCCCATTCTAGGGAGCCATTGACGGCATTAATAGTTGAGGATTCATTAAAAAATCCAGAGGTATCTGCATTAAAGCTTCCGGTGAAGGTATCTAAGCGGCCATCTTCGGAGACAGCATTAATATAGGTAATTCCCGTTTTTAAGTTCGATTCTGAGTTGTTAAAAAATAAAAACTGTAGACCAAAAGCTCGATGATCTGAGGAAAACAGTCCTTGTCGACTATCCCCTGCATCCCTTGCCCCGTAAGCTAATTGTAGTTGAACCTGTTCGTTCAATAATATATCAACCCCCAATCCAGCATCAACACTTCCCATTCGGAAAATGGAACTATAGGCAGCAAAGCGAGAAACGCTTCCCACGGCAGCACTTTGGTGAGGAGAAAGGGGATCGAGAACGGTAGCTAAACTAAATCCTTGGGGTTTGAGAACAACTCCAATGCGATCCCCCATCATAAATCGATATTCTAGGGAGTTGACCTCTAGTTTACTATCTGTATTACTTTGATAGGAAAGTAAAGCCATACGGGTATTAAGAGCCTGTGAAGCTGCAAAAGCATTATCACTAAAATTCCCCGCATTTAAGCCAATTCTGAGTCGATCTTCCCCAGTAAACGAAGCGGAAAGTCCCAAATAAGATACATGATTCAGAATGGGATTAGAGCCACCAGCACCAGGAGGATCTCCCCCACTTGCTGCCGATAATCCTAATATGCTTGTCCCATTAAGCCAGACTGTTGTCGAAAACTGATTATTTTCTATAAATGCCACCCGATGTTCAAGATTATTAATTCTATTCCCGATTAAAGTAAGTTCTGACTCAAATTGTCTGGCTAACCGTTTGAGCTTTTCTATATCTTCTCGAAGAATGGTAATATTTGTTTGAATAGAATGCTCGAGCTTGGAAAAACAGGCTTTTAAGGCAGCAACAAATTCATTCCGATTCAGGGTTTGGTTTCCTCGGAACATCCAGTCTGGATAACCGGCTAAACAACCATAACGTTTGTTCAAATTCCGTAAAGCTTCATAAGCCCAATCTGTAGGAGTAATATCTTTGAGGTTAGAGACAGCATTAATCCGATTCATTTCCCCTTTAGGGGGACGAGCTTGAGCGAGGATTTGCTGATAACTTACTCTATTCTGACTCAGTGTCTTAGGCTTAGAATCGGCTGCTGCATTTCCAATTATATTAAAAGTTGTTTTCTGAGTAACTCCTAAATACGGGTTTTTATTAATCGGACCAGCAGTAGCCATCTCTGAGATAGAGATCAAAAAAACTGAGATGCTCCCACATAAATCCCTAATCTTGTTGTTTAAACTCATGTTATTAATTGGTCGCAATATTTGTGAAATTACTGCCAGTAAATCGGCTTAAACTTGAAAATTGGCCTAAGTTTTAAGGGACTTCCAATTAAAAAAATATCCAAATATTTTGGTAAGTACAGATTATGATTTTAGGATTGCTGAATGCCTAGATTACGAAATTGGATAAATTATTTTTTGGAAGTCCCTAATTTAAGCTTAAATTTCAAAGCCATCAATCATTAACGATCCGGTGTAATGCCATCAGTAAGGTTTCCTTCAAACCTATCTCCGATTGCTGGTTCTTTACCATTGACTCCAAAGACTTCAATACCAACCTGTCTCCCGTTATCAAGATTAACAACTCCCCTGGCATTGTTTCCACTCAATCCAACATCATTCGCTACGCCTGAATTGCCATTAATATTGATATTTCGGTTACCAAAATCTATGCCAATATCAGTCATTTGTCCTGAGGAATCCGTAAAGGTTGCTGTATTTTCTCCGGTTCTTTCAAAGACTCCAGGAATAACGTCTAAGTTACTCGGGAAATTATCAGAGTCAAGTCCATCATAATCAGAAGGGAAGCTGACACGGACTCCTCGTCCAGGTCCGATAAATTGATTTTTAAAGTCTTGCCTCCGTCGTTGCCATTTTTGGTCTTCTATTCCATCGAAGTTTTGAGCGACAGTTAAGATTGTTTGAACCCTAAACCCTAAAGGGGGTTTTTCATTAATCAGAGCAGTTGTATTCATTCCTGCCATAGAGACAAAAACAACGGACAGTTCCCCACATAAACCACTAATCATATGTTTAAAAATCATATTATATACTGATTCTTCCAACAAGACTTTTGACGAGATTATAATACAGCCTCTTAAAAAATGCAATACAAGTAAGATTTCTGTCAAAAAGGATTCAGACCCATAGGTTCCCAAAAAAACTTATGGGAAAATAGATGATCTTGCTTGTAAAAAACTTTCGACAAAGGTCTGAGGCCTTTCCAAAACCTTCATCGAACTCACGTTAACTAACGATCTGGTGCAATGCCATCGGTAAAAGTTCCTTGAAACCTATCTCCGATTTCGGGTTCTTCACCATTGACCCCAAAGACCTCAATACCAATCTGTCTGCCATTGTCAAGATTAACAACTCCCCGCGCATTGTTTCCACTCAAGCCGACTTCATTAGCCACGCCTGAATTGCCATCAATACTGATGCTTCGGTCGCCAAAATCTATGCCAATATCAGTCACTTTTCCTAAGCCATCGGTAAAGGTTGCTGTATCTTCTCCCGTTCTTTCAAAGACTCCAGGGATAACTTTTAGGGGACTTTGGAAATCCCCAGAATCACGTCCATCATAATCTCTAGGCAAGCCTCCTCTACCTGGTCGTCCAGTTCCGAGAACACTACGTTTATGTTCTGCTACCCGCCGTTCCCAATTTTTCTTTTCTATTGCCTCAAGGGTTCTTGCTCGAGCAAGTTTGAGGGTATATTGCACCCCAACTGGTGCTTGGTTTAAATAGGTTTCATGCTTCTGACCAGGGCCTAAACCGATTAATATAGGATCATTTTTATAGGCTGCTTCTAGAGAAAATTCTGTTACATCCCCGATGTTTCCATTTCTAACATTTACCCTTTGTCCCGCTTGTAAGGAAACAGTTTGATTGCTCTGGGTATCAGAAACAGTGATATCGTCGTTAGTTAAGGCCGCAACTTCGGTTGTATTATTTGTCTCATCATGGGTAACAACAACAGCACCACTTTGTTCGAGGGGGGGTAATTCCGTAGAATTGGTAGTTGGGGTTGATGCTCGAATACTAACAATGCTTTGGGGGGTTCGTATGTCTGTTACACTACTATTAGCAATGCTAACAATTAAAGCTTTTCCTGCGTTCAGTTCAAGAATTGTCTCAGTTTTGGAGTCTGGCTTATTAGCTAATAACTTGGGAGACGTAACGGAAGTCTTAGAGTTTTTGGCAGCTACTTTAAGATTAGAACTGCGTTTTTGACTTCTAGATTTGCTTTGTTGAGCAACACGACCATCGCAGCCTCCTATGATATATTTTAATCCTAACTCGATAATTTTTTTTCGTCCTGAGCGAAAGTGAAACTTTGACCTTTCGTTAACTCTTGCGTAGGAACCCTCATTAAATAAAAGTTCAGCTAATGAACTTGTCTTTGTTGTTAGGATATTGAGAGGCTTTAAAATTTGTTTCAGTGTAGCTGGAATAGGGGAAGATGTTGAAGAAAGCAATACCTGTACCGTCTTTTGAATCTTACATATTTCAGCAGAAGTTAAGTATTCTTTACTTTGCGCTACCCAGAAGCTAGTTTGAGCAACTGCCAACTCGCTACTGAGAAAGATCATTAAACTTCCTCCACTTAGGCTACGACTAATTGAGAAAATTCGTTTTTTCAAAAGCATAAATTCAATAATGTTTATTATTGCTTTCAATATAGCAATCAGGAATGATTCATGAGACTGGGTGTAGTTAAAATAGCCTTCATAGCGTGATCTGGTTCTTACATTTGAGTATGAGTCGATGCTCACGGCTAATAAATTAGCCGAGTCGCGCTTCATCTCTTACTTAAAAGATAAGAGTTTTCGCGCTCCCGTGTTTTATTATAAAACTGAAGCGACTTTATCCCTCAATACAAACTTGATGCCCCTACTAGACTTGGGTTAATGGAAACAAAAATTAAACTAACCCAGTCACGAGATAAAGTAATCGTTAACGCCTAACGAATCAATGCACTTTTTGGGGAAATTTCTGCTTTTTAACGTCTTTTTAGGCACTTCTTTGGTTATTCCTAATGTTAATCCTTTTAATCATTGTCAAGAAATAGCTTGGGCAGTTGAGATTAAATCCTTTGGGACGGATGGTCAAAATGGCCAGTCAGGACAATCTGGGCAAAATAGTCAAAATACTGAAAATGTCACCATATTTTCCGATGGTTCTTCCCTAAACCTTAATTTAGCTGGTCAAAATGGACAATCAGGTCAAAAAGGAGAAAATGGGCAACAAGCTAATTGTGGCAATCAACCTGTTAATGTGCGTTACAATCTACAAGCTGCCAATGGGGGTAATGGGGGTAATGGGGGTAATGGGGGTGATGGGGGTAATGGCGGTTCCCTCACTATTTATGCGAGCGATCCCACCTATCTTCAACAAATTTATGTTAATGCTGCGGGGGGTAAAGTGGGACAACCAGGCCTCGGAGGAAATGGGGGACTAGGTTGTCAATGTGATGATCCTTATTGGAATGTGGAAACCTGTACGGGAAAACCTGGTGATCCCGACTATAGTTGCACAACCCTCGAATTTCGTTGTCAAAATGGTAGAAATGGTGCGCAAGGAATGAATGGGGTTCCAGGTAGAGATGGTTTAATGGGAAAGTTAACTCTAATTAATCTTAATAAACCATTAAAACCCGATGAACCCGCAGCAACAGTTACCATGAATAACCTTAAAAATAAGGGCTATTTATTATCTAGAAATATCTGGGAAACGCGAAATGGTGCAACTAATTTATTAGCCCCAGGTTCAATGATTGATGACCAATATCTAGCTTTAACTGAGCGTCTAGAACATTCTTTCTTGTTGGTTTGGAATGCTCCCCAAACTTTTCAAAATTTTGCCGATCAAAAAATATCCCTTCGCTTAGAAGATCAAGAAATAGTTAAAGTTAATGTCCCTCAAGATATTTGGTTAGAAGCAACAACTCAAAAACAAAATAATTTAACTCAATTTATTGTTTATAATGCCATTAAAGTCAAAGATGTTACTCGATTAGAAAGTCAAGGATTATCGGGTAATAGAAGAAATCTTCAGTTAAAACTAATAGATAAAGCCCAACAATCTGATTTAATCACTACTAAGTTCAAAGTAACTTATAGAACAACCCAATCTGATCCCCGTTTTCGAGATGTTTCTGATTATACCACTAAATATCAAGGAGAAATTACCGAAGACTTAGTTGTGCTTAACAACAACAAATTTATGATTAATATTGGCCAATTACCCATCAAAGATCGAGATCTCAGATCTGGATTAGGGGTAGAAGTTCAGCTAACCGCGATTCGCTCTTTTGCTGGATACACTGCTAAGCAAACTATTGTAGTCAAAGATGTTTTAGGTCCTTTCAAATAAGGTGATTTCGTTGTTCGTAGTGTAGGGTTCATCAGTTAGAAATTGAGGTTCATAAAAATTGATGTTTCCCTTTTAAAGTTTGAACAACTGAATCTAATAAGTTTTCATAGCGATCTAAAATTAAACCAAAATCATAATTTTGAATTGCATATTGCCTTCCTTGTTTTCCTAAATGTGCTACTAAATCTGGATTAGAATAGAGTTTGATAATTGCTTGAGCAAGAGCTTCAGAATCTTCGGGTGGAATGACAATACCACCCCCACTTCTTTTAATTGCTCTAGCTGCGGTTCCTGCTGCGGCAACCGAAGCAATAATTGCTCGACCACTAGCTAACAACACTTGAATTTTAGAGGGCATATTAAAAGCAATTACATTACCCTTTTGCATCACCATACCTACATCACTTGCTGCTAACATTTCTGGCAATTTATTTCTAGGTTGAAATGGTTTTAAAATTACATTATCAGCTTTTTTCGTTTGACGGTATTTCTCTAACCTTTCTAGAGCAGCTTCTTTTCCTACTATTACTACAGCAATTTGAGGTATATCTAACAATTGTGCGGCAGCATCAATTAAAATTTCTAAAGGTTGGGTTAAGGCAATATTACCAGAATATAAAACAACGAATTTTCCTTCTAAATTATTTTCTCGACGAAAAAAATTATTTTCTTGAGGTAAGGGTTTAATAAAATCAACATCAACCCAATTAGGAATCTCAACAATTTTATCATTTGATACCCCTTTGCGTATTAAGTTTTTGGTAAATCCGTCCGCAATAACACTAATTTTAGTTGCGTTTTTATAAGCAAAAGACTCCAAAAATTGAAAAACTCGAATTATTTTTTTATTACTAATTAATCCCACATGAACAGCCGCATCAGGTAGAATATCTTGGAGATTGAGGATAATCGGGCTACGATATAACCAACTCAAAATAGCAGCCGGAACACAAACTGGTAACCCAGGAATAGTTAAAAAAATAACATCTGGTCGCCATCCCCTCAAAGCTTGGAAGAAACTTAGAAAAACAAAGCTCAATTCAAATAAAACTCGATTTATTAAATTGCGTTTTGGTCTAATCCAAACATGGCATCTTTGAATTTGTACACCATTACGTTCTTCGGTTAAATATAATTTACCACGATACTCTTGAGATATTTCTCCAGAAGGATACCAAGGCATAGCCGTAATAACACGTACTTGATGTCCACGTTTGACTAATCCCTCTGCTAATTCTGTCATTAAAGGAGCAATACCAATGGGTTCGGGATGATAATTATAAGAATAAATCAGGATTCGCATATCCTTGAAAGTTAGGGTAAATTGGGAGTTAATGTGTATCTGAACAATTTAGGATATCTTTGCTAATAGATCACTTTAATTGTTAATATTAGAGCTTAATTAGTTAATTGGTTTTTTTATGTGATAGCTAAATATCCTTTTCATTGAATCTTAAGATTTTGAAAAGGTCAAGGGTATCTTAGTGTAACCTAATCTACAATTGGCACAGTCATTAGGAGCTACCAGGAAAGTTTAGGGTATAAATTTATAGATAAAATTAAGTATTAACAAGCTTAAGTCAAGGAGAAAGAAAATGTTTGTGCGATTACGTCAAGTTTGGGCGTTTTTTTTGATCTTTAGTCTGTTTTTTCTAACTTCTTGTGCTACCCAAACCCCCTCACGGTTTGAACAGGCGCAGCAAGATAGTAGTCAACGGGGAGCAAGTGCAGTTGTCCGTGAATCAGTCACTGGCGGCAGCTTAAATCGATTTTTTCCCCCTGCTGGAGACGGTTATGAAAGAGTTTATACCCAAGAGAAAAAAGGCTTTGCTGAGGCTAAACTAAAAAAAGACGGCAAAGAAATGGCAGTTATGGCAATTTCTGATACTCTTAATAACCCTACAGCACTGACAAAATTCGCTAAAAGTGACCAGAAAATTGCAGGTTATCCTGCGGTTAAACAAGGAAAAACCGCTACTTCAATTCTAGTCGGTGATCGCTTCCAAGTTAAAGTTTTGTCCCGAGATGCTGCCTTTACGGAAGATGATCGCCAAACTTGGTTAGAAAAATTTTCTCTTAAAGAATTGGCAAAACTAGACAAATAACTCTAGTGAGCTTTAATACTTGTAGGTCTTCACTGCTACATAAAACTGATACACGGAAAATCCCTCTCCGAAGCTCCCCCGCAATCCTAACTAGGATCTTTGTGATCTACTGAGCCTAAGGTTCCAGCGCGAGGCTTACCGCCTTTTTAGCTAAAAATATTTAAAGATTAAGCAAAGTGAGAGATTAAATTCTATAATTAACTGAATGTTCCCTCAACACTAGACTAACCCTCTGATGAATTGCCGAAGATTAAAACAGTGAACAGTCAACAGTTATCACAGCGTATGCTGGAAGATTTAAACCTGCTACCAACGCGTACCACCAATGGGTGAAAGACGCGAGAACCAAGGATGAAGACCTCCTAAGTTACTGATAACTGATAACCGATAACTGTTAAAAACTTCACCAATTCAGAGTAAGCTATCCCTAGCAGGAGAATGGGAAAAATGAATCTTGTTTTACAAATTGGTGACAAAGGGGTTTCAGAATCAGAATTATATTACCTTTTGGCACAATATAAACTGTTGCCCCAATTGGCCAAAGAAATAATTATCGATCAAGCGATCGCTAACTTTGAGTGTACCCCAGAAGAAAAAACCCTAGGACAGCAGCAATTTTACCAAAAACACAGAATTGCCAGTGAGGAACAAGTCCAAGCATGGCTCAAGCATTACGGTATGACCCCTGAACAATTAGCCCACCTAACGGTGCGAGATCTCAAACTTCAAAAGTTTAAGCAACTAACCTGGGGTAGTCAAATTGAAAGTTATTTTCTTAAATGTAAAGGAAAACTCGATCGAGTCGTCTATTCTTTGATTAGAACTAAAGACTCGGGTATTGCCCAAGAACTATATTTTCGTATTCAAGAGGGAGAAAACTCCTTCTCTGAAATCGCTAAAGAATATTCTCAAGGTTCAGAAGCACAAACCGGAGGGTTAATTGGCCCTGTAGAACTTAATGTTCCCCACCCCAACATCTCGCAAATTTTGTCCGCTAGTCAGCCTGGACAACTGTGTTCACCCCAGCGAGTAGGAGAATGGTGGATTATTCTGCGCTTAGAACAATATATCAGCGCTCAACTCGACGAAACAACCCGCAGAAGACTGCTTAATGAATTATTTGAACAATGGTTATCAACTCAAATGGAAAAAGTAGAATTTATGCCATTTAACCAGTTAGTAGTCAATAATAATCAGGAAACCGAAAACAGGGAAAAAGCTACAGTAAACCTCAGCCATTCTGAATTGAGCTAATGACTTATCAAACGGATAACTTTCTGGATTTTCTCAAAAATACTGCTCCTTTTGACCAACTTTCCCAGTCTGACATCAAAAAATTGGCTGAAATGAGTCAAACCTGGCGTTATCGCATGGGACAGGTCATCCTAATGCGCGGTAAAATGCCATCTGGTATTACAATTCTCGTCGAAGGAAAGGCTCGACTTTTGGGTTACGATCCAAGGACAAAAATGCCTTTAACCTTAGAATTACTAAGGTCTGGAGCGATTATTGGCGGTGTTAACTTAATTAGAGGGATACCCTGTGAAACGGTGATCGCCTCTACTGAATGTCTTACCATCACGATTGAGCAAACAGCATTTAAAGAATTATTACAACAAGATGGAGCTATTAAAGCATTTTTGCGAGATCAATCTAGCTTACTCGAATTATTTGAACTTTTAGGCCAACAACTCGAACAAGAAGCCCAAGGAACCGGCAACCTGAAACAATGGACCAAAGAAATCCTGCCTAATACTCAAATTTATTATCTGAACCCAGGAAAATTAGCTCCCGAAGACCTCATTCCTTTACAAGATTCTGATACCCTTTGGTTAGTTAGTGGTGGTGGAGAAATTACTGGTTGTCCCGTAGGCACTCAAATTAATCAAAACGGTAACATTCCTTTGCTAGAAGTAACTGGAGATCAACCGGTACGATTAATGGGTTTACCGAAAATTCAATGGGAAAACCTCAAACATCTTGATCAAGAATCAACCGATGAAGAAAATCAGCTTTCCCCCTCTGATGGCGATCGCGAAAGCGATTCCTCAATGTCGGCAACCCCAGAGGATATTCCCTATGCTGAAGCAGAATTAGTCGGAACAGACGTTAAACTAAATTTAGAAAAAGAATTAAGGCGAAAAGGTAAGGGTTATCCAATAATTCGAGGGAATAAACCTTTGGGCATTGGTCTAGCCTGTTTCCAAATGCTCAGCCAATATTTTGGGATGCCCTTTCGTCGAGATGTGATCCGCCGCATTCTAGCAGATCAATTGCAACGGACTGGCAGTTTGTCCTTACCCCTATGTGGGGCAATTGTCGAATTAATGGGGCTGACGGCTCAATTAATTACAATTCCAGCCAAATCCTTTACCCAACTGAAAACCCCAGCCTTAATTAACTGGCAAGATAGTCTAGCAGTACTTTATGAAGTCAGTGATCAAGAGATCATTGTTGGTGTCCCCGAATTGGGTTTAATCCGAAAAAGTCCCGAAGATTTTTTTAAAACTTGGGGCGAACAAGGAGAAGTCTTACTACTGCAAGCCACCAAAAACACTCCCCAACAAAGGTTTGGCCTCCATTGGTTTATTCCTTCTTTGATTAAATATCGTCGGGTTTTAATTGAAGTCTTCATCGCTTCTTTTTTCGTTCAAGTCTTCGGTTTAGCCAATCCCTTGATGATTCAAGTAATCATCGATAAAGTGATTGTGCAAAATAGTGCGGATACCCTCCAAGTATTAGGGGTTTTTCTCTTAATTATTGCCATTTTTGAAGCAGTATTAACAACTCTACGAACCTATCTTTTTGTTGATACCACCAATCGCATTGACATGAGTTTGGGTTCAGAAATTATTGATCATCTACTAAGATTACCTTTACGCTACTTTGAACGGCGACCCGTAGGGGAAATTTCCACCAGGGTTAATGAACTAGAAAATATCCGCCAGTTTCTCACCGGAACCGCCCTAACGGTCGTACTCGATGCCGTATTTTCTGTGGTATACATTGTCGTAATGGTCATTTATAGTCCCCTGTTGACCTTAGTGGCCTTGGCTATTGTTCCCGTTTTTATCGCGATGACTTTAGTCTTTTCGCCGACAATTCGCCGTCAACTGCGGACTAAAGCAGAACGCAACGCCCAAACTCAATCCTATTTGGTAGAGGTAATGTCAGGAATTCAAACCGTCAAAGCTCAAAATATTGAACTGCGATCGCGTTGGCAATGGCAAGATAAATACTCCCGTTATGTCTCGTCTGGGTTTAATACGGTGATTACTTCGACCCTTGCTTCCTCTACCAGTAATTTTTTGAATAAACTCTCCGGTTTATTGGTCTTGTGGGTGGGGGCTTATTTGGTCCTAGAAGGAGAACTAACTTTAGGGCAATTAATCGCTTTCCGTATTATTTCTAGCTATGTAACCTCACCTATTTTACGACTGACTCAACTGTGGCAGAATTTTCAAGAAACCGCTCTTTCTTTAGAACGATTAGCAGATATTGTCGATACACCCCAAGAAGCAGAACGAGATCGCCAAAATATCCCCATGCCTTTAATTAAAGGGGCGGTTAAATACGAAAACATCTGTTTCCGCTTTAAACAACACGGGCCACTGCAACTGTACAACGTTAATCTTGAGTTTCCAGCAGGAACCTTTGTTGCCATTGTCGGACAAAGTGGGGCGGGCAAAAGTACCCTAACTAAATTGATTTCACGACTGTATGAAGCAGAATCGGGACGAATACTGATTGATGCCTATGATATCTCTAAAGTAGAACTGTATTCTCTTCGTCGTCAAGTGGGAGTGGTTCCCCAAGAAACCTTACTATTTGATGGTACGGTACAGGAAAATATAGCTTTAACTAACCCTGACGCTAGTATAGAAGAAATTATTGAAGCTGCCACCGTTGCGGTTGCCCATGAATTTATTATGACCTTGCCCAATGGCTACAATACCAAAGTTGGGGAAAGGGGCGCTTCCTTATCAGGGGGACAAAGACAACGCATTGCCATCGCCCGTTCCGTGCTGCAAAATCCCCGCATTCTAGTCCTGGATGAAGCTACCAGTGCCTTGGATTATGCCACAGAACAACAAGTTTGTTTAAATCTATTGAAAGCGTTTAGCGATCGCACCGTTTTCTTTATTACTCACCGTTTGGGTACTATTAGAAATGCGGATGTCATTGTGATGATGGATGCTGGATCAGTGGTGGAAGAGGGAACCCATGAGGAGTTAATGGCTATGAAAGGACGATACTACTACCTTTATCAACAACAAGAAGCCAATCAATAGACCTTGTCGTTTCAGAGTGAAGACTGTCAAAAACAATAAACAAAGGTAAGCCGTTGACCTACCATACACAAAACAGACAACAAATAACAGGTGAAAACAATGAATCAAAGTCGTGCCAACGAACATAAAGGGGCAATTGTCCATCAAAATGGCAGCAATGGCAGTAATACCCTGACTACATCTTCAGATACGGGAAAAATTGACAATCAAAGTTTCTTATCTCCGGTTAACCCTGAACAAGCTGTTATCCTTCGTCAATCACCAGTTTGGTCACGGGGGGTTGTCTGGACTATTATTGGCGTTACCACTGCCACCGTTATTTGGGCTTCAGTAGCTTCTATCGAACAGGTGGTATCAGCCCAGGGACAACTCAAACCCCAAGGAACGGTTAAAGAACTTCAGGCTCCTTTTGATGGAGTGGTTAAGGAAGTATTTATTGAAGATGGCGATCGCGTCAAGAAAGGGCAAATCTTAGTAGCCATGGATTCGGAGTCCACAGAAGCGGAATTAATCTCCTTAAACAAGGTCAAAAAGTCCTTAGAACAAGAGAATCGATTCTATCGCACTTTAATGTCTACAACCCTCGAACCAGCCCAAGTTCAAGCAGCAATTATTAAACTCGAACTACCTCCAGAAGTAGCAGCTTTAGCCCTCAACCGCAGCAGCTTACTGGCAGAAAACCAACTCTATCAAGTTCAATTGGGACAAACTGCCCCAGGAAATCAGCTAAATCCCGCAGAAATTGCCAGACTTCGAGCTGCTAGGGGGGAATTAGCTTCGAGAGCAATGGCTGCTCAATTGGAAATGGAACAACTCGAAAAACAACTAAGACAAACCCAAATCCAATTATCTGATGCCAAAAAGCAATTAAATGACGATAAAAAAGTTTTAGCTGAAATTCGAGAACGCAACAAACAAGCTAAAGCAGAAGCAGAAGAAGCTTTGAAAATTGAGGAAAGCATTCTCGGTGATGTCGAACCTTTGTTAGAAGAAGGGGCTTTAGCTAAGCTTCAAGTAGAACGACAAAAACAGTCAATCGTCGAACGCAAACAACGTTTAACCGAACAACTGGCTAACGGAACTATTGAATATGATCGACAACGGCAACAAGTTCAAGATCGTCAAGGAGAGATTACCCGTCTGCAACAGGAAGAAAGACGGTTAGAATTAGCTATTGCCCAAGCTAAAGCTCGTTGGAATAATACGGTTATTCTGACTGAAAAAGAAGTGCGTGATAGCATCTCGGATAATAAGGAAAGAATTGCCGAAATTGATAGTCAATTAACTAAAATAATTGTCGAAAATGCTAAAAGAATTGCTGAATTAGATAGTCAAATTAGTCGGACTAAAGTAACTTTAAAGTACCAAGAAATTAAGGCTCCTGTTGCCGGAACAGTCTTTGATTTAAAAGCGGCTCCTGGTTATGTTCCTCCCCCAAATAAAACCGAACCTTTGCTCAAAATTGTACCAGATGATAACTTAGTAGCTGAAGTAGATGTAACTAACCAAGATATCGGTTTTGTTCGCACAGGACAAAAGGCAGATGTACGCATTGACTCTTTTCCTTTTAGTGAATTTGGTGATATCAAAGGGGAAGTTTTATCGATTGGTTCTGATGCTTTAGAACCCGATGAAATTCATCGTTTTTATCGCTTTCCTACCAAAATTAAATTGGATGAACAATTTCTTGAAACATCAGACAGAGAAATTCCTTTACAATCGGGAATGTCTGTTAGTGTTAACATTAAAGTCCGAGAAAATCGCAAAGTTATTAGTTTAGTTACTGAACTCTTTACTAAGAAAGTAGAAAGTCTTAAACAAGTACGCTAAGCTGAA
>DLXW01000010.1:38530-38864 GCA_003448685.1 Cyanothece sp. UBA12306
AGAGGGCAAAAAGCAAAATGCAAAAAGCAAAATGGAAGCGGATTATAGCATTTTCTAAAATTTAGCTAATAAGTCGTTTCATACCTTAATAGCGATTAATTGAGGGTTCAGGGTTTATGAATCAACAAGAATTACTTGAAGTTATCGAAAAAGCTAGGGTTGAGGAGTGGGAAGAACTAGATTTAGCTGGAGAGGAGTTAACAGAACTTCCTCCAGAAATAGGTTTATTAGTTAAGCTAAAGAGTTTGATTTTAGGGAAATATGATAATGATAATACAAAACGAAAACAGATAGGCAATAAAATAACAGAATTACCCCCAGAAATAGGACAATT
>DLXW01000010.1:39063-44469 GCA_003448685.1 Cyanothece sp. UBA12306
TACCCCCAGAAATAGGACAATTAGCTTCTCTTAAAAAACTCTATTTCAGTAGCAATAACCTGACAAAAATACCCCCAGAAATAGGACAATTAACTTCTCTTCAAGAACTCTATCTTTCTGGCAATCGAATAACAGAAATATCATCAGAAATAAAAAAATTAGCTTCCCTTCAAAAACTCTATTTATGGAGAAATCAACTGACAGCAGTACCCCCAGAAGTAGGACAATTAACTTCCCTTCAAATACTAAACTTAACTGATAATAAACTAACAAAAATTACCCAAAAAATAGGACAGTTGTCTGCTCTTAAAATACTAAACTTACCTTTGAATCAATTAACAGAATTACCACCAGAAATAGGACAATTAACTTCCCTTCAAACACTCGTACTCAGCTATAATCAATTAACAGAATTACCACCAGAAATAGGTAAATTAACTTCCCTTCAAATACTATCCTTTGTGAGCAACAAACTAATAAAAATTTATCCAGAAATAGTTAAACTAACTTCTCTTAAAAAACTCAACTTCAGTCATAATCAAATAACAAAAATAACCCCAGAAATAGGTAAATTAACTTCCCTTCGAGAACTCGACCTCAGCTATAATCAATTAACAGAATTACCACCAGAAATAGTCCAACTAACTTCTCTTAAAGAACTCAACCTCAATCATAATCAATTAACAGAATTACCACCAGAAATAGTCCAACTAACTTCTCTTCAAACAATCGAAATCCAAGGCAATCCCCTAAAAAAACCACCTATTGAACTTGCTAGTCAAGGAATTGAAAAAATCCGTGACTATTTCCGTCAAAAGCAAGAAGCAGGAGAAGACACCCTCTATGAAGCTAAACTAATTATTGTCGGAGAAGGAGGAGTCGGTAAAACAACCTTAGCAAGGAGAATTAAGCAACAAAATTGTCCCCTTCCCCAAGAAAATGAATCAACAAAAGGGATTGACATCCAACAATGGTACTTTCCGTTTGAGGGAATTGAGAAAGATTTTCGGGTTAATATTTGGGATTTTGGGGGACAAGAAATTTATCATGCAACCCATCAATTTTTTTTGACAAAGCGTTCCCTTTATGCAGTAGTCGCCGATAGTCGGAATGAGTCTCCTAAATTACCCTATTGGTTAGAGATTGTTGAATTATTAAGCAATAAAAGTCCAGTTTTATTAATCAAAAACAAGAAAGGAAATCGAAAAGTTCAAATTAATGAATCAGCATTAAGGGGAAGATTCGAGAATATTAAAGAATTTTTACCCATAAACTTTGCCGATGATCATCCTAATCGTCATGATGAATTAGATAACATTATCAACAGCTTAAAATACCACATCCAAACATTAGATCATATTGGCACTACTTTACCTAAAACCTGGACACAAATTCGTCATAAACTAGAAGCAATCTTAAAAGAAAAGCAAAAAAATTATATTTCCCTCAATGAATATTTAGCAATCTGCCAAGAAAACGGCGTTAACAATCAAAAAGATGCTTTACAAATCAGTCAATTTTTACACGACGTTGGCGTAATTCTCCATTTCCAAGATTCCCTTGAATCTCCTTTGTATAAAACAGTAATTCTCAAACCGGAGTGGGGAACTGATGCAGTATACAAAGTATTAGACAACCCCCAAGTAGTAGAAAACCTAGGAAAATTTACCACAACAGATTTAGCCAATATTTGGAGTGATCCCGAATATGGGGAGATGCTACCAGAATTATTAGACTTGATGAGGAAATTCAAACTATGTTACAAACTTCCTAATGCAGAAAATATCTATATTGCACCACAACTATTAACCAAAGAACCACCTAACTATGAATTTTCTCAAACCGATAGCCTAAACATCAAATATGAATACGAATTCTTACCCAAAGCAATCATGATTAGGTTTATCGTAGAAATGTCTAACTTGATTGATGAACCCAACGTCTGGCAAACAGGAGTGTTATTAAAAAGAGAAAATACCTATGCAGAAGTTATCGAAAGTTATAACAAAAGAGAACTAAATATTAAACTTAATGGTGATAACAAAAGAGGATTGCTAGAGATTATCACCAATCAACTAGAAGAAATTCATAAAAGTTACAATCAATTAAAAGTAAAAACATTAATTCCTTGCAATTGCGATAAATGTAAAAATCAACAAAAACCCTATCTTCATCCCTTACCAGTTCTCAAAAACTTTTTAACAAACAATCAAGATCAAGTTCAATGTCAGAACACAGGAAATATGATTAATATTCTTCCTTTAATTGGTGATACAATAGGCGAAAAAATATTTACAAACATAACAACTGAAAGAAATATTCCTAATCCTCCGCAACCACCAGAAATACCCCCAGTTGTAGTAAATATTAATAATACTGGGAATGACCAACCCGAAGCAAACAACAATAACAAGATAAATTGGCAATCAATAGCAGCCATAGGAGGTACAATAGCCGCAATTGCTACAATAGCTTGGACTGTCTATACCTATTACAACCCATCCCCAAAATCCAATCAACAACCATCAACACCATCGCAAAATTCAACACCCAAACCTTAACGAAGTCAGAAGTCTCCAAGTCAGAAATCATACCAAATCCGGTTACCAAAACCCACTTAAAACCCACTTATAGATTACTATCTCCCCCGCTCCGAAGCTCCCCGCTCCCTGCTTTTGTCAAAGGGCAGTATGGCAACAAGATTTGGTATCATTTTGTTAGGCATCAAGTTTTTCTAAGATTTTCAAGCCCTCTTCTCGACTCCCCTTGGCTGCCATAGCCTTAAATCGACTTTCGGCATCAAATTCAGCTAAAGCAATGGTTGAAAGTTCTTCAATTAACTTGTTTACACTGATACCTCTAGCTTGGGCAAGTTCCTTTAATCGGTAGTGCTTATCATCGGGTAAACGAATCGTCAAAGTCGCCATTTTAGTTAACTCCTAATAATTTGTTCGGGTCTTACAATTGATAAATTCGGAAATAATAATTCAGTATTTTGAAAATCTTTAAGATTATTGGTAACAACAAATGAAGCATTTCCAGCCATTGCTAATTCAATTAAGTGGTTGTCAGCTTCATCCGTTAAATTAGGTCGCCATAAAAAGTAAATCTTAACCCATTGACTAACACTCAAAAAAGCTTGGAATAACACCTCCATTTCTGAAGAAGTCAGAGGACATAAACGATAAATTTCTTTTCGGTTAATAACAGATTCATACTCACAAAACAGAGCATTTCCCATCAAGGGCCGATATTGACCCCTCAAACAACGTCGAATTAGTTCACGACTAGGCCCCTTCGACCCAATCAGCGCACTCACGAAAACGCTAGTATCGACAACAATTTTGGGAGTCATAGCCCGATGATAGCATATATACTATCATCAAGAAGGGCGCAGAACAACTAGACTATAAAAACTATAAGTTGATTTGACCGTGAAAGCTAAAAAATAACGAAATCTTAACCCCTTATTCTTAAGATCTGTATCTATGATCAGTGGAGGGATATCTAAATCATCTCCCAGAACTCATCGAACATAGTGCAGTATTTCCTATGGATAAGCTACAACTCTGGCAACGTTACCAAAATTGGCTCTATTATCACGAAGGTTTAGGATTATACCTCGATATCAGCCGGATGCGCTTTGATGATACCTTTATTGACAGCCTAAAACCAAGATTTGACAAAGCCTTTCAGGATATGGAGTCCCTAGAAGCAGGGGCGATCGCCAACCCAGATGAAGGCCGCATGGTCGGCCACTATTGGTTAAGAGCGCCCGAATTAGCCCCCAATGATGATATTAGAAAGGAAATTACCGAACCCCTAGCAAAAATTGCTGATTTTGTCACCAAGGTTCATAATGGAACCATTAAACCCCCCACAGCAGATAAATTTACCGATGTTCTTTCCATTGGGATCGGAGGATCAGCATTAGGCCCAGAATTTGTGGCCGAGGCCCTATCCCCGGACTTTCCCCCTATGGATGTTCACTTTATCGACAATAGTGATCCCGCAGGAATCGATCGCATCTTAGCCCGTATCGGCGATCGCCTCAAAAGTACCCTCGTCTTGGTGACTACTAAGTCGGGAGGAACCCCCGAAACTCGCAACGGGATGTTGGAAGTCAAAGCTGCTTACGAAGCTAAAGGACTAGATTTTGCTCCCCATGCAGTGGCTGTGACCATGCCAGGGAGTAAAATGGATCAGTTGGCCCAAGACTGGTTAGACCGTTTTCCCATGCAAGACTGGGTAGGGGGGAGGACTTCCGAACTTTCAGCCGTGGGGTTATTACCCGCAGCATTGCAGGGAATTGATATTCAAGCAATGTTAGCTGGGGCCAAAGAAATGGACGTAGCAACCAGGGTAAAAGATCTCAAAACTAATCCCTCGGCCCTATTAGCCTTAGCTTGGTACTATTCGGGTAATGGTCAGGGGGAAAAGGACATGGTGATCCTTCCCTACAAAGACAGTTTGCTGATGTTTAGTCGCTATTTACAGCAATTGGTGATGGAGTCTTTAGGTAAAGAAAAGGATCTTGATGGCCATACAGTCTATCAAGGTATTGCCGTCTACGGAAATAAGGGATCTACGGATCAACACGCTTATGTCCAGCAGTTACGGGAAGGAGTTCCTAATTTCTTCGTCACTTTTATTGAAGTCCTAGAAGATCGTTTGGGATCATCTCTAGAAATAGATCCTGGGGTGACCTCTGGGGACTATCTATCAGGGTTCATCCAAGGGACTAGACAGGCATTGTATGAGAATAACCGCGACTCTGTTACCATTACGATACCTCAAGTTAATCCTCGCACCGTTGGGGCTTTGATTGCCCTTTATGAACGCACAGTAAGCTTTTATGGGTCTTTGGTCAATGTTAACGCCTATCATCAACCTGGGGTAGAAGCAGGCAAGAAAATGGCCTCCTCTATTTTATCTCTGCAAACTGAAGTACAAAAGGCGATCGCTGAATCAGTTGGCTCTTTAGATCTAGCTACTTTAGCCACCAAAGCAGGAGATCCTGAAGCAGTAGAATCGGTTTATAAAATCGTACGCCATTTAGCTGCAAATGGAAGGGGAATTACCTTAGAAGGCGATTTAGCTAATCCTTCTACCCTGAAAGTTTCTGCTAGTTAATATCATTATAGGGTGGGCAATGCCCACCTCATTAAGACTTCTGATTTTTTCCAGGCTTTTTTCTAACATTCAACACTTCTGGATTAGACTATATGCTAGATCATTAACAATTATCCAATTCTATAACCACCCCTAGACTGTTGTAGGAAAATCTTTCCCAATAGTAGCGATCGAGTCCGTCGGAGTAGTGACCAATGGTTACCATACAAAAACTAACCGAGGAATTTCATACCAAATTATTAATTAATTCTTTCTTAACCTGCATTATTCATG
>DLXW01000358.1:0-2557 GCA_003448685.1 Cyanothece sp. UBA12306
GGGAAATCCTTGGTTAACCCATTCTGCAACAGAAATACCATCTAAGTGTTCAAAACTCTGAGGAATTTGGAACCCCGCAATTGCTCGAAAAACCTGCCAGTGTGATAAATTAACCAGATTAATTCCCCATCTTAAACGATTAGAAGACCAAAAACCTAAATCAACAATATTCCAAGGAAAAGCTGAATGACTAGGATAGAAATTTTCCGGTTGATATTTATTGTGACGAAAAACCACAGAATAAAAATTTAGGGATTTAAAATTATTAGTGATTTCTAATTCTTTAACCAAACTCTTGAGATTATAATACTGAGGGAAAAAGCCATGAAAACCATGTTCCATTCTAAAGCTTTCATCGCCTAATTTAATCTGCCAACTAGCAATTTTTCCCCCTAAATTAGGGGACTTTTCTAATAAAGTAACTTCAAACCCTCGTTGACTTAATTCATAAGCACAAGCTAAACCAGCTAACCCTGCACCAATAACCACTACAGATTTTGTTCGAGAAAGATTATAAGGTAAATTTAGATCCTCTTTTTGATAGATAGATGGTTGAGGTTTAATCAATCGCGAATATCCCAACCATGATCCTATTATGCCAACTCCCAGAATTTTTAAAGCTGTTCGACGGGAAATTATAGGTAAGTGAGAAAACTTTGATAATTGATTCATTCTGTCACGAAAAATGCTGAGCTTTAATCAGTTTATAGTTTACAATATTAGGGTAGCGAAGAATTAAATAAAATAAATTTATTACATGGGTAAAAAAACACGTGGTGCGATCGCTGCTGGACATCCGAAAACCGCCGAAGCTGGTAAAATCATGTTTGAATTGGGTGGTAACGCCTTTGATGCAGCTATTGCGGCAGTTTTAGCTTCTTTTGTGGTGGAATCTACCTTAACCTCCGCCGGAGGTGGGGGTTTTTTGTTGGCACACACCCAGGATAATCAAGATATTTTATTTGATTTTTTTTGTCAAACTCCTCGTCAAAAAAGAAATGCTGAAATCCTTGATTTCTATCCCATTAATATCAATTTTGGTGGGGAAATTCAAGCTTTTCATATTGGTTTAGGTTCCATTGCAGTTCCAGGATCACTAGCGGGTATTTTTCAGGTTCATCAACAATTAGGAAAATTACCCTTTCATGTTATAGCCGAACCCGCAATTAACTATGCTAACAATGGCTATAAAATCACAGAATATAACCGTTTTACCTTTGAATTGCTCGAACCAATTATAACATCATTACCTGAATCTCGTAAAATTTATACCCCTAATAATCAACTATTAAAAACCAATCAAACATCATACAATAAGGATTTTGTCAATACTTTAAATTATTTAATTGAGCAAGGAGTAGAAGAATTTTATCAAGGAGAAATTGCCCACCAATTGGTCAAAGATCTGTCCTTTGGAGGCTATTTAAGTTTAGAAGATCTCAGCCATTATCAGGTAATTAGAAGAAAACCTTTAAAAATTAATTATCGTGGTTATGAACTATTAACTAATCCGCCCCCCAGTTCAGGAGGAATGTTAATCGCCTGGGCGCTTAAATTATTAGAAAAAATTCCTTTTGAAAAGATTGAATTTGGCAGCTATCAGCATCTTCAACTCTTAGCACAAGCCATGTATTTAACCAATCAAGCCAGGAAAAATAGTTACGATACTAATATTCATAATCCTAATATAATAGCTGACTTTTTAAGCCAAAATAATCTCAATTATTATCAAACTCAATTAGAAGACACCATCAATAAATGGGGAAGTACAACCCATATTAGTGTGATTGATACAGAAGGCAATGCTGCGAGTGTGACTAATTCTAATGGAGAAGGATCATCTTATGTAATTCCCAACACAGGCATTATGTTAAATAATATGCTCGGAGAAGCGGATCTCAATCCATTAGGGTTCCACAGTTGGCCTTGCGATCGCCGCATTTCCTCCATGATGTCGCCTACTATCATCTTACGAGAGGGACAACCAGAAATTGTCCTAGGTTCAGGGGGTTCAAACCGCATTAGAACCGCCATTTTACAAGTAATTTCTAATTTATTAGATTTTCATTGTTCTTTAGCCGATGCGATTATCAACCCGCGAGTTCATTGGGAAAACAATATTTTGAGTCTGGAACCTATCCCCCAAAATGAGCAGCTTGATCGATTAATTCTGCCCAAAGCCACCGAAATCCTACAATGGCAAGAACTAAATATGTTTTTTGGCGGAGTTCATGCCGTTAGCAATGTTCAAGGTCAGACAATAGAAGCGATCGGTGATCCCAGAAGAGCAGGGGTCGGAATTATTTGCTAAACTGCCCGAGTAGTATAAATCAAAAAATTACGATTTACCTCGACAATTTTACATCTAATTAGAGATACTGTAACTTAAGATATCAAAGAGGCAAGCTCAACCTAATATGATGACCGATTGCAGTTAATTATAACTGAGTATATCATCGTCAATTCTATTCAAATTCTCGATTAAATCTTATGTTTGCTTTACGTTATAGTGTGTGTGTGAGTACAAGTATTTTAATAGCTCTAGCCTGGGGTACAG
>DLXW01000358.1:2716-4437 GCA_003448685.1 Cyanothece sp. UBA12306
AAGCTCTAGCCTGGGGTACATCCTTACAAGCTCAGGAATTGTCTGATCTTTCTGCTGAAGGTACTTTGATGACCTCAGAAAATCAGTTACCCGAGGAAATAACCAAAAATGAGCCTAGGGTTGCCCAAATCAAGGAAATGACCGAACCAACTCCAGAAGCCAAAGTACAAACGACTCGGGAAGAACAACCTACAGCTAACCCTGAACCTCTATCTCAGGCGACTCCTCAAGAATCTGTCCAACCATCCCCAACTACCTTAGAAAAGTTGCCACCCAATAAACTTAACCCTAGTGGTAACCCCTTACTGTTTCCTACCAAACCCGATGAAGTCCAAACCACTGTTCGTCAAGCAATTACCTTAGATCAAGCTATTGCGATCGCCCTACAGAACAATCTATCACTTAATATTCGTGGTTTGGATGGTTTGAGTCGGCCCGGCCAACAGACTAGGGGACTTCAAGAGGCCAGAATTGCATTAGAGACAGAAAAGGCTGAATTAGAGCGAGAAAAAGCAGCCCTGTTTCCGACCATTGATATACAGGCTAGTACCGTTCGCTTTAGGAATGATCGCAGTGTTGGCGATACAGTACAAGAACAAGTCCAAGATCAAGTTGGAGCGCGAACCTTTACCGATCTTAGAGCTCGCGCTACCCTAAATTACGATATCTATACAGGGGGGGAACGCTCAGCCGAAATTGCTAAAGCCCAGAGACAAATTCGACTTCAAGAGTTAATACTCGAACAAGCTACCGAAGAAACCCGTTATCTGACAACTCAGGCCTACTATAATTTACAAGATGCTGATGCTCAAGTGGCGATCGCCCAGGCTGATGTGGAAAATGCCAGTCAAACCTTGCGTGATGCTCGTTTATTAGAACAAGCGGGTTTAGGAACAAGATTTGATGTGCTACGAGGTGAAGCCGACTTAGCCAGGGCGAATCAAGAATTAACTCGACGCATTGCTGCGCAACGAACCGCTAGACGGACATTGGCTGAGATCCTTGGTGTGGGACAGCACGTTCAGTTGACAGCGGCTGATGAGATTATAGAATCTGGAACTTGGGAAATGAGCCTTGAGGAAACTATTGTTCGAGCCTATAAAAATCGAGCGGAGTTGGAACAAGAATTGGTGCAAAAGGAAATTCATGAACAAGATCGGGAAATCGCTCTCTCAGACATTAGACCCCAGGTAGATTTCCTCGCAGACTATGAGGCGCGTGAGGACTTAGACGATGGGACTCCTGTCCTGACAGATTGGACTTTTCAAGCTCGGGTTCGCTGGCGCATCTTTGATGGAGGACAAGCTTTTGCCAGAGCCACACGAGCCGAACGCCAGATGGATCGGGCTGATAGCAATTTTGCCCAACAACGCAATGCCATTCGTCGAGAGGTAGAAGAAGGTTATTACAATTTGATTTCCAATCAGGAAAATATTGCGAGTACCCGTATTAATGTCCAAAGAGACGAAGAATCTTTGCGTTTAGCTCGTTTACGGTTTCAGGCTGGAGTCGGGACTCAAACCGACGTAATTAACGCCCAAAGGGATCTCAGTCGTTCCCGTGGGGATTTTTTACAAGCCATCATTGAATATAATCAATCTCTTAATAGGCTGCAAAGATCTGTTAGTAATCTGCCAGATGATAACCTATTTGAAGTTCCTTGATCGCAAATGGGCAATAGGAAGTACTTGACACCCCCCCCGCCGTGAAACGGGCGGGGA
>DLXW01000045.1 GCA_003448685.1 Cyanothece sp. UBA12306
CGTGGCAGAAGCCTCGGTCAAAGACAGATAAATTGCAGGGGGAAGTTAAATCATTTCGCATTGTCTATTAATTATTAAAAATTTCTCTTATTTCTAATTATTCTTAATTAAATTTCATCATCAATAATTGAAAATGTCTCAACTGCCTTATATTGTCTCCTGTGAATGGTTAGCTAATCAATTGTCTAATCCTCAAGTAGTCATCATTGATTGTCGTTTTCGACTGGGACAGCCAGACTGGGGAGAACAAAGCTATCAAGTAGCTCATATTCCAGGGGCTTAT
Source organism: Cyanothece sp. UBA12306 (assembly GCA_003448685.1). Lineage (GTDB taxonomy): Bacteria > Cyanobacteriota > Cyanobacteriia > Cyanobacteriales > Microcystaceae > Rippkaea. The sequence continues at coordinate 284 of DLXW01000045.1, forward strand.
CATCTTAACTTAGATCGAGATTTATCTTCTGAGGTCACTACCCATGGAGGAAGACATCCCTTACCAGATGTATCTCTTTTTACTGAAAAATTAGAGAAGATGGGCATAATTTTGGGAGAAACCCTAGTAATTGCCTATGATGATCTACGGTTTGCTTTTGCCGCTCGATTATGGTGGTTACTACGTTATTTTGGCCATGAAAAAGTAGCCTTACTTGATGGGGGATGGACTGCTTGGCAAAAACAGGGTTATCCAGTTACTAATCAGACTACTGCACCTGGTTTAGGCAATTTTAGCCCTATGCTTCATTCAGATTGGGTTGTTGATATTGAGGATGTTAAAAGCACTAAAGATTTGCCATCGGTTGTTCTGATTGATTCGAGGGATAGCGATCGCTATCGAGGAGAACGAGAACCCATAGATCCCATTGCTGGTCATATCCCAGGGGCAATTAATTCGCCTTGGAAGCAAGTTACCAACTCTGAAGGTTACTTATTGCCTTTAGAAAAACTTCAAGCTTTATGGCAAGATAGGAACGAAACAGAGGAAATTATTGTTTATTGCGGTTCTGGAGTAACTGCTTGTGTTAATCTTTTTTCTCTGGTTTTGCTGGGTTTTCCTACCGCAAAACTTTATCCAGGGGGATGGAGTGACTGGTGTTCCTATCTTAATGTAAAAATTTTATAAATTTTGCAGCAATATTGTTTTTTATTTAACTTTCCTCCAAATTCAATGATGAATCTTATGGGGGTTAAATTTGGGCATATTAACAATTAGGGAAACTTTTAAGGTAAAATTTTAATTAAGAACAATTGCTAAACTAGACTATTAAACTAAAAAATTACTTTTTATTTCTAATTATCTTAGGTATTAATTTTATGGATGCTACGAATAATTGTATCTGTCCAAAAGATCGTCTTTCTATATTTGTTGATGGTAATAATATGTTTTATGCTCAACAAAAAAATAGCTGGTTTTTTGACCCAAGAAGGGTTTTAGAGTATTTCACTAATGATCCCACTGTAACTTTAGTTAATGCTTTTTGGTATACAGGATTAAAAGATTCTCAAGATCAAAGGGGTTTTCGAGATGCTTTAATTAGTCTAGGATATACGGTTAGAACTAAAATTCTTAAAGAATATTATGATGATACTTCAGGCCGTTATTCACAAAAAGCTAATCTTGATATAGAAATTGTTGTTGATATGTTTAACACAGTTGATCAATATGATCGGGTTATTCTTTTTAGTGGTGATGGAGATTTTGAAAGAGCTATTGAACTATTAAGATCTAAAAGCACCCATATTACTGTTGTTTCAACAGAGGGAATGATTGCCAGAGAATTAAGAAATGCCACAGATCGCTACATTGATCTCAATGATATTCGTCAAAGTATTGAAAAACAGGAGTTATAAAATTTAATTTGGGAATTTTTGATTGAGTCTGACCAGTTTTAATCAAAAATGAGAAGCAATACTGGGTAGTTTTTGCCCAACACCATTGTTGTGACTGCGGGGAAGCACCAGAGCTTCGGTGCGGGGGAAAAAACTGAAAACCCCTCTCCGAAGCTCCGGTCTTTCTGCTCAAGAGTTTGCCTCATAGAAAAGTCAAAATCGAAAACCTACGTAGCATTTGGATGCCTATTGACAATTAACGACTGACCATTGCACGATTCCCCATAGATTCCCAAAAACTTACTAGATTTTTCAATTCTAAACAGCTTCGAGATTCTCTTCTCCGGTACGAATGCGAATAATTCGATCAACGGGAGAAACAAATATTTTCCCGTCCCCAATTTCTCCGGTGCGGGCTGCTGAGATTAATTTCTCAATTACCATATCTACTTGAGTATCTTCAACAACGATTTCAACCTTGAGTTTTTGGAGAAACTCAACGGTATATTCAGAACCGCGATAACGTTCAGTTTGACCTTTTTGCCGTCCAAACCCTCGTACTTCTGAAACTGTCATTCCGACAATTCCCGCATTGACTAGGGCAATTTTCACTTCGTCTAATTTAAAGGGACGGATAATTGCTTCTACTTTTTTCAAATTCGTAACTCCTCATAAAATTATGTCGATCCTTTTCTAGTTATAATCCTAGTTTTGAGGTTATATCACCTAAGATCCAAAAATTTTTGTAAAACCTTGTTTAATCTAGTTTTCTTTACTAGATTCAATAGTACATAACCATTTGACCAAGGAATCAGATAGTGGGTTTCTTTGTCTGGTGTTCAAGTTAATACAAACGTGCTTGGTCTGAGCCTTCGCGACGCAGATTTCAGGAGACAAGGAAACTGAGACTTGATAAATAATTATAAACTCTGTATCCTTTAATTCTACACAAGAGAGTTTAATGATGATGTCATCCCCACAAAATAGGGGGCGGAAAAAATCAATTTCTGCATGGACAATAGGAAGGGCCAGATTCCCAGGACTTACTAAGGTTTTAAAGTCTATTGCTGCTGCTTGTAGAGACGTTTCGTAAGCTTCATGACAGATTGACAAGAGGGAGGCAAAATAAACTACACCTGCTGCATCGGTATCAGATAGATAAATTCTGCGGTTATAGGTGTTCATGATTTTGATTTTCTTTGTTTTTGCTCCTTCCCATAACGAGTTTCCTGGAAGCTATTACCAATTCCTTGAATGATTCCTCGGCCAATGAGTCCCAAACCTCTGCCAATCACTTGGGTTAGCAGATAAACTAAACCATTACCGACAAATCCTACCACAGAGCGAAGTAAGGGTGCAAAAGCGTCGCGGGTTTCTAAAATAATTGTCACTGTTGAGGGAAGTCCTTGAAGTTGTTTGAGTTCTTCTTGTCGCGGTGCGTGAATCAAAATGGCTTCAATTCCTTTTTCACTCCAAAATAATAAGCGGTATTGACTTTCAAAAATGTTTTTAGGTTCTTCCCAATATCTTTCCTGGCGATATATCCACGATAAGTTATTGCGAAATTTTGCTATTTCTCTAGAAGAAACAAGATTTTTATGATATAATTTGGTCTTAACTTCTTCAATTTCTGCAAAATTATTCAAGATTAAAGAAACAATCCCATTAGCAATACCAATAAGCAAGTTATGAAGAAATATTTCTGCTTGTTGTTGGGCTTCAGGAGATTCAGGCCGATAGTCAATTTGATTAATCTTCACATTATTATCAAATAATAAATATTCCAATAATTCAGTGACAAAAGGTATTTTATCGAGAATTTCTTCTTGAACTGAAGCAGTATATTCATCTATTATATCTTCAATTTCTTCTAAATTTAAACTATATTTTCCCTCTATTAGACAATATTTACCTAAAAAAATAGAAGCAGATTCTCGCCAAATTTTTTGCAAAATCAGAGGGGTATTATTTAATAACTTATTAGGGGCGGTTTGCAGAAAATTCAAGTCATCTAAAACCCTGCCTAATTGCTGGACAATAATAGTTATTAGTTCCTGTTTTTGTGGAGTTTTTAATATATCAATTTCTAAGATATTTGTAGTTAAATTAAGATTGCTTTGTTTGATTTTTTTAAAAGTTCTATCAATAATTATTAGGGCATTTTCAGATTGAAATCCTGGGATGGTAGTTGGGTAATTATTTGGGGATATAGTTAAGTCAACATCTTGCTCTTTTAGGGATAAACTGGTTGGTAAATCAATTGAAGTAGTAGGAATTATTTCTTCATTGGGAATTAGTTGATTGACTAACCAACGAGCAGCTAAAAGTTCTCTTTTTCTGCCATACCAAAATAGTTTGTCAGCTCTTGATAAGCGATGCTGTTTGAGCTTTAGATTGATTTGCGTTAAAGTTTCATTGATTTGATTTAAGCCTGATTTTTTCCAACTTACTAACAATTTTTTGCGGGAAGTTGCAGGGCCAATATTTTTTTCAAAAAATGTAGTAGTTAGGATCGGCCAATGATTTTTACCCTGAACAATTTCTCTTAAAAGTGTAATTAGCTCTTCAACTGCAACTCCTTTGGGACAATAACCTTCAACCCCACTGTCTTGGAGTTTTTTAAATTTTAAAAAGTCTTTAGAATGGGTAAACAAACAAATTTTTATGTTTGGGTTACTTTGTTTAATTTGTTGACACAATTGCCACCCGTTATAATCAGTTCCCTTAGGTAATTCAGGATCTAAAATAATTAGGTCCAAAGGATGACTATTTAATGCTTCGAGAACAGTTGTAGATATTTTCTGATGATCGATAAGATAAAAATCTTCATACTTCCCTAAGACACTTGAGAGTCCCAAGCGAAAAATAGGATCGTGATCAATAATAAAGAGATTAGTAGGGCGATCGCTCACAATTCTTAGGGGAAAAGATGACAATATCTAGTTTAGTCTACCTTAGTCAACTTTTTGATATCCAAAAAAATCAATCCGATAATCAGCTATTTTAACTCCAGTTTCTGCTTCAATTTCCTCAATTAAATTTGGAGGAAGTTCCACATGGACATCGATAATTTTCTGAGTGTCTAAACAGTTCACATGACTGTGGGAATCACTAATATGGCCATATAGTCTACCATCACACCTCTCAACGCATTCAATAATACCTTGGTTAGACAGTGCTTCTAAATTCTGATAAACTGATGTATGACCAATCTCTTTCCCTTCTTGGTTAAGCTGATGGTATATTTCCCGAGCAGAAAGATGTTCTTGTACTTTCCAAAGCAATTCTAAGATAAAACGTCTCTGACGACTTACTCGCATTCCCAACATTTGACAACGGTTCAGGGCATCATTGAGGGAACGAATTGGTTGATTTTTTCCTCCTGGTTCATTCATGGTTAATTCAGGGCTATTCATTGAAAAAACTTAAAGTAAACTCGTTACCAGTTTAGCTTAGGTCAATAAATAATGTCTATTCTGAGTTGGAAGTTGAGATTTGAGCATTGGAATTAATTATTTCTTCGGTTACACTAGCTCCGGTGATTGCTTGGAGTAGGAGATAATTAAGCAGGGTTCTCACCGCAATAATGGCAGTTAACTGACCAATATCATTCCAATTTGGGGTTAAGGTAGTTCTTAGAATACTAGCACCAATCAGAAAGCTGAGTCCTAGAGAAAAGGAATAACCCAATTGTAGACGACTTTTCTGAAAAGCGGTGGTTGTTGGGGATAAAGATAAAATATGTTGAAAATAAATAATTAATGCTTTAATAATTCCCACTAAGATGACTATTAAAGCCATTAGTTGACAAACACTAACTGTCCAAGAGTTAAGTATATTAAATATATTTTCGATGATCATTGAACTTTACCCATTGACTGATTAAGGTCTATCCCTGTCCTTACTTTAACCTGCTTGTCACCCCGTGAGTAATTTTTGGCTTAACCGCGCAGTATGGGAGAGTGTGGGAGAAAATAATCATTAAGATTGTTGGTAAAAATTAAACTAATTACCTCCAAGCAAAAGAGATTGTTAAACGCCCAAACCCTTGACTAATCCAATCTCTCTTATCCCCAAACTTATAAATTACGCTCAAATTCTTGCTTAACATTCCTTGATCTTCCACTAGGGAAATTATCAAGATGGGGTTAGAATGGGTGAGGGTATTCACAGAGAATGCGGTTTGACAGGAGGTGCGCCATGACTGTTTTGGGTGTGACGCGGCAAGAAATTTCAGCTTTAACGGAGAAAGATATCTCTGCTTTAGCCCAAAGGCTAGAACAGGACGACTATAATAACCCTTTTGAAGCCCTCAATGATTGGCATCTTTTAAGGGCTATTGCTTTTCAAAGGGAAGATTTGGCTGAACCCTATCTTTATTTACTCGATATAGAAGCTTATGATGAAGCATAGCGATGCTTAAGGGGGGAAAATCCCCCTTCATCATCCATTAACTGTAAATTTACAGGTAGTATAACTTGATCCCGTCTTCTTTTCAAAATGAGAATTGCTGGATTTTCCCCTGTTTGAAAGACTTCGGGCTTGTTTTTCATCGAGTCATAGCTAAATTCTAAATTCTAAATTCTAAATTCTGCATTCTACATTCTAAGCACTATATAACTATATTTGCGTTGAATGTTTACCATACCAAGTATTCAAAACTACACGCTGAATTTCTCTTAGGGGCTGATTATATTGTTTGGCTAATTGAACACAATCTTCATATTCAGGTTGGACATTGATAATTGTTTTACTTGTTCCCTTTCCTTGACTAGCAACTTTAACCTTAACTATACCATAATCTGTGATAACTTCTTCAATCTCTCTGTGTAAAATTGCTCGATTTTGAGTTAGATAACGTATCCCTAATGTAGTAGTTTCTTGAAAGATAATATTCTGACAATCTGATGATTTTTCAGGGGGACACATCACTGTTAATAAAATTCCTGGTCGAGATTTTTTCATATTAATAGCTTGAGTGAAAACATCCAACGCCCCTACTGCAAACAAAGCATCAAAAATATAGCCAATTACTTGTGGATTTAGATCATCAATTTGGGTTTCTAAAACAGAAATTTGTTCTAATTTAGTTTCACTTTGATTATTTTCTAGAGATTCCCCAATCCACAATCTCAAAATATTAGGAATTGCCAAATCTTTTGTACCTGCTCCCAAGCCAATTTTTTGTAATTTTAGAGGAGGAGGAGAACCAAAACTTGAGGCTAAACTAACGCTAATAGCTGCCCCTGTAGGAGTTACTAATTCTTGGTTAATATTATTACTATAAACCGGAACTTGACGGGATTCCCATAACTTCATAACTGCTGGAACAGGAACAGGTAAACGCCCGTGTGCGGCCCAAACCGTACCCCCACCAGTCGGCATTGCAGAACAGTATAATTCCTCAATACCCAACCAATCTAGTCCTAAACAAGTTCCTACGATATCCACGATCGCATCAGTTGCCCCTACTTCATGGAAATGGACTTTTTCCGGTTCTATACCATGTACAGCCCCTTCTGCTGATGCTAATTGGCGAAATACCTCTAAACTCCATTGACTAGCTTGGGAAGGCAAATTAGCCCCTTGAATCATCAATTCAATTTCAGGTAAATGACGAGTATGATGGTTATGATGGTGATGGTGTGTTTTTTGGGATTGGTTTTGTCCTAATAACTCAACATGAACTTTAGTAGCTAATTGTCCTTGACGGTGAACCTTTTCTGTAGATAGACAATATTCATTTTCTATCCCTAACTTTTTGAGTTGTTCGATCAGGTAATCTATCGGAACTCCACTATTAACTAAAGCTCCCAAACACATATCACCAGCTATTCCCGTTGGACATTCTAAATAGGCTATTTTAGTCATCAAATTAACCTGTTGTTATTTTTTTTGGTTTCTGGGAGGATTATTGATTTCTATCGTATTATTATTCATAATAACTCTAGATTTAACATAGTGTTTTCCCCATGGCTAAACTATACACTCTCCATCCCGATAATCCCCAAGTTCGTAGTATTGAGGAAATTACGAAGGAACTTAAAAAAGGGGCAATTATGCTTTATCCTACTGATACAGTATACGCTATTGGCTGCGATCTCAATAGTAAATCCGCAGTGGAACGGGTAAGGAAATTAAAACAATTATCTAACGATAAACCTCTCACATTTCTTTGTTCTTCTCTGTCTAATATTGCTGACTACGCTTTAGTTTCTGACGATGCTTATCGAATTATGAAGCGGGTAATTCCTGGCCCTTATACTTTTTTGCTTCCTGCGACTAAATTAGTTCCTAAGTTAGTAATGAGTCCCAAAAGAAAAACCACAGGAATTCGTGTACCCGATGATGCTATCTGTCAGAAAATATTACAAACATTAGGTAATCCTATTGTATCGAGTTCGGCCCATTTACCCGATGAAGATGGAGAATTTCCTACTATGGGGTTAGAAAAGTTTAAACTTTTTGATATCTTAGATAGTCAGGTTGATTTAATTATTGATAATGATTTAGAACCAGGGTCTGAAGTGTCTACAATTTTAGATATGACTTCAGATGAACCTGTGGTTATTCGACAAGGTTTAGGCTGGAAAGAATTACAAAATTGGATTACTATTACCGTTTAATCTTTTGAAATAAATTAATCAAAGGAGTTAAAGCATGAAAGTTATTTCCACAAATATTCCTGATGTTATGATCATTGAACCCAAAATTTTTGGAGATGAAAGAGGATTTTTTTATGAGAGTTTTAATGCTAAAAAATTTGCAGAAGAGACAGGGTTAAAGACTGATTTTGTTCAAGATAATCATTCAAAGTCTTCTAAAAATGTACTAAGAGGGCTACATTATCAAATTCAACAAACCCAAGGAAAATTAGTGAGAGTTGTCAGTGGAAAAGTATTAGATATAGCAGTTGATATTCGTAAAAGTTCTCCCAGTTTTGGCCAATGGGTAGGCTGTATTCTTAGTGAAGAAAATAAGCGTCAATTTTGGGTTCCTCAAGGATTTGCTCATGGTTTTGTCGTTTTATCAGACACAGCAGAGTTTTTGTATAAAACGACAGATTATTATGCACCGCAACATGAAAGAAGTATTCTTTGGAATGATCCCGATATTGGTATTGACTGGCAGTTAGAAGGAGAACCTATTTTATCTAAAAAAGATCAAGCAGGAACTCTTTTAAAAGACGCAGAAGTATTTGATTAAATGTATTGCAGATTGCAGATTTTAAATTAAAGAATTAGCCTCCGATACAAGTTGTCGTTACTGTTGATAATACAGTCTAATATTTTTGCATATTAACTCTTCTCCATCACTTAAAATAAAAATGTTTTATATTGAATATAAATAATTATTAAAATTTGAGGAGTGAGGCATGAACTCGGATAACAGGGGATGGCTAACGAGATTAAGACAGCGAAAAATTTTAGTCATTTTAGCTAGTATTGGCTTATTAGGTGGTTTGACAGTCTGGTTGTTGCAAGATACCTTGAGAGGAGGAACTTTTAAAACAGTTCTTTCTTTACCTCAAGCCCATGACATCAAGGAGGGAACACCTCTAACTTATCGAGGAGTTGAAGTAGGAAAAGTTCTTAGTCTTACCCCCGAAGCAAAAGGGGTAGCTGTAGAGGTAAAAATTTGGCCCAAAGATCGCCTAATTCCTAGTCAGTCTGCCATCAAACCCCTAGAATTGAAAGGAAAAACCGTTTTAAATATTACTCCATCGACTGCCTTATCTACCGACAGTATTCAAGCAAAACCTCTAGATGTTGACTGTGATCCCAACTCAATAATTTGTAGTGAAAAGCGATCGCAGGTTGATAAAGTTACTCCTGGCAGTATACTCAAAGCAGTTAATAGTCTTCCTGACGTTAACAAAAATGTTGAAAATATTGAACAGAATGTTGAAGATATCCATACTAGCCTAAAAGGGATAGATCAACTCAGTAAAGATGTTAGCAAATTGATAGTAACTCTCAACAAATCGCAAATACCAGCTAAAGTAGACAAAACTTTAGTTTCTGCGGAAAGGGCAGCCACAGACATCAGCCAACTAGCTAACAAAATTGGTAGACTCAGTGATACTGCTAATAGTCTGTTACAAGAGGTACAGCAAACTAATACAATTCCTCGTCTAAATTCTACCTTAACTTCCGTAGGAAACGTCGCCGATCGCGTCGATTTTTTCATCGCTGTCAATCAAACTAACGTGGCTAATACCCTCAATAATATAGGGGAAACAAGCCAGGAATTGACCATAATTATGCGTCAGTTAACTAACTTAGCTAAGGAAGTCAAAGATAGTCAATTGCTAGAAAAAGCAGATAATAGTGGTTTATTCCAGAATTTAGCGACTATATCCGCTAATACTGCTGAGTTATCCAATAAACTGATCGATTTTTCCGACCGACTTACTGATCCCGAAACTGTTCTAAAATTGCAACAGATCTTAGATTCGGCCCGTACCATGTTTGAAAATATCAACAAAATTACCTCCGATGTTGATGAATTGACAGGTAACCCAAAACTAAGAGAAGAGATACGCAAATTAATTGAAGGGTTAAGTAATTTACTCTCTTCAATTCAACTTCTTGAAGAACAAATTGCTTATGGTGAGTCCATGGAAAAAATGAAAAATAGTCTAAATTCTGCTTTGCCATCATCATCTTCACAGCAGTTAACTCCTCAAATACCTAATAAAGAATCTTCTTCTGTTGCTAAACTTGTACCTGTTCAATCACTTGATTTTCAAAATAGTGAGAATTAGCTCATGATGATTGATAAATTCTCTACCGATATGTAGCCAAGACTGAGCAATTTTATATTATTACTTCTTACTTCTTACTTACTAATTCTTATAAGGTAATTAATATGTCTAAAAGTACCCTAAAATTCATAAAAATAATTCCACCCCTCGAAAATGGAGATCAACTAACACGCTATGAATTTGAACAGCGTTATCAACAAATGCCTGATGTCAAAAAAGCTGAATTAATCGAAGGAATAGTTTATATGGCATCACCCTTAAGATTTACCCAACATGGAGAACCCCACGCTCTGATTATGGCTTGGTTAGGAGGATATTGGTTAGC
>DLXW01000305.1:0-9186 GCA_003448685.1 Cyanothece sp. UBA12306
CTAACTAAAGTTCGTGTTTTCGGGTGTTCTGAAGAAACTTCAACTATTCGATTTTTTTCTAAATCTATTTCATCGACTGTCTTTAGATTGAGAGTTCTAGGTTTTTTGCCACCAGTGATGAATAAAGTAGCCTCAGCCATTCCGTAACAAGGATAAAAAGCATCTTTACGGAAACCACAAGGGGCAAATTTCTGAGCAAAAGCTTCTAAGGTTTGGGCCCGAATGGGTTCAGCGCCATTAAAAGCTACTTCCCAGCTACTTAAGTCAAGGTTTTCCATTTGTTCAGGGGTGACTTTTTGAAGGCATAAATCATAGGCAAAGTTAGGACCACCGCTAGTTGTCGCGCGATAATCAGAAATGGCTTTCAACCAACGATAGGGTTTTTGGAGGAAGTCAACTGGAGACATTAGGATACAAGAAATTCCTAGATATAGAGGTTGTAAAATATTACCAATCAGTCCCATATCATGAAACAGAGGCAGCCATCCGACAAAAATAGTAGAATCATTATGACCAAATGCTTGCTGAATCATCTGTAGGTTATGCAGCAAGTTATGATGAGTAACCATTACTCCTTTTGGGTTACCTGTTGATCCTGAAGTGTATTGTAGGAAGGCTAGATTATCTTTGTGAATAATTGGTAAACATTTAGGATCATTCCACTGATGAAATAAATTATCGGTAGGTAACCACTTGAATTGACTCAATTCTGGGTAGTTGACTAAACTTTGTTCTAAATTAGCCTTAATTGCACTAGTGGTTAACACTTCCACTGCTTGACAATCTTTGATGATTGCTTGTAATCTGTCGAGAGATTGGTTGCGTTTGGGTGGATAGACAGGAACAGCGACGACTCCCGCGTATAAACAGGCTAAAAATGCCACAATGAATTCTAGTCCAGGAGAATACATCAGTAAGGCTCTTTCTCCTTGTAATCCTAACTTATAAAGCGTAGAACCCAGTTTTCTGGCTTTTTCATCCAATTGTTGGTAACTTAGGGAATATTTTTCTGTTTCTCCCTTTTCTAGAAAGGTGTAAGCAGTGTGTAATGGTTGATATCTAGCTTTTGTTTTGAGAAGACTGACTATGGTTTCAGGATAATGGGCAAATTCCCACTGAGATGGAAGATGGTTAGGTTGATTCATGGTTAACTCCTCACACGACAATTGCCAATGAATACAATTGGCAATTGGCTTCTACAATCCAGAAAATACAGAGAAAAGGTTAAAAACTTGTCAACCCGAGTTCATAGTATTTAGGAATTCGCAGATCGAAGTTATAGTATCAAGTCTCAAAGGAAATATTTTTTAAATTTGTAACCTAGTTTTTGCCATTTTTTTTGTTAGAGATAAATAAGGTTTATTAGAAATGCCAAATCTATCTCTAATTAACCTGTGATAATTATCTAACAACAGGAATTTTGCTTAACTTAAGTTCTAATTTTTGGTCAGGATAATCTGTAAGATTGAGAGATATGCTCTCAACTTGACTCATCAATGCTGTGGGAATTTTAATCGTTCCGTTAAAACGTTCTTTATTAGGAGGTAATTCATCTGGTAATCCTTCAGTAATCGCACTCAAAGAGCGTCCCTGATTATCTTTTACTTCCAAGAAACTATAGAGAAATTTGAATTCGTTATCTCCTTCATTTCGGAGATTAACATTGAGTAACAAATTTCCTGCTTTCTTACTAGCATTGGTAACTTCTAATGTCACCCCACTATCTTGAACTCGAATGGGTAAATTGGTTATTGAAACTGATTCAGAATCAGATTGTGAAGTTTTCTTGGCCTTTTTGTCGTCGTTTTTTGACTTTTTCTTTGATGACTTAGAATTAGATTTCTCTTCCTGGTGAATATGATCATAAACTTTAATCAAAATTGTTTTTTCATTAACGGGGACAAACTCTGTCGGTTTTGTCGATAGATTAGCTGTTTTTTTGAGCTTTTTTGCCGGATTAGTAGGTGGTTGATTTACTCCTTGAAGAGCTTTGTAACCGACATTATAGGCGAGATAGGCACTTGCGGTACCTACCCCAGACATGATCACTAATAGTAATAACGTCAGTTTGATAGTAGGATTAATTTTCATAGTTTTTAGTTATAGGAAGCTTTATTATAAAGTTTGACAATGGGTTAACTGAAAAATACCTATGGAGTTATAATAGAATGAGACATGGGCAATAAGCAACTAAAATGATCGCGATCGCTTTGCTTAAAGGAAGTCCAATGTCAGCGTTTTTTAGGGAATAACCAGGGTTGGCCGAGCGGTTGAGGCAGCAAACTCATAATTTGCCCTAGGCAGGTTCAACTCCTGCACCCTGGATTTTAATGATTTAATGAATGTAATATATAAAACTTTGCAGTCTACTGAAAAGATTACTCATTCGCGTCAACTAGTCTTCTCCATTCTGCGCGAAATTGAAAGACGAGATGCTTATACAGATATAGCTCTCGATCGCGCTTTGAAACAAACTTCCCTGATTACGAGCGATCGCGCTTTAGTCACGCAATTAGTCTATGGAATTGTACGGCGAAAAAGAACCCTAGATACCCTCATTGATCAACTGGGGAAAAAGTCCTCTTCCCAACAATCTCGTGATCTACGCATAATACTCTACATTGGGCTATATCAACTGCGTTATCTAACTCAAATTCCCCCTTCAGCAGCTGTTAATACTGCTGTTGAATTAGCCAAAGAAAACCGCTTAAAAAAGCTTTCAGGGGTCGTTAATGGCATTCTACGTCAATATATTCGCCTAACTCAAAACAAAATTGAGCCACTAATTCTACCTGACAATCCTATTACTAAATTGGGGATTTTGTCGAGCTTTCCTGACTTCATGATCGAGATGTGGTTAGAAAAATGGGGACTCGAAACCACAAAACAATTGTGTGATTGGTTTAATCAACCTCCCTTACTCGATATCCGCATTAACACCTTGAAATCTACCCTAGAAGAGGTTGAAGCCAAATTAACCGAAGCTAATATTAATGTAGTTCGTCTCAAAAATTTACCTCAAGCTTTGAGATTAACGGGTAAAATCGGAGCAATTCAACAATTACCAGGATTTAAAGAAGGTTGGTGGACAGTTCAAGATAGTAGCGCTCAATTAGTGGGTCACTTACTCGATCCTCAGCCATCAGAAGTAATTATTGATGCCTGTGCTGCACCAGGGGGAAAAACTACCCATATTGCCGAATTAATGGGGGATCAAGGCCTAATTTGGGCCTGCGATCGCGTTCCTTCTCGATTGAAAAAATTAAAAGCCAATGCCCAAAGATTACAACTAAAATCCCTTCAAATCTTAGAAGGAGATATTCTTGAATTAGACCAATTTAGGGAAATAGCTGATCGGGTATTAGTAGATGCACCCTGTTCGGGACTCGGAACCTTACACCGACACCCCGATCTTCGCTGGAGACAGACTCCAGATAAGATTGAAGAGTTAGGAATTTTGCAACAGCAATTATTAGACAAAGCAGCTAGTTGGGTTAAAAGCAAAGGAATATTGGTTTATTCCACCTGTACCTTAACTTTTAGGGAAAATGAAGCAGTTATTCAACAATTTCTTGCTTCCCATCCCCATTGGAAAATTGAACCCCCATCTTCGAATTCACCAACTTTTCATTGGGTTACAGCTTCAGGGTGGATAGAAATCTTACCCCATCAACAGCAAATGGATGGCTTTTTTATGGTGAAGTTAAAGAAAGGTTGACAGAATCCCCATTCGAGTACAAAATCCTTCATCATGGAAATTAGAGAAATAATTTCTATTAAGTTTAGGTTTAACCATGAACAGCAATCATAAACATAAACAACTTTTCAAAATTTTAATTGGTGTCGCTTGGATTGATGGATTGATTCAAAAAGAAGAGCGAGATTATTTACATAGTGTGGCAACTGCTCAAGGTATTGTAGATGATGGGGAAATTAAAACCCTTTTATCTGAATTAAAACCCGTTCAACCATCCCAGTGTTATCAATGGTTAGAAGAATATTTAGGAGAAAATCCCACCGAAAAAGATTATCAAGAATTGCTAGAAACCCTCAGTGCTTTAATTTATAGTGATGGGGATGTCCAAATACAAGAAGCTCAATTTTTAACGAAATTACAATTACTTGATCCTAATCAAGATGCCCCTAAATCTGCTTTTGATAAGCTATTGAAAACTATCCAAAAATTATATCGCAAAGCTATTAGCCAGCAAGTTTAGGAGTAATGAATAACCGCAAAAATTAGCTCAAAATTTGGATAAAAGGGTAAACGAAATTAATTATATAGGCGTAAGTTATACCCCTGTAGTTAAGCTATGGAGCATTTCAACTATGTATTGGTATTTTGGTGGTTAAACTTCTTGACTAGCTTAGGTAATTCTGGAGATCTTAATGCTTAATATAGCAGTTCTCATACTTGTGAGGCTTCAATTATGAATACAAAAAATTGAGTAAACTGGTAGAATTAATGGGTATGTTTGAAATAAAAAAGTCGCTCTCATTTAACTGTAAAGCTAAAATTAAGGGATGAACTATGGAAAAAATCAGAGATGCTATTGAATCAGATTTACCTACTATTGTTAATATTTATAATGCTAGTATTCCCAGTCGTATAGCAACCGGAGATCTCCAAGAAATATCAGTAGAAAGTCGCTTAAAATGGTTTAATGATCATTCCCCTGAGCATTATCCTCTCTGGGTGATGGAAGTTGACGATAAAATTGCTGGTTGGCTAGGTTTTCAAGCATTTTATTATGGTCGCCCTGCCTATAACAAAACAGCAGAAATTAGCCTTTATATTTCTCCCCATTATCA
Organism: Cyanothece sp. UBA12306; assembly: GCA_003448685.1. Taxonomy (GTDB): domain Bacteria; phylum Cyanobacteriota; class Cyanobacteriia; order Cyanobacteriales; family Microcystaceae; genus Rippkaea. The sequence goes on from DLXW01000305.1 coordinate 4,813, forward strand.
ACGCCAAGGAGTTGGAAAAACACTGTTACAACAAGCTATAAAAAAAGCTCCTAGTTTAGATCTAAAAACTTTGTTAGGCTTTATTTTTGCCCATAACCAACCTAGTTTAAATCTATTTATAAAACATAAATTTCAAAAATGGGGTTATTTACCCCAAGTAGCTGAATTGGACGAAGTTAAGCGAGACTTAATTATCGTCGGACGCACCCTAAATTAAAAATCTTATTAAATTGATAAATTGTTAGATTATTAAAAGCTTATGACTCAGATTAATCCAGCCAATACTCAACTGATTGCTGAACTTAATTTAGAAGAAGAAGAGCAAGATTATTTTGACTACTTTTATGATGAACCAGGAAGCGAACCAGGAACCCTAAATATTGAACCTGATGCCAAACCATCCCGCATTATTTTAATTGATTACGACGAAAATCAAGCGGTTCGGAAAGTAGATGTTTCACCCAAAGCATTAATTCCCTATTTGGGAACCAATACTATTTCCTGGATGGATATTCAAGGGTTAGGAAGTGAAAAAATTCTCAAGCAAATTGGTGAAATTTTTAAACTTCATCCCCTGCTTTTAGAAGATGTCGTTAATGTGCCTCAAAGACCGAAAGTAGAAGATTATAACGAGCAATTAGTGATTATCGTACAGATGGTTTTTGCTCACCCAGAAGAAGATGGTTTTCATAGTGAACAAGTGGGATTTGTGTTGGGAAAAGGTTATCTTTTAACCTTCCAAGAAGACGAAATTGAAGACTGTTTTGAGATCGTTCGCAACCGGATTAGAAATAATCAAGGAAGAGTACGTCAAGTAGGACCAGATTACTTAATGTATCTCTTATTAGATTCCATTATTGATGGTTATTTCCCCGTTTTAGAAAAGTATGGCGATCGCATTGAAACTCTAGAAGATCAACTCGTCTTACAACCCCACAGCAGTTACCTCGAAGAGATCTATACTGTAAGAAGGGAATTATTGTCCCTCCGTCGAGCTATTTGGCCATTACGCAACGTCACCAATCTTTTAGTACGCGAAGAAAGCTACTTAATTAATCCTGAGATTAAAATATATTTTCGAGACTGCTATGATCACGCTATTCAACTACTTGATATCGTCGAAACCTATCGAGAATTAGCCTCAAGTTTAATGGATGTTTATCTATCTTCGATGAGTAATAAAATGAATGAAGTTATGAAAGTTTTAACCGTGATTTCTACAATTTTTATTCCCCTAACTTTTATGGCGGGTATTTATGGGATGAATTTTGAACATATGCCTGAACTTAAGGGAACATGGAGTTATTTTATTTGCTTGATAACAATGGTAATTATTGCCGTAAGTTTAATTTATCTATTTTGGCGACGAGGATGGTTTAACTCATTTTATTCTGGTCAGAAATATGCTAAAAATCGCTAGATAGACAAGCAGCTAAATAAAGATTTTAAATATTTTTAACCAAAGACAAATAACCGATAAACAATCACAATCAAAAATCCTCAAGTTAAGACAAAACAAACAATTAACGTAATTATTGATCGATGACTCAAAAAAATCAAACTATTCCCTTAATCTTAAGCCTAATTATTACGTTGGGGATTATAGGGACAATTTATTGGTTAGTAGTTAATCAATTAGGAATTAATTTCAGTCCTTCCCCTTCCCCACCAAATAAGGCCACACTTAAAGCATTTAACACATTTAAAGAGGTTCCTAATATACCATCATGGTTATTTAATTATGGCGGTAGTACCACCTGGGCACCCATCCGAAAATCCGTTGATCAAGAACTGCAAAATGTCCATCCTAATTTTCGATTACGCTACACCGATCCTATTAGCGGAACCCCAGGTTCAAGTAATGGGATTAGGATGTTAATTGACGATCAATTAGCCTTTTCTCAATCCTCTCGACCCTTAAAAGATGAAGAATATGAAAGAGCTAAAAAAAGGGGATTTACCCTAAAACAAATACCTGTTGCCATTGATAGTATTGCGATCGCCATTCACCCTGACCTCAATGTACCAGGAATTACTATTGATCAACTACGAGATATTTATCTAGGAAAAATCACCAATTGGCAGCAAGTTGGTGGACCAGATTTATCCATTCGTCCCTATTCCCGTCGTCCTGAAGATGGAGGAACTGTAGAATTTTTTCAAAAAAATATTTTAGATCAAGAAAATTTTGGGCAAAATATTATTTACATTTTTAGTACCACCCAAGCATTACGAAAAGTTGCTGAAGAAAAAGGTAGCATTTACTACGCATCAGCCCCCGAAGTGGTTCCCCAATGCACCGTTAAAACCCTACCCCTCGGTCAAAAACCTGGTCAATGGGTAACAGCCTATCAAACTCCTTTTATCCCCCTATCTCAATGTCCACAAAAACGCAATCAATTAAATAAATCTGCCTTTCAAAAGGGAGAATATCCCATTACCCGTCGACTTTTTGTCATTATTAAAGAAAATGGGGAGGTTGATCAACAAGCAGGAAAAGCTTATGCTCAATTATTGCTAACCCAACAAGGGCAAGATTTAATTGAAGAAGCAGGGTTTATTAGTATTCGCTGACAAGGTTAACATTAGCATTATGTTTACCCTCCATTTTAATTTTCATTGACTAAAGAAACTATGGAACAACAATTTTGGAACGAAGTATTAACCTTTTGTCAGACAACAACTAAGAAACTCGGAGAACATCTTACCAAAGATGCAGGTCAACTATCCCCCACTCAAAAAGAAGATGGTTCCTTAGTCACTCAAGCTGATCGCTGGGCAGATCAGATGATTCGAGAAGCTATCGCGGCTAAATTTCCTAATCATGGCTTACTAACTGAAGAAACAACCCATATTTTCCCTAATACCGACTGGTGTTGGATTATTGATCCTATTGACGGAACTACAAATTTTACGCGAGGAGTGCCTATTTGGGCAATTTCTTTGGGTTTGTTGTATCGAGGAACGCCAGTTTTTGGCTTTGTTTATGTGCCTCAACTTCAAGAGTCTTTTTATGGGTATTGGTATGGAAAAACGGGTTTAACCGGACCTGTAGGAGCTTATCTGAATGATCAACCCATTCATACGAGCGATGAAACTCCTAGTAACAGTCATTTATTTAATCTGTGCGCCCGTAGTATCAAAATTCTGAGACAGCCTTTTCCCTGCAAAATTCGGATGATTGGAGTAGCTAGTTATAATATTTTATTAGTCGCCACTGGTGCTGCTTTAGGAGGAGTAGAAGCAACACCCAAAATTTGGGATATTGCAGCCGTTTGGGTCATTCTTCAAGCTGCTGGTGGGGTTTTTATTCATTTGAAAGATCAATCTATTTTCCCTCTCAAAATTGGTCAAGATTATGGTCAAAAATCCTTTCCTTGTTTAGTTGTTAGTAAAACTAAATTTATCGATATATTTAGACCTTTAGTCGAATGTATCCTTTAAAGATCATCAAAAATAAGATACATTTTTTATTATTCATTACTCTATTTTATAAAAATGTTTGTTCGTAAAACCTTTCATTTATCATCAATTGAATTATCTTGTTTAGAATGGAACTTAGGTCAAGAACCCCTGTTACTCTTACATGGTTTAGCTGATCATGCCTTCGTTTGGTCTAGTTTAGGAAATTATTTATCCGATGATTATCATATTATCGCCCCTGATTTACGAGGACATGGAGATAGCAGTAAACCAGCAACAGGTTATAAATTCACGGACTATATTGATGATCTAGAGGCTTTAATGAACGATTTGGGCTGGAAATCTGCTCACATTTTAGGTCATTCTTGGTCCGCTAAATTAGCCACTATTTGGGCAACTAAAAAACCTGAAAGATTTAAAAGTTTAATTTTAATTGATCCTTTCTTTATCGATAAAATGCCCTCAATTTTTAAGGTAACCTTTCCTTTATTATATCAAGTATTACCCTTTCTTAAAGCCATGGGACCATTCAAGAGTTATCAAGCAGCCGAAACCTTAGCTCGTAACTTAAAACAATATCAAGGTTGGAGTCCTTTACAACAAAAAGTATTTCAATTAGGAATGGAACCAAAAGCAGAGGGAAAATGGGGCGGTAAATTTGTGGTACAAGCTAGAAATGAAATTTTCGAAGATGTGATGAAATGCGCCGGATTAATTCAGCCAATTGACATTCCTACTCTCTTTATTAAACCACAAAAAGGACTCAACAGAACCCAATGGCAACTAAAACCCTATCAAACCTATTTAAAAAATTTGCAAATACAAACAGTTCCAGGTAATCATTGGGCATTTTTAGTGGAACCTGAAATATTTAATCAAGCAGTGTCCAAATTTTTATCTAAACAAGGATAATACTCAAAAACTCTAGACTTACCCTCAAAGCTAAGCAAA
>DLXW01000305.1:9327-11191 GCA_003448685.1 Cyanothece sp. UBA12306
GGTTAGGAGTACCCCTAATCATAAGAAAGGTTTAAAATGATAATGTATAAATTATTTTTAAAATCACAATGATCACATTAGACTCAGATCTTAACTCAATTCCCTAGAATTACTCAATTGTTAATAAATCTTAGACTTAAGGATATTTTTATTGATAAGTTATCACCCATTAGGTTAGAAATAGATTAAGTTAGAACTATGAGCGTCTTACTTGGGTTCCTCGATAGTAACTTAAAATTAGCTCATCACTAACTCATACTCGATCTCCTAAAGGTATTAGTATCAATGCCCTTTATTTTAATAATGTAAGTTTAAATGACCCACGCTCAAACAAAGCCCCAAACATTTTCTTTGACCACTCCCTTATACTACGTCAACGACGTACCCCATATAGGAAGTGCCTATACAACAATGGTGGCTGATGTTATAGCCAGGTTTCAAAAACTGCAGGGGTCATCTGTACTTTTGATTACGGGAAGCGATGAACACGGTCAAAAAATTGAAAGAACAGCTAAAGAAAAAGGGTTAGATCCGCAACAGCACTGCGATCGCATTGTAGCAAGTTTCAAGTCTCTTTGGCAAAAGCTTAACATTCAATATGATCGCTTTAGTCGAACTACGGCTATCAATCATGGGGTGATCGTCAAAGAGTTTTTTCAAAGAGTTTGGGAGGAAGGAGACATTTATTTAGCCCAACAACAGGGTTGGTACTGTGTTGCTTGCGAAGAATTTAAAGAAAAACGAGAACTCTTAGACGACGGATGTTGTCCTCTCCACCCCAATAAAAAAGCCGAGTGGCGCGATGAAGAAAATTATTTCTTTCGATTATCTAAATATCAAGAAAAACTTGAAACCCTATATCAAGAACATCCTGGTTTTATTGAACCCGAAAGTCGTCGTAATGAGATCCTTAATTTTGTAAAGGTCGGTCTACAAGATTTCTCCATTTCCCGAGTTAATGTTGATTGGGGGTTCCCCATACCCGGAGATGATAATCACACTATTTATGTGTGGTTTGACGCTCTGTTAGGCTATCTAACAGCTTTACTAGAGGCTGAACAAAAACCTAGTCTAAACAATGCCCTGTCCCAATGGTGGCCAATTAATCTACACCTAATTGGTAAAGATATTCTGCGGTTTCATGCCGTGTATTGGCCAGCCATGTTAATGTCAGCTAAATTACCTCTACCAAAAAGAATTTTTAGTCATGGATTTCTGACTAAAGATGGACAGAAAATGGGGAAAAGCTTAGGGAATACTATTGATCCCTTCGATTTAGTTGACCGTTACGGTCCAGATGCGGTACGTTATTACTTCCTCAAAGAAATTGAATGTGGACGAGATGGGGATTTTAATGAAACCCGTTTTGTTAATGTTCTTAATGCTGATTTAGCTAATGACTTAGGGAACCTGCTCAACCGAACCTTGGGCATGATTAAAAAATACTGTCAGGGGATAATTCCCCCATTAATTACGGAGGATTTAGCTCCAGAACATCCCTTAGCAACCATCGGTTTAGATCTCGGTGATCGCGTAACCCAAGCCTATCAAAACTTGAGATTTGATCAAGGTTGTGAGGCTATTTTTACCCTAATTCGGGCAAGTAATAAGTTTATTGATGAACAAGCTCCCTGGCGTTTATTCAAGCAAGGACAACAAAAACAAGTCGAAGCTGTATTAGCAGCTGTGATAGAATCTGTTCGCCTAAGTGCTTATTTACTTTCTCCAATTATTCCCAATTTAAGTAATAAAATTTATCAACAATTGGGGTTATCCGTTGATTTTAATGAAGATCATCATCTTCATCAAACGGCCCCCTTTGATCAACATAGTCAGTGGGGAAAACTCAAGGTTAATCAAACCT
>DLXW01000305.1:11420-14238 GCA_003448685.1 Cyanothece sp. UBA12306
GCAAACCTTAACTAAAGTTCAACCCATCTTTGCTAGGCTTGAGCTTCCTGAAGAAGTATCTGCCTAAATCTGGCTAAAATTAGTCAAAGGAGACTGTTGACTTAGTCCACCTCTACTGATTAGTAATATCATGAAATATAAGCCAGAAATAACAAGCTCTTTTCATAAACCTTCCCTTTTGCATAATCAACCAGGAATAAAACAAATGTTTGAAGAATTCGAAGACGATTCTATTTTTAGTGCAGAACAAATTTTAGAAAATCGCGGACGTGTAGCTATTTTTATTGATGGTTCAAATTTATTTTATGCAGCACTGCAACTAGGGATTGAAATCGATTATACTAAGCTACTTTCTCGTTTAACTGGAGGTTCTCGGCTCTTAAGAGCTTTCTTTTATACTGGAGTTGATCGAACCAATGAAAAGCAACAAGGTTTTCTGCTGTGGATGCGGCGTAATGGCTATCGAGTCATTGCCAAAGATCTAGTCCAACTCCCTGATGGTTCAAAAAAAGCCAATTTAGACGTAGAAATTGCCGTTGATCTCATGGCATTAGTCGGTTCGTTTGATACAGCAGTAATTGTTAGTGGAGATGGAGATTTAGCTTATGCTGCTGATGCAGTTAGTTACCGAGGCTCACGCATCGAAGTCGTTAGCCTACGTTCGATGACAAGTGATAGTCTAATTAATGTGGCTGATCGTTATATTGATCTCGATCAAATTAAAGAAGACATCCAAAAAACCCCTAAGCCGAATATGTCCTATACCAGCAGTTTTTCTAGCTTGGAAATGTTAGATAATAACAAAGCCAGGTAAGAAGTACAAGATCTTAGTTAATCAATCCGCACTTCTTACTTAATTAAGATAGAGTAAGGAGGTTAGATTAACTAGCTTCCTTACTCCATGAATCGACCAACCGATCTTGAAAAATTTTATTTGTGGCCTAATAGGGTCTTAAGAGGGGGGGTTTTCTTCTTGCTTCTCTTCTTAATTGTCTCATGTCAAGGCTCTGAGCAATCCCAAAACAACGATAACAATAATCCTGAAAAGGCTCCAACAGAAAGTCGTTTAATCCTGAATAATTCGACTTTAGAACAGTCTAACGCTCAAGGACAGATTTTGTGGAAAGTTCAGGCCAATGAAACTGCTTACAGTCCTGATCGCAAAAAAGCTAAATTAACGGCGGTCAAGGGCAATATTTTCCAAGATGGCCAAATTGTACTACGGGTTAAAGCAGATCAAGGGCAAATTAATCGAGATGGACAGGAAATCTTGCTCAAAAAAAATGTAGTCGCCGTCGATCCCCGTAATAATGCTGTGGTGCGTAGCGAAGAAGTTGAATGGCGACCTCAAGAATCTGTTTTGATTATACGAAAAAACCTACGGGGGTCTCATCCTCAACTAGAAGCATCGGCGCAAGAAGGAAAATATTACCCTAAAAAACAAAAATTTGAATTAAGCGGGAAAATTATCGCCACTTCTAAAAATCCTCGTCTCCAACTGAAAACTGAACATTTAGTTTGGCAGGTACCCCAAAATAAAGTTATTGGCGATCGCTTACTTAAAATGGTGCGCTTTCAAGGTAAAACCATTACCGATCAACTGATGGCTAAACGGGCCCAAGTTCACCTGAAAACCAAACAAGTGATTATTCAAGAAAATATTGAGTTTAAATCCCTTAAACCTCCTTTACAAGTCGCTACCGATGAGATTATTTGGAAATATAAAATCCGTCAAGTAACTTCTAATAAACCAGTTAAACTAATTAATTACGAACAGGGAATCACCATCATTGGCAATGAAGCGCAAGTAGATTTAGCGCGAAACATGGCTTATCTGAGGCGTGGTGTCAAAGGAAGCAGTACATCCAATCAAGCTAAACTCTATTCTAATGATCTAACCTGGAATATAAATGATCAAACTATTGAAGCTCTAGGGAATGTGATCTATGAACAGACAACTTCTCCTAAATTTAATCTCACTGGAGAAAAAGCTGTAGGAACCTTGAACAACAATAACATTGTAGTTAGTGGCAATACTCAAGATAGAGTTGTAACCGAAATTTTCCCAGAATAAGGAATAATGTAGTGAATTTATGACTATTATTACCTCCCCTAGTAATCCTTATATTTTCTTAGTTCAACTCGATGAGTCTTTTAATCAAAGATCTCAGGTTGATTTAGCAGCAGCTGGTTATACCCCAGTGGTTATTTCCAATGTTGCTCAAGTTTTGTCGGAAGTTAAGAAAAGACAGCCAGCTATGGTAGTCATTGATCGAAATCGGGCTAAAAAGGCTGGTTTAACTCTGTGTGAGCAATTAAGACAAGCTTATCGTTCAATTTTAATTATTATGGTGCTCGAACTTGAAACTGTTGAAGAAAGAGTCGCTTGTTTGGAAGCTGGAGCCGATGATTATGTGTTGAAATCTGATCAAGGACAAACCTTGCTTAAATTTGTACAATTCTATTTAGCTCCTTGTGAAACCGTCAAAGAACAGCTTCAATTTGATGATTTAACCCTCGATTTAAGCACCCGTCGACTTTTACTCAATGACAAGACAATTGATTTGACGATGAAGGAATTTGAACTACTTAAATATTTAATGTCCCATCCCAAAGAAGTGTTAACCAGGGAGAAAATTTTAGAGAATGTTTGGGGCTACGATTTTCGGGGAGAATCCAATGTTATTGAAGTTTATGTTCGTTATTTACGCTTAAAGATCGAAAGTGATGGACACAAACGATTAATTCATACCGTTCGTGGTTGCGGCTATGTGATGAGAGAGGGGTAGAGTAAAAAGAATGTAGAATGTAGAATTTA
>DLXW01000305.1:14451-16616 GCA_003448685.1 Cyanothece sp. UBA12306
TAGAATGTAGAATTTAGAATGTTACCCCGTCTTATCGCAATGGCTTATATTTTTTAACCAGATTTCATATTAATTCTCTTATTAACTTTTGAGTGATTTTCGGTTGTTCTAAATGGGGAACATGACCACAATTAGGAACCCATTTTAATTGACTATTTGTAAGTAATTGATTAAATAATTTTGCATCTTTAGTACCTAAAATTTGATCATTTTCTCCCCAAATAATTAATGTTTCTTGATCCAATTGAGCTAATTGTTGTTTAAAAGAACCATAACCACCACTTTTAGTAAAAGCAATTAATGCTTGACTCCAATTAGGACATTGTAGATGTAATGCAGCACATAATTGAGCATCAAGATTAGCTAATTTTTTGTTATAGTAAGCAGCGCGACTAATTTGTTGACGAACCCTTGGATTACTCAAAAAAGCAGTTGCTAAGTAATCTAACGGTGGAAACATAAACTTACCAATCATAGGAGGATTAGTTAACCCTGCGCTATCGATTAGAATAAGTTTTTTGACAGCTTCGGGATAGGTTAAAGAAAAATCTATCACCGTTGCTCCTCCCATAGAAGCTCCCACTAAGATAACAGGTTCAGCAATTAAGGTTTTCCAAAAATAATAAAGATGGGTTTTAATTTGTTCTGGACTGAAAAGTAAATCAGTCATTCTTTGAGTAAAACCAAACCCCAATAAGTCTAGAGTCCAAGTTGTTTGATGTTTAGCTAATAAAGGCAAAAGACGGCGAAATTCCAATAAGGAACTATCAAAACCATGCACCAATAAAATTGGTGTTGTTCCCTGTCCTTGACAAACATAAGCAGTAGGAATAGGTTCAGGGGATAAGGGGGTTAGGATCTGCTCACAGATAATCTGTTTGAGTAGATTAATCGAAGTATTTTCAGTCAGTTTTTTGCTATCTAGAGGAAGAGAAACCATATCTTTGAATTCAGGAGTCAAGGAGACAAGAAGATCACTATAAATTATCTAGTATTATTGCTCAATGCACAAGATGCTTGATCTGTGTAGTCATTTTAACAATTTATTACAATAATTTTTGTTAAGCTAAAGAAAAAATGAAAAAGCAAGGATAATCAACTATGGGATTAATTAAGGGAATTTCCACCCGTAAACTTGAATCAATTCAAGGGGGAATGGCTCAATTCTATACTCCCCAAACAAGTAATGAAACGATGTTAGTTCAAATTCCGGCGGGTAATATTGATGAGCTTTTTGTGCATCATTTTCAAACAGATCAATTGTTAGTAGTACGGGGAAGTTTTGTTTTGGTGAGTCTACACAATCGGCAGTATCAATATACACTTTTGAGTGAAAAGAATCCCCAAGTTTTAACCATTCCTCCTGGTATTCCCCATGGTGCTATTAATCTTAGTTCTGAGAATTGCTTGCTGGTTAATGCCGTTTTGCGTCATGGGGAATCTCATCCCTTAGATTATAAACCGATGAAACCGCCTTTACCCTATGATTTAGAGCAAGTTACCAAATTATTAGATTATCAAAACTACAAAATTTTGGCATTGAGCAATCATTAATTTGCCATAAACAACAAAGAGGTGGGCAATGCCCACCTGACAAAAGATTGAGCTTTTATCTAATACTTGATTAAAGAGATAACCCTAACTGTAATCCAAAAACACCATGAACAATTAATAAAATTGCCACCACACCGCCTAAATAAGCATGAAATGTTCTATAGCCTTCTTTCTGCTCTCCACCAAAACCAATTAAGGGAGTTATAGCACTAATAGCTAATAACAACAATACTCCCGAACCAGTCCAAAAATGACTACTTTCGAGAATAGGTTTCTGTTGAATTAATAAAGATAGGACACCGCCTGTGTACCCTAAAGTAATAAAGAGGAATACCCAAGGGGCTAATTGGCGGTGAGAAGCGCGACTCTTGGCAACTTCTTCTCCATCTTTAACGAAGCGACTACGCCATCCCATATAAGCGGTAAAACTGCCCATTACCAAGACAACAATCCCCATCATTACTGGATGTCCCCAGTGGACAATAACTTCAGGCATACTTAGATTACGAAATAAAGCAGCCAGAGGTTCTAATAATTCGGCAAGTTTGTCTCCCATTTTTCTGATCCCTTTTTAGATTTTTTTAAGAACTAATATTATTATTTTATCTTAC
>DLXW01000305.1:16792-21019 GCA_003448685.1 Cyanothece sp. UBA12306
CGGTTTTACCGATGGGATGAAAGTCCGACCAATATAGCAATCGCCAGGGCGATTTAGGACATAGAATAGGGGAAACCCCTTAAACCTTTCTTCTCTATGGGCTAAACCCTACAGTTATGATCTGCGTAAAAAAGTCATTGATGCGATCAAGCTTGATGGACTAAAAAAGAGTGAAGCAAGCGAACTATTTAATATTAGTCGTAATACAATAGATTTATGGTTAAAGCGGTTTGACTGTCTTCGGGATGCTATGGAAGAAGTGTCCTAACCGCCTTGGCGGTTGCTATATTTTGTGTTTTTTGCCTTGATAATTTCTTTACGTCTAGTTTCTAAAAGTTCGCTAAATTCTCTTGCTAGTCGTGGGGTTTGATCCAGGAGAGTTGTTACTACTTCTGGAGAGAGAATAGCTACTTCTAAATCTTCTAAAGCAATAGCTGATACATCGCTAACTTCTCCGGTTAATAGGACTTTTTCTCCAAAAAATTCTCCTCGACTTAAACGAGCAATTTCTTGTTGATTTCCTAAAGAATCTTTAACTAATACTGCGACTTGTCCATTGAGAATAAGGTGCAGTCCTAAAATCCGTTTTCCTTCTTGAAAAACCCATTCTCCTTTAGCATAATGTCTTAATTTTGTTGGTTCTTTTTCTTTGGTTAATTGTTCGGCTGCTAAGGTTCCAAAATTAGGCAACGAACGCATAACTTCGGTGACTTTAGTTATGGGATTTGGCTTAGATAATTTCGACATATCCACTTGATATTCGGTTTGAATCGGGTAAGGAATTGTTAAATAATAGCGCTTTGCTGCATACCAAACTCGAACCACGAAATCATTACGAATATCTAACATTTTTTCATAACTTTTAACAAAGATACCAACTTGATAAGCTATAAAAAAGTCTTGATAACCTTCAATTCTAACCCAAGGTTTTGGGGTAGATAAAATTCCCTCTGTGCTTAAAGCAACTTCTTTAAGCACCTCAATTACTTTATTAGGAGGATCGTCATAACTAAAACCAAAAGTAAATTTTTCAACGTGCAAATTATTAGGCTTATTATAGTTGGTAAAATTTCCTTGAGCTAGAATAGAATTAGGAATAACCACACAATCATAATCTCGAGTTTGTAAATATACAGAACGCCAATTAACCTTAATTACTTTACCAATAGTATTCTCAACTTGCAACCAATCTCCCAATGAAAAAGGACGTTCAAATAATAATAAAATTCCTGAAAATAAGTTTTTGAGTGCATCTTGAAGAGCTAACCCAATAACTAATGAACCAACTCCTAATGCAGTTAAAAGAGCGCCTAAATCAACTTTCCAAACAGTAGAAAGAATGACAGCAGCAATACAAGTGACTATAAAAAAACGGATTAAATCCAATAATAAATCTGGAACTTTTGCCCGCCAACTCCCAGAAGATGCTTCGCTAAATATTAATACTTTTAACCATGATAATACAGCATGAATAGTACATATTAAAACTAAAGTTTTTACAAGTCTAATAGCAGTATCTTCTTCAGGAATTTCTAAAACTCTAGTCAAAAAAAGGAGTAAAGCAATGGTAGGAAAAACTAGGTTTCGTAGGATTAAAAATGTCTCTATCAAACACTTTTCTTGTCGTTGAAGTCTGACAATTACTTCATTTAATATAGTCATTAATAAAGGAAAACTAATAATAAGAGCAATTGACCACTTAAACCAACTATATTGAACTAAAGAATGATTCATAATCTCAAATAATATTGAATTAATTAACTATTAACTATTAACTATTAACTATTAAGCTTCAAGAGGGTTAAGAGGAATCATTTTCCAAGTAACATAAGTTCCAATGGGACTCCATAGTAAATAAGGTAATAATAATCCAAATGCTGCACCAGAAATAGGTAAGACTAAATAAGATAAAAATAATCCCCAAAAAAATCCAGTACCTCCAATAATAGTTCCAACTCTTAGACTACGAAGTTTGCACATGACGGGAGTATAAGCAAGAACTAAAACTTCTAATAAGAGATAATAAACCATCAAAAACCAAGTTTGTTTAGTACCAGGATTAATTATCCAAACACAATAAGCAGACCATCCTCCACAGATAAAAACTAAAATCCAAATAAAAGGAATAGCCCATTCAAAAGTTAGCCATTGAGGACGACGTAAACGGTTAAACCAATTAATATCTCTAGGAGAAAGTCTATTAAGTAAAAAAGGGAGTGAAATAGTAATAGTGCCAATAACTAACCAAGGAGGAATCATAATTAGTGAATAGTGAATAGTGAATAGTGAATAATAAGAGAAAGTGATTATTAGTAACTGCCATCTGTGAGTAGCCACACTGCTAGTTTTCCTTGTCCAGGTATTTCAATTTCTCCCAGGGTAGAAAAATCATAAAAATCTTGCAATGATTCATAAATATTTTGACTAACTAATATTGAATTTGGTTTGCCTTCAACAGAATTAATAATCATAAGGTATCGCGCTATTTTAGCCGTATTGCCTAACAAATTATAAATAAATTTTGTTTTCCCTAATAGTCCCCCAATAACTGAACCGGAATAAATACCGATACGAATTTCAAAATTGAGGTTTTTTTCATGACTAAAAGCCCGAACAATTCTCAACATTTCTAACCCTAATTCTACCGCTTCTTGTTCCCTATCTAAACGAGGAACAAATAAGCCACTTGCAGCTAAATAAGATGTCCCAATGGTACTAATTTTTTCAACATCATGACGTTCTGCTGCATCATCAAAAGCACTAACTATATCATTTAAAAGTCCTACTGCCTCTAAAGCAGAAATATGGTCACATTCTTCGTCAAATCCCACAATATTAGCTGATAATACTGTTACATTAGCAAATTTATCAGCGATTTGTTGTTCACCCTGTTTCAACCTTTTGACAATAGAAGCAGGAAGGGTTTTTAATAAAAGAGCATCATTAGCGTCAATTTGCTCTTCTAAAGCTTTTTTATCGGCATCTAATTGTGCTGCCATCTGATTAAAAGCTTCAGCTAATTGACTAAATTCATCCTCTGTAGGTACAGAGACCATAACATTAGTTTGTCCTGCCTTAATTTGCCTTGTACCAGTAATCAACCGATAAATTGGGGCAACAAGACGACGAGATAAAATTAACGATAAAATAGTTACTAAAGGAACTAAAATTGCAGTTGTAACTAATACTCTTTTCCCAAAAATTGAAATGGGGGCAAAAACTTCGTTAGTATAAATTTTGACTATAATAACCCAATCTAGACGATCAGCTAATTTTAGCGGAGCATAGGCAACTAAGGAAGAAACTCCACGATAGTCATCTAAAATAGCTACTCCTTGTTTCCCATTTATTGCTCTTTCTACTGCTTCACTACGGACTTCTTGAAGTAGAATAGGACTATTGCTAGAACGAATTCTTTTAATAATTCTTGGAGGAATTCTTTGGGATTCAAGTTCCTTAAAATATTGCTCAGGATTTTCTAAAAGTAACCGAGATTGAGAACGCATTAAATGATCTAATCCGATTAACATTATTTCTCCGGTTTTTCCTAATCCAGTAGTTCTCTGTTCATTATCTCCTATCATAATACGATTAATTTCATCAACGGGCAGTTGAAGTAAGAGAATACCGATTAAGTTTGAACCATCAAAGATCGGACTACCAATAAAAGCAACTGGTTGACCATAATTAGGGCGAAATGGCGCGAAATCTATGACTTCAAAGGTTCCTCGTTCTCGATTACTTTGCAATGTTTCAAAAAGATTAGCTGCTCCACTATAAGCATAAGGTCCATTATTTAGATTGGTAGCAAATCCCGTTCCTTTCGTAACACTGTAGACAATATTACCAGTTTTATGATCAATCAAGGATATGTTGTTGTAGCCAAAACGAGTTGATATTTCCCTAAAAAAAGGATGATATTTTTGATGAATTTTACTATATTGACTACCATCTTTAGGATTATTTAAAATCTGTTTTTTGTCAGTTGGATAAGGATTAGCTACTAGATAATGATATTGAAGATATCGAGTGGCTGTAACTTTAGGAAAGTAAGTCAATACTGAAGGATTTCCATCAACATTAACTTTTAATTTAGGAATAAATTCTTTTTGATAGAAAAGCCAAAGCTGAGAAATCCATGATTCGGGTATTTTTTGATTATTTAATTGACTAAAACTTTCTTGAAATGATTCCATTGCTTCAACAACAGTGGGATCTTCTGCTAGG
>DLXW01000305.1:21190-22872 GCA_003448685.1 Cyanothece sp. UBA12306
AGTGGGATCTTCTGCTAGGGTAATTGCTTGATTACGAACGTAAGTAAAATAAGATTGAACTTGTTTGGATCGAGAGTTTCTTAACTCTGTAATTTGATAATAAATATTTTGTAAAAGAGCTTCTCTCCCACTTGTATAACCTACATAACTTATAATTAAAATAGAGGCAATGCTTACAGCCAATAACATTAGCATGATTTTAGATTGAATACTGAGTCTATTAAATATTCTCATGCAGTTCTTGTAGTAGTTTTTAGTTTTATCTGTTGGTTTTCCAATTAACCATTTAAGTCTTAACTACTTTCTAGAGTAACTTAAGGATTCCAATAAAATCCCAAAATTTTTGTAAAATTTAATTTTGTCTAAAATTTTAACAAGAATTAGTTTTGAATGTTAACTATTTTTTTGATTGTAGGTTAATTTAATAGAAAATAACAGTGGAATTATTAAAAAATCTAATTAATTCTTCAATGGCTTGTTTTCCTAATTCCACTGGTTCACAAGATGAATTTTGCCAATAAATCATGACAGATTTAGTCCAATTTTCTAAACGAAATAACTGAGGTTGATCTAAAACCATTATCTGGGGAGCGTGTAACCCTAGGTTTTCTTTAATAGTGGTATCAGGAAAAGCAACTGCGTGTCCTATGACAATAGGTTTATTAAGCCAAAAAGGATGATCTTTTAACAATCTTAAGAAACTATATTTACTATCACAAGCTTGGGAAAAAGGATCTTCAATTATATTATTTTTGCAATACCAATGATCCTGATTAAATTTAATTTCTCCCTCTTGAACTTCTAAAATAAGAATTCCTAGTTCAGGAGAAGTAATAACAAAGTCTGTTTTTCCCTCTTGAGTTTCGCCTTTAAAATTGTTTATTTGCCACTTAACTGAATAAAATACAGTAAATTCATCAGGTAAATTCTTCTCAAATAATCTATATAAACGTCTGGTTGCAATGCTGGTAAATTCTCGACAATTAATAGATTGAGGAAACATTCTGGCCATAATTAACCTAGGGTAGGGTAACATCAAGTGCAATTCATTAGGGATTGCAAAATCATCGTCTGGAAGATTCCAGAACTATAGTGCTACGCAAAAGGCAAAAGTAGACTATAAAAGGATTTCAGCTTTTCCTAATGTCAAACACCAAAATACATAGTGCTATATCATTGATTGGAGTTCAGTTTTTAAAGCTTACAATTATGGTTATAATTTAATTTCGCTAAAGAATAATGAATCAAAGCTTCTAATTGTTTGTATTTGCCATCAAAATTGACTTATACCGAACTCAGGTGTATTTCTAAAATGCCCAAAAACTTCTCTTAGATCAACAGAACTTACCTAAACTAGATAAGTTTTTTTGTACTATATGTTGAACACAGAATATAAATGAATCAAGGAAAAATTGTTGCTATTGTCACTGGGGTTATTTCAATTTTTTTAGCCGTTGCCTATCTTCTACTGGTTCAATTACTTGACTTTAGAGGAGAGATGCTCCCTGCCCCTACTTTCGAAGTCAAGTCGCTATCTTTGATCATCAGTTTTATAGGCTGTTGTGCATTTTAAGATAGGGGTTAGGTTTTAGGGGTTAGGGGTTGGGGTTAACGAAGTCAGAAGTCTCCAAGTCAGAAGTGGCGAACTTGTTTTTGAAACGGGGATTTATGCCCCGCCCCAA
>DLXW01000035.1:0-5109 GCA_003448685.1 Cyanothece sp. UBA12306
TTCTGACTTGGAGACTTCTGATTTAGTGATGGGGTATTTCTGACCTTTGTCAATTGCTTCTTACATCTTGATAAATATAAAAGTTAAATAGATCAAATAACCCCGCTACAGCACTAAAGGTTATGCCGATGGTGAACATTCCCTGAAGAGGATAACCCTCGCCAAAAATTGAGAGAAAAGTCAAAATTTGGGTTTCTCCAATTTGACCAATAGTGGCAATCCCTGGAATATAGCTGACAGCTAACAACGACCCTAAAACACCGCTTAACAATAAAAGAGGTGTCATGAAACTCAGTAAAGCTGTTAAAAACAATGAGCGAAATAAACTAGACACAATGGTCATCTCCTAATCGGTGAAGCATGAGATGGTTAAACCCAATCAATCATGACTTGCCTTTCTTTTACAATAAGTGCAAATCATTTGTCCAGGGGCAAATGTCACAAAATCTTAAATCTTTATTAAAAATCTTGGTAAATATCTATTAAGTGCTAAGTAAAAACCCTTACAAATAAAAGTTATGTTAACTTTGAATATCGAAATATAAAGATTATTAAAGTTATGTTAACTTGACATTACATTTAATTTTCTGTTGCTTCGCTTCTAATGGTTAACACTTGGGGAGGAGTTGCATCAGGAGGATAGATTACATCAAGTTTAACCAATTGCCATCTTTGAGGAAAAATGGTTTGCTTGACTAGAGTTTCTCCAAGTTGTCCCCGATGTTGGACAAGATGAAAATAACGGGTTTGCCAACTATAGTTGTCATTAAGATAGCGAACCCGAACAACTCCTCGAAAAAAGACTGATGGAGAATGAGGTACTAAAAATCGTAAACCATCAACTAATTTATCCTGTTTAATTGGGGTTTCAAGGGCAATGGTCACCGTTTTAGCTTCTAAAGTGGGGTTATAGAGAGGTAAAGTTAGGCTATACTGTACACCATAATTACCATGGGCTTCATAAGCCGTATCGTCATAACGTACTAACATAGGCGCGCTTTGCACTTGATTTGTTCCTAGGGTTCCTGCTGTCAAAGAACTTAAGGGATAAGAGACTGCTTCTCCTTGGGGCGGAATGGTTAGCCAATTGCCACGATTGGTTAATCTTGCTTCCCAGCGAGATCCCTGGGATACTCCAGCTACTCTTCCATAGATGATAGAGGTAGTTTCTGGAGGAGTGGGAGGGCGATCGCGGGGAGTGACTAATTCTCCTTGCTTTAGCAGGGTTTCCCATTCTTCTAAAGTGGGTTGCCTTTCCTCTCCATTTTCATCGAGGGGGGCAAATTTGGCTAAACTAGCAGCATAGACGTTACCATTAGTTTGAAGGCGAACATAAGCAGATCTTCCATTGAGAGGGGGATCGAGATCTTTGACGGGAATGGGTAGATTGATTAACATCCGACTTTCACCACCAGGAATTACCAGAGACGGTGGGAAAATATCTTGGCGGTAGCGGCGTAAAATTGCCCCCATAACACGGCTTCCAGGCCCTGCATAGACATTTCCTTGGGCATCTTCAACTTGGGGCGGTAATTCGATAAAAGGGGCATCAGGTTGGCTAAGGTAGGTTGCCCCTTGGAGAATTTTTACAGTAATGGGAGTTTGGCGCGGGTTATGCAGGAGAATTCCTAGATAGAGGGTTCTTAAATCATCAGGGTTTGGGGCCTTAGCTACATGATGGGCGAAAACATCAAATCTGGAGGAAAAAGGATAGTTGAGGTGGGCATTACTATGAGTTTTCCCCTGGGGGGGGAAGGTAGATAGCAAAATTCCTTCATTAAGCACTAATTCAGGACTATTACTGTTGAAAACAGGTACAGAATCTAATTTTCCAGGTAAGGGACGAATTGTATTGGGTTGGACGATTTCTTGAGGGGTTGGGGGGGGAACTTGGGCAAGGGTTATGGAGGGAAGTAAGATCATTGATGGAGAAATAGACAAGAAGTTAAGTAATAATCACATTAGAGTGTAGCTTAACCTAGTTGACAAAGGCTATTAGAATCAGCGATCGCACTCTGTATTAAGACCAAGCTAAAATTACAAATATGGGGACTAAAAAATTATGGTTAAAACTGTACCAGCTAGAGAAATAACTTTACATGAACTCACACAAAAATTTAAGCTTCAGTTTGTTGATGATCAGCATTTTTTTCGAGAATGGCAAGATCAATTACCTGAGATTACTGATTTAGAAAAAAAACGATTAGATCGAGTTAAAACAAGTTATTCTAATTTAATAGAAGATCCTCCTCTCTTAGAAAATACTGTCAAAATGGTGGTACTTTCTCCTTTGTTAGATTTAGCTGGTTTTTATCTTCCTCCCTTTCGTATTAGATCAGAAAAATCCATCGAAATTTCTTTAGAAGATCAAGGAATAATAATCAAGGGACAAATTGATGTTTTAGTTTTGTGTGATGAATTTTGGGTGGTAGTTATTGAATCTAAACAAGCTGCTTTTTCCCTAGAAGTTGGCAAGTCCCAATTATTAACTTATATGTTAGCTAATCCTCATCCCGATCATCCGACCTATGGGTTAATTCTTAATGGTAGCAATTTTCGTTTTGTTAAATTAATTAAAGGGGAAAGATATCAATATTCAGTTTCTAAAATGTTCGATCTTTTCAACCCAGGTAATGATTTATATGATGTTTTGCGAGTCTTAAAACGTCTTGGTGAATTAATTAGTGATAGATTTTAAGTGTAGAAGAAAATTTTATTTATTTTATTATTTTGAGCAGTTGCTAAAGTCAAAAAAAATCTCAGATTTCTAATCTATTTTGAGCAAAATTTATTGAATAAATAATAAAAATTTAACTTTAATAAAAAATAATCTGAAATAGTAAGATTAAACCTAAATATTTTCAAGTTCAATTATTTTTTAAAAGATAATTGTTAAATAACCAGATACCTTGTCATTAGGGGTTTAAAAAGAAGTTATAAAATCCCTTTTATTGTTAATTTTGTAGGTTTACTTTACAAATTAACTAACCTTCTTCAAGCCATTTCTGATAATCATAATCCAACAAATATTCCCTAAGCTTAGATATTTTTTCTAGGGAAGAAATATCCGTTGAAGCAACACGATAGATATCATTCAAAACCGATTCATAACTTTGATTGGTATATTGAGAGATGACTTCTGCTAAATTGCGATCCGACATTTCCTCATAAAGTAAAGCTAAAAGTGGATAATAACTTTGCTCATCTATCCCATTAGGAAAAGCCGACTTAAGTAATTGATAGGTACTCAATAAATAAGGTGAAATTGTAACTGGCATTTTTAAAGTCCTTTTAAGGGTACAGGTTGATGAAGATAAACAATAAAATTAACCCCTTGATTACTCGCTGATCTAATCGCTTTAGCATCTCCGGTCATGGTGACAATACCTAAATTATCACCCGTTCCTAATATGATAATATCGTTTATCCCTAACTTACGAGTCGGTTGTAAATTTAAAGCTCTTTTTGATGGATTATCAGGAATAATAACGATATACTTTTCAAAGTTAATTCCTCTTTGTTGTTCTCTTTCTCCTCCTATTGTTTGGACAATATTTCTAAATTCAGCGATCGCAGTTTGTGTCATAACCATCGACTGATTTTTGACATAAGATTGTAATTGATAGCGCAAATTTGACTCCTCAGCAACAAAAGCAATAGCAGTTCCAGTATCTAAATTAATCACAACCTCTTAATATTTTTCCTACAACTCCTCACCATGATAAATGCCACAATAAGAAAAGATACGATCGCAGTGGACCCCTATTGGTAACTTCTATGACAAAAACTCTCAAATCTCTCACAGGTACTCAAATTAGAGATAAATTCCTCCAATTTTACGCTAACAAGCAACATCAAATCCTACCTAGTGCATCCTTGGTTCCTGAAGATCCTACCGTACTTCTGACCATTGCAGGAATGCTACCCTTTAAACCAATTTTTCTAGGACAACAAAAACCTGACTATCCTCGCACTACTACTTCACAGAAGTGCATCCGTACCAATGATATCGAAAACGTCGGACGTACAGCAAGACACCATACCTTCTTTGAGATGTTGGGTAATTTTAGTTTTGGGGACTATTTTAAAGAACAAGCGATCGCTTGGGCCTGGGAATTATCCACAGAAGTATTTGAATTACCCCCAGAAAATGTCGTCGTCAGTGTTTTTGAAGACGATGACGAAGCGTTTGCAATTTGGCAAAATAAGATTGGTATTTCTCCCCAAAGAATTCAAAGAATGGGAGAAAAAGATAACTTTTGGAAAGCGGGACCCACGGGACCTTGTGGCCCTTGTTCAGAATTATATTATGACTTTCATCCCGAATTAGGAGATGACAATATTGACTTAGAAGATGACACCCGTTTCATCGAGTTTTATAACTTGGTGTTTATGCAATATAATCGCGATGCGCAAGGTAATTTAACTCCGTTGCAAAATAAAAATATTGACACCGGAATGGGGTTAGAACGCATGGCACAAATTTTGCAACAAGTCCCCAATAATTACGAAACTGATCTAATTTTTCCCATCATCGAAACTGCTGCTAAAATTGCAGCAATTAACTACAAAAAAGCTGACGAAAAAACTAAAGTATCCTTAAAGGTTATTGGAGATCATGTTCGTTCAGTTGTACACATGATCGCGGATGGAATTACTGCATCAAATACTGATCGCGGTTATGTTTTACGTCGATTAATTCGTCGTGTCGTTCGTCATGGAAGATTAATTGGAATAGAAGGAGAATTTACTACTAAAGTTGCTGAAACAGCGATCCAACTTTCTGAATCAGTTTATCCTAATGTTAGAGAACGAGAAACGATTATCAAAGGGGAATTACAACGGGAAGAGTCCCGCTTCTTGGAAACCCTAGAAAGGGGAGAAAAACTATTAGCAGAAATTGTGGCTAAAACATCTAAAAATAGTCAGATTTCTGGAGTAGATGCTTTTACTCTTTATGATACCTATGGTTTTCCCTTGGAATTAACCCAAGAAATTGCAGAAGAACAGGGTTTAAGTGTTGATGTAAATGGCTTTGAAGTTGCTATGAAAGAACAACAAGAACGTTCCAAAGCTGCCCACGAAACCATCGATTTAACCGTCCAAGGT
>DLXW01000035.1:5321-12643 GCA_003448685.1 Cyanothece sp. UBA12306
CAGCTTAGACAAATTAGCTGAACATATCCATCCAACCCAATTTTTAGGCTATACAGAACCACAAACAATCGCTAAAGTAGAAGCAGTTTTAGTCGAAGGAAAAGCAGTTGAAAATGCCAGCGCAGGGACAGAAGTTCAAATTGTATTGGATCAAACCCCATTCTATGGAGAGTCGGGGGGACAAATAGGCGATCGCGGTTATTTAACAGGAGATAATTTAGTTATTCGTATCGAAGATGTTCAAAAAGAATCAGGTATTTTTATTCATTTTGGACGGGTTGAACGAGGAACTATTGCAGTTGAAAATAAGGTAACAGCTACTATTGATCGCGCTTGTCGTCGTCGGGTTCAAGCAAACCATACAGCAACCCATTTATTGCAAGCAGCATTAAAGAAAATAGTCGATGATTCAATCTCCCAAGCAGGTTCATTAGTAGACTTTGATCGCTTGCGTTTTGACTTTAATTGTCCCCGCAGCATAAAGTTAGAAGAATTACAAGAAATTGAAACTTTAATTAATACTTGGATCGCCGAAGCACACGACACCCAAGTATCAATTATGGACTTAGAAAAAGCCAAACAAAAAGGTGCGATCGCTATGTTTGGAGAGAAATATAGCGCACAAGTTCGGGTGATTGATGTTCCTGGGGTTTCCCTGGAATTGTGTGGGGGAACCCATGTTAAAAATACTGCCGAAATTGGACTCTTTAAAATAATGTCTGAAAGCGGTATTTCTTCAGGAGTAAGACGTATTGAAGCAGTCGCCGGTCCGGCTGTATTAGAATACCTAAATGTGCGAGAAACTGTAGTTAAAGAACTCTGCGATCGCTTTAAAATTAAACCCGAAGAAATCAGCGATCGCATTACTTCATTGCAGTCGGAACTTAAATCTACACAGAAAGAATTAGAAACAGTAAAACAGGAACTTGCTGTGGCTAAATCTGATCAATTATTAAATGAAGCTGAGTCTGTTGGTTCTTTTAAAGTTTTAGTCTCAGATATGGGAGATCTCGACGGAAAAGCCTTACAAACCGCCGCCGAAAGATTGCAACAAAAATTAGGTGAAGCAGCCGTTATTTTAGCTTCAGTTCCCAGTGAAGGAAAAGTCATTTTGGTAGCAGCATTCAGTGAAAAAGTTCACAAACAAAAGAAACTTATGGCTGGTAAATTTATCGGGGAAATTGCTAAAATTTGTGGTGGTGGTGGTGGTGGTCGTCCCAATTTGGCTCAAGCAGGGGGACGGGATGCAAGTAAGTTACCAGAAGCTTTATTAACCGCTAAACAGCAGTTAGTAGAAAAGTTGCAATAACCTTGTAAGGTGGGCAAATTAATATTAGTAATAATTACGATAAAATGATTAAAGATTTGCCCACCCTACCTTTGAATGACACTTTTATTTCAGTTGAAGAAACTTTTATATTGAAATAATCTGGATTTTCCTGACTCGGTGGATTGGTTTGGTTGATTTTTCAGTAGTAATTAGTTGATTAGCTTGAATTTGTAGGGCGGCTGCCACATGAATTGCATCCATCGCAGCTAAACCATAAGAACAGGCAATTTTTTGAGCATCCTGCATAATTTGCTCTAAGTCAGTTGCCCAGTGGATGACAGCATTAAAAAATGTTTCGTAAAATTCTGCTTCGTCTTGTTGCTTGTTAAAAGTTGCTTTAGGCAAAACTTCTAACTGAACGAAAACACTTGAAGCAAATTCTCGATTTTCATCGTTAAGAATTTGATTAGCTCTGATGCTGACTGACTGAATACCTTGAAAAGCAGAAATAAGTACACCAGAGTCTATATACGTCTTCTTAGGACTCATGAAACCCACCTCGACGTGCAGCAAGTTCAATTTCAATTTCGTCTTCGTTTAGGAGTTGTAAACCAGAGGTGATCGCTCGTTGTCGAATTTCCCATAATTTTTTAGCTAAGGGAGTTTTTGGCGCAAAATCAGATTCGGGAGTGGTTGTTTCTGACTCATATTTGAGTAGTTCAACAAATTCCAAGACTTTTTGCTGTTTTTCCGGTGTAAGTTCTCGCCACTGTTCAAGTAGTTTTTCTTCTTTACCCATAAATATCTCACTTTTGAATGATATTTTTATTTTAGTGGTATAAACTGTTTAGGTTAGGTTTCCTCCCTGAAACAAACCGAAAAGTTAGTTATCTATTAATTTTTTTTGTTTTTAGGAAAATAAGTTCTACTGGACTCAACTCCTTTTTCTTTTATAGTTCCTTTTGATTTAATACAAATGAATATATGGAAACTAAATGTTATCAACAGAATGAAACTAAATATTATTACCGAGGATAGATTTAACCAATGGAATGTATATCCCCAAACAATAGACATAAAAATGCCTATATGACAGGTAAAAATAAACAATGAAAGAATTGCCTCATTGACAAACTTAATTGAGAAAATTGGAGATCTAGCAAAACTATGTTGATCGCCTAATTCTCCAAATAAATTTTTTATTACTATGGGATCTTTAATAATTTCTTCTCTTGTAAATTTGATAAATCTTGAATGTATTTCATGTGCATAGTCTAATTTTTTTATAGATATTAAGATAAATATTCCTGTTAAGTCAATAAGACAAATCCATATAATTAGAGCTATTCGAGTCACATTATGATATATTTTCAAGGTTTATATCTTTTACAAGATTAGTAATTGCAGTGAGACTACCAAAAACCACTGTAAAAAAAAATGCTAAATAAGTTGCTCTTAAGTTCTCTAAATGCCTTATATGAAAAGAAGAATCTTTAAATTGATCTATATAAAAAGAAATAATTCTTTCGTTTGATTTGAGATAATAAGTATTATCAGAATTTTCTATCATTGCTTTAAAAAATATTAATAATTATGAATATCTAAATTGTATCTTGATTAAAACTCGATAAATCATCGGAAAATAGGGGATATCTCGAAGATCAGCAATACATTCTTGCTCTTCTTCGCTGTCACAGATATTAATATGATAGTTTTTCAATTGAAATATCGATGGTAACAAAGAAAACACAAAATTTTGCTAGAAATATCAAGCTAAAAATACTATAAAATGATATACTGTGGCACTGAGCGTTCGTATGTTTACAAATTCAGCTAAAAAGAATATAGCAAAAATCCTTGTCTAATGGGCTTTTTAAGTATTTTTGCTTTTTGCCTTTTGACTTTTGCCTTGCGTGCAGCGCTATAAATAATTGCAAATAGAATAATAAAACAGTGGCATTAATTATTGCAGGAGAGCGTAGTGGTGTAGGAAAAACAACCATCACTCTAGCACTATTATCATTTTTAGTATCCCAAAAAGATCGAGTCCAATCGTTTAAAGTAGGCCCCGATTATATCGATCCCATGTTTCATACTGCCATTACTGGTCGTCCCTGTCGCAATTTAGACCCTATTCTCACCTCCGAAAGCTACATTCAATCATGTTTTACTCAACATTGTCAAAACGTTGACTATGCGTTAGTAGAAGGGGTAATGGGTTTATTTGATGGCATTCCCTTTCGGAAGTCAGAAGTTAGGGATATATTAGATGAAACAAATTTATACTACGGAAGTACAGCACATATTGCTCAGATTCTAGATATTCCGGTGGTTTTGGTGATTGATTGTTCTCGCTTATCAGGCTCAGTAGCAGCGATCGCCCATGGTTATATTTCCCTCGAGCCTAACATTAAGATCATCGGCGTAATCTTAAATCGGGTAGGTAGCGATCGCCATTTACAACTCCTGCAACAGTCCCTAAATTCCGTCAAAATTCCCATTTTAGGAACCCTATTCCGTCAAGATTTCCTAAAAATTCGCGATCGCCATCTCGGTTTAGTTCCCACCACAGAACTAACCCACCTAAAAAAGTTATTCGAGCAATTAGCTAATATAGCTCAAACCAGTTTTAATTGGGATATTCTCCTTCCTCTCCTCATTCCATCAGCTAATCAACCTTTTATCCCATCAACCGATCAACCGATCAACCCATCACCCATCAGAATAGGAATAGCTAAAGATCGCGCTTTCAATTTTTACTACCAAGACAACCTAGATATTCTGCAAAACTTAGGTGCAGAACTTGTTCCTTGGAGTCCAATAGCTGATAAAAAATTACCCAAAAACCTCCATGGACTGTACTTTGGCGGGGGATTTCCCGAAGTTTTTGCCCAGGAACTGTCGAGTAATCAACAAGCCATCAAGTCGGTTAAAACAGTAATTATGGAAGGAATACCAACCTATGCTGAATGTGGTGGCTTAATGTATTTATGTGAACAGCTAATCGATTTTAAATCTCAAAAATGGCCGATGGTAGGAATCTTACCAACAACTGCTATCATGAGTTCCCGACTAACCTTAGGCTATCGTCAAGCAACTGCACTCAAAAATAGTCCTTTATTAAACTTCAAAGACAAGGTTTGGGGTCACGAATTTCATCGATCCGAGTTAACCAGATCCTCAACGGAACCTTTATTTTCTTTAAAAAGCTCCTATTATCAATATAATAACCAAAATGAAGGATGGAACCCCTATCAAGTTCATGCTTCTTATCTACATCTTCATTTTGGAGGCTTTCCCTCAGTTGCCCAAAAATTTTTAAGTCACTGCCTTGATTTTTTTTAGATGGATAGGTTATGCTAAACAAAGTTAAATTTTTAGATAAACCGCTTAGGAAATAAAGGAGGTGATGCCCATGACAGATAGTAGTAGTAAAATCATGGGTCTCCTGGTTGAAGTTAGCCGGCTGTGTGCCGGGGCTGTTCTCTAGTAGTCAGTTGCCCTATACCGTAACTGTTGCTGGTGTTCCTTCCGGCAGTTAGGTTTCAATCAGAAGACCCCTTAACCCAAAAAACCGCTCTCCATTTTGGTATTACTTCATGTTAATCGATACCATTGTCGAGGGCGGTCAATTCTTTTAGGATTGCTTTCTTAGGTATAATTTTTAAGTGTAGTTCACCGACTCCTTCGTTGCTGGATTTATCCAAGCCTTAACCATATCCCAAAAAGTTCCCATCTTCATAAAACTTATAAGATAAACTTGAGGGCGGCAAAAAAAATTTTTATACCCCTTGCTATTTTAAAAAGGTGTGTATAATGAAATGAGGAGTAAGACTATACACTCTGTAGTCAATCTATTTTAAGGTGTGAGGAAAAGCTGAAAATGCTTAGAATATTTTGGAAATCATTGCTGGTTAGTCCAGCCCTATTGGGAATGGCGTTAGCCGTCTCACCCGCTGCAACGGCAGCCGAAACCACATCCCAGGCTGGAGTTTCCCAAGAAGAAACAGCGAACTTTGAAATTGCTCAAGTTCAAGAAGATCAATTACTCGATAAATTAGAGACCTACAGCAATGAAGGTCAACAGAACACTAACGAGCAAGTAACCAGCGTTAGCGAACTACGGGATGTATCCCCCACCGACTGGGCTTATGAAGCTCTCCGTAGTTTAGTAGAACGTTATGGTTGTATCGTTGGTTATCCTGATCGTACCTTCCGTGGTAACCGCGCTACCTCTCGTTGGGAATTTGCAGCTGGATTAAACGCTTGTTTAAACACCATGGAGCGTTTAATCCAGGAGAACGTAGCTGTTCTACGGGAAGATATCGAAAAGCTCAAACGATTAATGCAGGAATTTGAAGCAGAACTAGCTGCATTGGGCGCGAGAGTTGATAACTTAGAAGGTCGGGTAGCTTTCTTAGAAGACCATCAATTTTCTACCACTACCAAATTAGTTGGGGAAGTTATCTTTGCAGTTACTGGTGCTGGTGGTAGTCGTTCGTCCAACGATAACCAAGTTGTTTTGCAAGATCGGATTCGCTTAAGCTTTAATACCAGTTTCAGTGGGGAGGACTTATTAGTTACCCGTTTATCTGCTAGTACGGGAACTGGAACTGATCGTTTCACCATCAACAAACCCAACATGAGGGTGATCAACCCCAATACAGGACAACCCATTGGTATTGAGTTTGAAGAAAATACCCTAGTTAATGCCACTGCAACCCAAACCCATAACATCGGACCACGACGGGATGAAGAGAACAACGATGTTGTGATTGACTGGGTTGGTTATTATGCTCCGATTCGTATTTTCGACAACTTCAAGATCGATACCTACGTATCTGCCTGGGGTGGTAAGTGGTATGACTTCGTTCCCACCTTAAACCCATTCTTCGAAGACTTTGACGGTGGTAAAGGTTCCTTAAGTACCTTCTCCCAACGTAACCCAATCTACCGCATTGGTGGTGGTGCTGGTGCTGGTGCTAGTATCCAACTCGATTGGTTAAAGAACCTTCTCGGTCCGACTTCTGTCAGCTTTGGTTACTTGGCAGGAACTCCCAACAGCCCTTGCTTAAACGGTAGTGGCGACGGCAACGGTTGTAATAGCGGTAAGTCCATCAACCCTGCAACTGGTAAGCCCTACGCTGAAAGTGACGGTGGTAATGGTCTGTTCAATGGTAACTACGGTGCTTTGGCTCAGATTAATACTAATATCTTCAATAGTATTAATGTTGGTTTCACCTATGTCCACGCTTATCACAAACCTGATAGTCCTATCTTCGGTGAAGGTATTAATAGTGGACCTGGAATCGTTGGTACTTCTATCGCTAACGGTGCCCGTTCCCAGCTAAATAATGCTTTTGCTAACGGAGGTGTAGGAGATCCTGCGATCCCGACTCCAGTATTTAATGGCTCCGGAGACAACTCCAAAGATCCAAATCAAGTTAATCCCTTCGACTGGGGTGGTAAATCCACTAATAGTTATGGTGGTGCTTTGACCTGGCGGCCTTATGATTGGGTTAACTTTAGTGCCTTCGGTTCCTATCACACTGTTCGTTACATAGGACGTGGTCTAGGTGCTGAACTCTGGACTGGTGGCGGTGGACTTGCCTTCCCCGACTTATTCAAAGAAGGTAACTTGTTAGGTGTGTTTGCTGGTGTTCAACCCTATCAAGGAGACAGCGATCGCCCCACAACTGCCGGCTATTATGCACTGCCTACTCAGAACCCTGTAACTTTCGAATTGTTCTATCGCTATCAGATTAGCGATAACATTTCTTTAACTCCTGGGGTGATTTGGATTTCTAAACCCGAACAGTTTGTGAACAAAGAAGGAAATGACGGTGAAGTTATTGGAACCCTTCGTGGAACTTTCTCTTTCTAAAACTTAGTTAAATCCTGTTAGGTTTGACTTAATTTAGTTTCTCAAAAAGCCCTGCTATTATTGGTGGGGCTTGATATTTGTCAACCATATATCCCTCTTCTGTCACTCTCCGAAAACCCTTACATTTTCTGAAGTCTAGAGCTTTTGTATAGCAACCGCCAGGGCGGT
>DLXW01000015.1:0-206 GCA_003448685.1 Cyanothece sp. UBA12306
AAATCTAGTTTTTCTGAATAAAACTCTAATTTTTCAGCTAACATTTTATCATTTTGTTCTAAGATGCTGAGTTTATCAATAATGGTTTGAAATTCTCTTTCCGTCATAACAGTATACCTTTTACTGAAAACACCCCTTTCGTATTTTAGCTAACTCTCGTTAATTGGTCATCCCTAAGATGACACTAACTAAAATAGCGATCGCTG
>DLXW01000015.1:409-3761 GCA_003448685.1 Cyanothece sp. UBA12306
TAACTAAAATAGCGATCGCTGCATATGGTAACTGATTATAAAAAGCCATTAAAGTTTGACCTACTTTTTCGGCATCTATATCGATTTGTTCGAGGTTCTTTAGTATATTGATTTCTTTTTCTTTCATAAAAATATCCTTTAACTAATAGTTCTTTCTCAAGTTTTTGTTGTATATAATCTACTGATCTAACATCTCGGCTTTTAACAGGGTTTTGACTATTTGTATACTCCGCTATTTTTGTGCTTAATTCTAAATCTTGCGTTTCATAGATTCTACATAAAAGTTCAATATTTTCAAATTTACTTGAATCTTTTTTTTATGTGTTGTTAAAAATTAGTTGATTTATGTTATTGTAAATGTTTAATAACTGCTTGATCTATTTCCTGAGGAGAGAGGGAGTTAGGATAAACCTTAGTAGACGGATGGGACTTTAAACGATCTACATATATATAAAATGCTTCTCTATCATCTTGATGATTAATTACATAATGACGTAATTGATTTTTAGTCATTTTATTAAAATCAGGTTTCATGTTAAAAACTCCCAGTCTCCATTACGACTAATTAAGATTTGAATATTATCACCTGCCAAAATAAACAATTTACCGTCTCTCTCATCAAGACGTATCAGATAAATTGGCTGATAAGTATTTGTTAAGGACTGACATAAGTAAATACATTTTATCCCTTGTTCATTAGTAGGTAAAATTCACTTTGCCTCCAATAAATCACAATATCTCAATTTTACACAAAAAAGGTGGGCAATGCCCACCCCAATCAATATTAGGAAATGTAGTCTTGCAACGCTTTAACTTCTAAAGGTTGAGTCTGTAAAGATCGAATAGCTGCGACGGTTGCTTTTGCCCCTGCTATGGTTGTAATAATGGGCAATTTGTAATCCAATGCGGTACGACGAATTAAGCGACCATCAGCTTGAGATTCTTCTCCACTAGGGGTATTAATAATAAATTGAATCTGTCCATTTTTAATCCAATCTATCACATGGGGACGACCTTCGTGAAGTTTTAGAACAACTTCTACTCCCTCTATTCCATTCTCTTCTAATACCTTTTGAGTACCTGAACTTGCTACCACTTTAAACCCTAAAGAAACTAAATCTTTCACCACTGGAACCGTTAAAACTTTATCGCGATCGCTCATAGAAACAAAGACGGTTCCGGTGGTAGCTAAATCAACTCCTGCGCCAATTTCTGCTTTAGCAAATGCCTTACCAAAGTCACTATCTATCCCCATAACTTCCCCTGTAGAACGCATTTCTGGTCCTAATAAAGTATCTGCACCAGGGAATTTTTGGAAGGGTAATACAGCCTCTTTAACGGCAATATGACGCGGTAATAATTCCTCAGTAATACCCAATTCTTCTAGGGTTTTTCCTGACATAACCAAAGAAGCAATTTTAGCTAAGGGTCGTCCCGTTGCTTTGGACACATAAGGAACGGTTCGAGAGGCGCGGGGGTTTGCTTCTAAAATGTAAACATTTTCCCCTTGAACAGCGTATTGAATATTCATCAACCCAACTACTTTTAAGCTATTAGCGAGGTGAGTTGTCCAAGTCCGAATAGTATCAAGAACTGAGTTAGAAAGGGTAGTAAAAGGAAGGGAACAGGCCGAGTCTCCAGAGTGAACTCCTGCTTGTTCGATGTGTTCCATAATGCCACCAATAACGACTTTTCCGGTGGTATCACACAAGGCATCCACATCAACTTCGATGGCATTTTCGAGGAACTTATCGATTAAAATGGGATGGTCTGGTTCTACCTGTACCGCATAGGTCATGTAGCGTTCTAATTCTTCATCAGAATAGACAATTTCCATGGCCCGTCCCCCCAAGACATAGGAAGGACGAACTACGACGGGATAACCAATACGAGACGAAACTGCTAGGGACTCCTCGTAACTGCGAGAAATACCATTAGGGGGTTGTTTAATGTCAAGTTCGTAGAGGATCTTTTCAAAGCGTTCGCGATCTTCGGCCGTATCGATAGAGTCAGGAGAGGTTCCCCAAATTTTAGTCTGTACCGGACAGTCGGGACTATCAAGGTATGTTTGCAAGGGAACCGCTAGTTTTAACGGAGTTTGACCACCAAACTGAACAATAACCCCCACAGGGTTCTCGGTTTCGATGATGTTCAAAACATCTTCTTTGGTCAGGGGTTCAAAATAGAGGCGATCGCTGGTATCGTAGTCGGTAGAAACGGTTTCAGGGTTAGAATTAACCATGATGGTTTCATACCCTGCGTCACTCAGAGAAAAGGACGCATGACAACAACAGTAGTCAAATTCGATCCCCTGTCCAATACGGTTGGGACCTCCCCCTAGGATCATCACTTTTGGTTTTTCAGTGGTGGTTACTTCCGTTTCTGAGGTTTCGTAGGTGGAATAGAAATAGGGTGTAAAGGCTTCAAATTCTGCGGCGCAAGTATCCACTACCTTGTAAACTGGGATGATGCCTAAACTCTTACGGTAGTTTCTTACTTCGTCTTCGGTGGTTTTGGTGGCAAAAGCAATTTGTCGGTCACTAAACCCCTGTTGTTTAACCAATCTCATCTGCTGGCTGGTAATATCTTTGAGAGGGGTTTGTTTGAGGAATTTTTCGCTTTCAATAATTTCTTGTAATTTATCTAAAAACCAGATATCGATGGCGGTTAGTTCGTGAATTTCTTCTACTGTCATTCCCAGTCGGAAAGCATGATAGATGCTATAAACTCGATCGGGGTTGGGAGTACGTAAATTAGACCGAACTTGGGAAAGGGTAGGCAAAGTTTCTTTGCGATCGCAGCCAAAACCAAATCTTCCTGTTTCTAAGGATCTTAAGGCTTTTTGGAAGGATTCGCAAAAGGTACGTCCGATGGACATTGCTTCCCCGACAGACTTCATTTGGGTGGTGAGGATGGGTTGGGACCCAGGGAATTTTTCAAAGGCAAAACGGGGTATTTTAGTCACCACATAGTCGATGGTTGGTTCAAAGGATGCGGGGGTTTGCTTGGTGATGTCGTTGCTTATTTCATTGAGGGTATAGCCTACCGCTAGTTTAGCTGCCATTTTGGCAATGGGAAACCCTGTTGCTTTGGACGCTAATGCAGAGGAACGGGAAACACGGGGGTTCATTTCAATGACGATCAAATCTCCATTGACAGGGTTAACGGAGAATTGAATGTTAGATCCTCCCGTTTCTACGCCAATTTCGCGGATAATAGCTTGTGAATAATCCCTTAGTCTTTGATATTCTTTATCTGTTAAAGTTTGAGCCGGTGCTACAGTGATAGAGTCTCCTGTATGGACTCCCATGGGGTCAAAGTTTTCGATAGAACAGATAATGATGCAGTTGTC
>DLXW01000015.1:3962-8945 GCA_003448685.1 Cyanothece sp. UBA12306
ATTATCTGCTAAGTCCCGCATCACTTCTAATTCGTATTCTTTCCAACCTAAGAGGGATTTTTCCACTAAGATTTGGGATACTGGGGACGCATCGATACCATACTGGGCCATTTCCTCAAATTCTTCTTGGTTATAGGCGATACCTCCTCCTGTTCCTCCCAAAGTGAATGCAGGGCGTATAATCAGGGGATAGGACCCAATCTCTTCTCCAATTGCCTGCGCTTCTTTGAGGTTACTGGCAATACCCGAAGGACATACAGGAACGCCAATTTTCTTCATTGCTTCTTTGAAGAGGTTGCGATCTTCGGCCATTTCGATGGCTGGTAGTTTCGCACCGATCAATTCTACGTTATATTTTTCTAAAACCCCGCTTTTCGCTAAAGATACGGCCACATTCAGCGCAGTTTGTCCCCCCATTGTTGGCAATAAAGCATCAGGACTTTCCTTGGCAATTACTTTCTCCACCATATCGGGGGTGAGGGGTTCGATATAGGTGCGATTAGCCAGTTCAGGATCGGTCATAATAGAAGCAGGGTTAGAATTGACCAACACTACCTCATAACCTTCTTCTCGTAATGCTTTACAAGCCTGAGTACCAGAATAGTCGAATTCGCAAGCTTGTCCAATAACGATCGGGCCTGCACCCAAAATTAAGATTTTCTTTAGGTCGTCGCGGCGTGGCATAAGCGTATTTGTAGAGTAGATAGAATAAACCGACCTTATTGTATCGGTTGTCACCCTGCTTTGATGTCTACTCTAATCCTTTATTTAGGTTTAAGGGGTTTCCCAGACGGTAGGGGCATAAGATGTTATGCTCTGACAATAACTATTTAGGCGTAATTTCTGTCGCGTTGTCTTCTAGTAAAATTTTAATAATTCTAGCAAATTTATTATTAGGTAAAGCAGCAGTTACAGTTAAGATTACCAAGGCAATTATAACTGAATAAATGAATGCTGCGATTATACTAGCCCAAACGGAAGACCAAAAGTTTGTATTTTTTTGTATGATTTTTTCCAGTGGTTTTATAATCTCTTCTCGTTTAGCATTTTCTAAATATTCTTGAGCATATTCTTGTAAAAATTGTTCTGAACTTTGTTTCAAAGATAATAAAGCAGCACTATCATTATCCTTGAAAGGTGTGATAATTGCTTTAATAACTTCTTGGCTAGGTAATTGTCGATTTTCCCTTTGATATAAACTAACATATTGATGTTTTTGTAGCGAATACTTAGCATAAGCAATCATTCCTAACAATTCATCAT
This sequence comes from Cyanothece sp. UBA12306, assembly GCA_003448685.1. Taxonomy (GTDB): domain Bacteria; phylum Cyanobacteriota; class Cyanobacteriia; order Cyanobacteriales; family Microcystaceae; genus Rippkaea. The sequence continues at coordinate 5,226 of DLXW01000015.1, forward strand.
ATTTTGAATTATTATCTGTAGAGGATATGAGAATAGCAAAAACCTCTTCATCTTCTTGAATCAGGAAGGGATCATTATCCACCTGTTGAGGGTTAATTTCATCTGAATTATTGGTCATTGTTTTTCGCTAATTCATTGGTTGCATTAACAAATATATTACCTGTTATATTGCCTATCTTTGCTCCTCTTACATCAAATACATTTGTTTGCTTAATTAATACAGAATTATCTATCATTTCTGCTAATTTCATTAAAGCATCTTCTTGTTTTTGTTCTGGAAGTTCACTCAAAGATTCAGAAAAAGAACCAATAGTTTGTATAGTTTTAAGCATAGTAGGAACAGATGACAACGAAACGGGAGAAATAATCACAGGAAAAACCTTTATCGGGTCTTTTTGATATTTTTGAAGAATTAGAGATAGTTCAACTTCTGGAAGTTGAGAATTTAGATAGTGTGAACTGATTAATACGATAATAACTTGAGATTCTTTGATGGCACGTTCTATACTTTCTTGCCAATTTTCTCCAGGATAAATTAAATCATAAGACCAAAGGGATAGATTTTTCTTTTTTAGTAAAGGTGCAAGATGATCTTGAATACGCTTAACCCATTCAATGTCTTTTAAACTAGAACTTATAAAAATATCAGCCATTGACTTAAACCTTTTTCTTTACATTATGTAGGTTTTACTACCATCGTACAACATTTTGCGCTTTTGGTGAGCAAACCAAACCCTGTAATGATCACATTTTGTCGATAATTTGCTCAATTTGTTGATTATCTCTCATAACTTAACTGCTTCGTGTAAAACGCTTTCTTTAATTCTTTCTTTGAGTCCATTAACCGTAACAATATCGACTTTTCGTTCTAAAATTGATTGTAAATCCTGCATTAGTCCCGAAGGAAACCAAGGTGTAATTTTATCTAAATGATAATCAATTAATAAATCAATGTCACTATTTTCTGTTTCTTCTCCTCTAGCTACAGAACCAAATAATCGAACATTATACGCACCATGTTTAGCGGCAATATCGATGATTTCTTGGCGTTTTTCTAGAAGTAATTGTTTAAGTTTCATATTTTTAATATTATACTTCACTAAATACTATTATCTTAGCAAACTCTTGACCTTTGTGATCAAGTTGCTTTACGACAACTAATAAGTCTAAAAAACCGAAGTAAAATAAGCCCTAATTTTATCTAAATGATAATCAGCTAAACTATAATTAGGGTTCTATTATCTGTATTTTTTGCTAATAACCTAGAAAATGAAACGAATTATTATCACAATTAACTTAATAATAACCATTGTTATGGCTAATCCTGTTCTAGTCCATGCTGGAGAAATTAGCGACAGATTGAACCAATATCCTGAATGGAGTTTTCCCTCAAATGTCAAGCAAACTTCACAAGACTTATTGTATCCTAATTGGATGTCAGGGACTTGGGATGTTACCAGTATTTTAGTCGATCAAGTTGCTCCTTTTGCACCGGAAATTGTAACCCCTGGTTTTGAAAGTAACAAGAGTTATTTGCATCAACCCATTAACTTTAAAGTACGTTTTCAGCAAAGATCCCCCTTTCTATCTTCTCTACTATCTCTACCTTCTTTGATTGCTTCTCGTCAACCTATAGTTGCTGATCGAGAGTTTAATGGTTTAAATATTGGTCAAGCTTATTTGGGAAAAGATGGAATTTTATCAGTTAAAACTTCTCCGAAAAATCCTAATGATCAAATTACTTTTTTGCCGGAAAATAATAAGTTAATCAGTCGAATTACTGGACGTATTCAAGAAACATCTAATGTTGATGAATTTTTCACTACAGAAATTACTCAACAGATTTTCCAAGGTAGTTCTCTGATGTATCTCAATCAGGTAGAAACAACAACAGCTTATCATTTACTAACAAAAGACACTATTGAAGCAGAACAAGTAACGGCGATTTATTTATCTCCCAAAGACCCCAACTATTTCAAAACAATCAATCATCCAGTTAGTCTTTATCGATATCAGTTAAAACTGCGTCTACTCACATAAATACTCCTGATAATTAATTGTGTAACAGATAGTTTGAGGATATTTTTAGATTTTGGCAGAACAAAGCGAAAGAATCAGCCTAAAACTTTCATTTTCACCCCACCCGATGGACTCAAAATGAAGCCTCTTCTAACGGGTAAAATTGGTTGGGAATTGACTAACTTTAATTTAACTTGTTTTAACACAGTTGCTAAGACTAACTTCATCTCGTATAAAGCTAAAGCATAACCTAAACAGCGACGGTTACTTCCTCCAAAAGGAATAAATTCATAGGGAGAAAATTGACGTTCTAAAAAGCGTTCTGGTTTGAATTTTTTGGAGTCTGGATAAAAGTCAGGATGATGGTGAACTAAATAAACACAAGGGGATAAAGCGACACCTTTATCTAAAGAATATCCCATAAATTCTATGGGAGTTTTTAAAGTCCTACTAAAGGCAAAAATTACACTAGGATAAATTCTCAAAGTTTCAGAAACAACTGCACTTAAATAGGGAAGTTTGACAATTTCTGTCGGTTCAGTGTCAAGATTAATTGTAGCTAATTCATCCATCAAATTATGGTAAACATCGGGTTGAGAATGAATCCAATAAAATGCCCAAGCTAATGATACAGCAGTAGTTTCATGACCTGCAAATAAGAGAGTTACTAATTCATCCATAATTTCTGCTTTACTCAGATGATTTCCCTCTTCATCAGTTGCAGATAATAACAAACTGAGAATATCTTCCCCATCTTGATCTTTTTTTCTTTGATCAATTTCTTGATCAAGCAAATGGTAAATTGTTTGTTTTTGATGTTGAAAATTTCCCCAAGGACTCCATTGACCTAGGTCTTTTTGTAAATAAGGTAAAAAGAGAAATATGGTGTACAAAGGAGCATTGAATAAGTCAAGAAACTTACTAAATCTCTGTCTTAATTCATCATATTGAGTCCCCTTATCTAACCCAAAAACTACCCTAAGAATTATTCTTAAGGTGATTTCTTGGGTGATTTCTCTCATGTAAAATTGATGATCTTTTTGCCATTCATTAATAATAGTTTGGGTTATTTCGATGATTGTATTGCCATAGGTTTGTAAACGTTGGCCATGAAAAGATGGCATTAGTAATTTACGCCTTTGTTGATGAGGATTACCATCTAATTGCAAAATTGATTGATCCCCTAATAAAGGTTTTAATCCTGCATTAGAAGTACCACAATCTAAAAGATTAGGATCAAGGTTAAATAATTCTTCTATTCCTTGAGGACTACCAATAATAATTGAACCAGGAAATGCAGCTAATCCAGGAGAAGAATAAATATCACCATAGCGGTTTCTATATTTCTCTAGATTAGGTAAGGGATTAAAAATTAGTCCTAATGTATCCCACAATCTATAACGAGTTGCGCCTTTAGGGAAGGAAGATTTTTGAGTTGATCTTGATTGAGTAGTTAATGTCATCACTAGCTTTGAAGTTGGGAGTTAATAATTACTAAAATGATCGATTAGCTTTTATTGCAAATATAAGAATTGTTCCTTTGTGATTAAGAAAATTAGATTAGATCACGGAAAACTTCCATAACAGCAGGATGCACTATTTGTCCTGCTTTGATGTTTAAACCTTTTTCTAAAGCAGCATCTTGTTCTAAGGCTTTTAATCCTTGATCCGCTAATTTAATGACATAGGGTAAGGTACTAT
>DLXW01000015.1:9149-12171 GCA_003448685.1 Cyanothece sp. UBA12306
TGGTACTATGGTTGAGGGCTTGGGTTGCTGTCCAAGGAACGGCCCCAGGCATATTAGGAACGCCAAAATGGACGACTCCTTCTTTAATATAGGTGGGATAACTATGGGAGGTAGGACGCAAGGTTTCGATACAACCTCCTTGGTCTACAGCCACATCGATAATAACGGAACCTGGGTTCATTTTGCCGACTAATTCCTGTGAAACCAAAATGGGGGCTTTTCTTCCTGGTACTAATACGGCTCCGATTAATAAGTCTGCCTGTGGTACAATTTCCTCGATGTTAGAAGCGTTACTGTAGAGTAATTCAACCCTGGAACCGAACAAAGTTTCGAGATAGGCTAGGCGATCAACATTAATATCAAGAATTTGCACTTGCGCACCCATTCCCACAGCTATTTTAGCCGCTTCAGTGCCGACGATACCACCTCCGAGGATAGTTACCCGGCCGGGACGAACCCCTGGAATACCTCCTAATAGGACTCCCCTACCCCCTTGTTGTTTTTCTAGATATCTAGACCCAAATTGAACGGATAAACGCCCAGCAATGATACTCATGGGTGTGAGGAGAGGAAGTTTACCGTCTGCTAATTCTACAGTTTCGTAGGCGATCGCCGTGATTTCTGACTCCATCAATGCTTCGGTGAGGGGACGATCAGCGGCTAGGTGAAGATAGGTAAATAATAACTTAGGTTTGTTTAAGTAGGCATATTCTTCTGCTAGAGGTTCTTTAACTTTGACCACTAGATCTCTATTCCAAGCGTCGATCGCCGATTGAACAATTTTAGCACCTGCTTGTTGGTAGTCAAGATCCTTAAAACCTGCACCAAGTCCGGCATTGGTTTCTACAAACACAAAATGGCCGCGATCGCTTAACACTCTAACACTACTCGGACTCAACCCGACGCGAAATTCTTGGTCTTTAATTTCCTTGGGAACACCTATTTCCATTACAGTCCTCACCTTTTTCCATCGTCTTAGTTTAGATCAAAAACTTGATTAGTGTTGATCCCGATTTAATTTTTGAGTTGTGATCCACTTTCTCAACTCTTTCAATCTAGCATTCTCACCTTTTTGAGGATCAAGCAAAATAAATTGAGTCATTTTTTTTACTGGAAATGAAGGAAAAGCTAAACTAAATTCTGCTTCTTGATACTCATTATCTGATAGATGGTATAAGACAAGCTGTTTATTTTGAAAAATCCAAATTTCAGGAACTTTTAAAGCAGCATAGATGGGAAATTTACTTAAGGATGAATTAGTCAGATCAATTTCTATGACCAAATCTGGCGGAGGATCATTTTGTAAATCTATTTTTAATTTATTTCTTACTAAATATTCGTGTTGAATATAGAAACATTGATCCGCTTCTTTACCCACACCTTTTGCTTGAGAACGCCAGGTAGTAGATTTTAATCCTCGAATTTCTAATCCCAACTCTTCTGAAAGTACCGTAATTAATCGTCCCAAATTCCAACTATAGGTTTCATGTTCAGGTAAGGGAGTCATCAATTCTAAAGTTTCTTGATAGTAAGTTAGACGTAAATTAGGATACTCAGCAAAAGTTTCTAATAATTGTTCATACATTTCCCAACTTACCCCCTGAAGAATGAGTGGGGAAGAATAATTAGGATAGTTAATAGCTGCCAAAGCTTGGGTCATAATTAGATAATTTGACCTGGTAAGTATTCTCAAATTATAGCAACCTTTCAATTTAGGTTAAACTGAACCAATAGCAAGACTTATTTATTTCATCTTTCCGAACCAGCTTAAAGTTTAAGGAACCCATCTATGTCACCTACACTCTTAATTTCTCAAGAACTGCCCCAATTAACCTACTCTCCTAGCCGCGATCGCTTCGACCAAAGTTGGCAAGCCCCCCTCTCTACTTTACTAGGTTTAGGACGGGCAGCCGGAGCAGATTTTGTGGAATTTTTCTTAGAACGGGTGAACTATATAAGTTGTCTAGCCGAAGAAGACACCATCACCAGTATCTCTCCTCGCCTTTCCACAGGGGCTGGTGTACGGGTATTTCGCGGTAAATCCGATTGTTATGTCAGTACCAACGATGTCTCCTTCACGGGCTTAAAAACCGCCTTAGAAAAGGGATTATCTATTCTGGGGTTAACCCTCCCTTCCCCCCAAGCTTACATCCCCGAAATCAACCTAGAATTATTGCGAGATTACGCCAGCGTCAAAGAGAAAGAACCCTGGTTATCTCAGTGTAGTTCCATGCAGGAAATGGGCGATATTCTCCTCGATGCCACCGGAAAACTCGGTCAAAAAGCCTCCCATGTCCAATCTCGCCGCGCCATGTACTTTCGAGACTGGCAAGAAGTTCTCGTAGCTGCTAGTGATGGGGTATTTGCTAGAGATATTCGTCTGACTCAGTCACTGGGTTACTCTTTATTCTGCGCCGATGGTAACCACCGTACCTCCATTGGTAAGCGGTTTGGCGATACGAGTGATCCTAATTTCTTAAGAGAATGGGATTATGAAACAGCAGCAGAAGGAGTAGCAGAGTCAGCCGGAAAAATGCTTTACGCTGATTTTGTGGAATCGGGTAATTATCCTATTATCATGGCTAATCAATTTGGAGGGGTTATCTTCCACGAAGCTTGTGGACATCTATTAGAAACCACCCAAATTGAACATAAAACCACTCCATTTATCGATAAAAAAGGTGAAAAGATCGCCCATGAAAGTTTAACCGCTTGGGATGAGGGGTTATCAGATAATGCTTTTGGAACAGTGGATATGGATGATGAAGGAATGCCCACTCAGCGCACTCTGTTGATTGAAAATGGCATTTTAAAGAACTTTTTGTCTGATCGCACTGGATCAGTCCGTACAGGCCATCCTCGCACAGGAAGCGGTCGTCGTCAAAGTTATGCCTATGCAGCAGCCTCGCGGATGCGTAATACCTATATTGCCCCTGGGAATTATTCCCTCGATGATCTGTTTGCTTCGGTTGATCATGGGATTTATTGTAAGCAAATGGGAGGGGGAAGCGTTGGTGCAACT
>DLXW01000015.1:12374-27319 GCA_003448685.1 Cyanothece sp. UBA12306
GGGGGAAGCGTTGGTGCAACAGGTGAGTTTAATTTCTCTGTTTCTGAAGCTTATTTGATTGAAAATGGCAAAATAACCAAACCTCTCAAAGGTGCGACCCTAATTGGTACCGCTAAGGATATTATGAATCAAATTTCCATGTGTTCCCAAGATTTAGGACTAGCTCCTGGCTTCTGCGGTTCCGTCAGTGGTAGCATTTATGTTACCGTGGGACAGCCTCATCTCAAAGTAGATGGAATTACTGTTGGAGGAAGGTAATGGAGAATTTAGAATTTAGAATTTAGAATTTAGAATGTTCTAGAAGACGGTAGGGTGGGCAAGTAGAGGAGTTGTCTGAACTGATTAGATATTTACTACCCTTGCCTACCTTACAAAATACATCTTCATTTTCCTTTAATAAATAGTCTTTATGTTGCAGTATAATTTGAACATTATTTATTTTAGTTTTTAGGATAAAAAAATGGCATTTTTTCGTCAATATATCGCCCCTTTGTTTATTGTTTTGATATTTTTAGTCGCTTTAGTAGCAGTTAGTGTTCGCGCTTTTTTACCTTCAGATATGGCTGCACCTGCACCCATTGAAGATGTAGGATTATCTAATAAAACTATTAGTTTAGGAGAATTTGTTTGATTGATTTACCTCCAGGTTATCAATTAGAAAGGGGTTCAGTTAAAGATAGGAAATTACTGATTAAGTTCATGGAATTAACTTACCATGAATTATTTCCTCAACAGTCTTATTTTAATCATTTAACTACTACAGTGGATCAGTATTTATCGGCTAAAACTCCCCTGTGGTGGATCATATTTTCAGGGGACAAAGTAGCTGGTTTATGGATGGGTAATGGGATCGATCAGGTTAGTGGCGATCGCTATGGACATATTTTCCTGGTTTATGTAACCCCTGAATATCGTCGTCGAGGACTGGCAACTACTTTGATTAAAGTAGCACAAGATTGGGTGATTTCTAGGGGAGAAAATAAGTTAGGATTACAGGTATTTAATATTAATCAACCTGCGGTAAATCTCTATGATAATTTGGGTTTTCAAACTCAATCTCGCTTAATGTTTAAAGAGTTTTGATATTGGACTCAAGTATCAATTAACTTTCTTCACTTTGGCTCTTTCCAACTTAAATCTACTCGCAAAGTTCCTGGCTCTACAGCTCGGATAGACTGAATAAACTTTGGCCATTCGAGAGACCATTCAATGTATGTCACAGTATCTTCAATGAGTTGATCGAGGAGTTGGGATATTGCCGGATTAAGATCTTCTCTGGAATTGATTGAAGTTATATGTTTGTCTTCCTTGAGACCCCAACCCAACCAATTGTCAGGATCTTCTCCCTCACGAGGTAGGTATTTTTTTCGGATTGCCGATGGATCGCCCACCCAAAGAGAGGCAAAAGTATCCTGTCCTTTTGCTCCTTTCAACTTAGACCACTGCGCTCTGACTTCTTCGAGCCGTTTCAACGCCTCTGTTTCTAGTGTTTTCTTTAGCTTATCTAGTTCTCTGCCTTCTGGGGTATGTCCATGTTTTAGTGCCTTCTGCAAGGCTTGGGTGAACACTCCTGTGGTCGGTAACTCTATTTCAGACTTTTTAGGAGCGGGATCAGGCTGTATCCACCCATCGAGAATACATCCCCTAACTAGGGTGGGTAGATAGCTACCAAGCACATATTTGGCGATATCATCCACGTGCGGCCTGTCCTTTTTGACTTCGCAGTCTTTAACTCGCGCTGGTCTTTCTTTTCTTGGCTCACCACAAATCTCATAGGGTTTTAGGTGTTTCAATTCTCGGTGCATAGAGTATTTAAGGTGATCGTCGATCCAAGTCACGTTCTCGTGGAAGTTGCTTGCTGGAGGCAAATCCAACATAGCTCCATCGCTCATACATAATAAGGCTCCTGAAATAACTCCTGTGAGCGGGTTACTACCAATTTCTGTAATTCCCACATTACTGGTAAGCTTAAGCTCACCACTTGAGTTTTCCTCAATGCCATAAAATTCTTGTGCTGTCTTAAGTTCAAAATACTTACTCAAGTCGGTATTATCTGAAGATACAGGACTTTGAAGTAGCTCGTCAGTAGCCAAAAGAGCCGGAAACAGCCGCGTAGCAAATGCTCCCATCCAATTGTCTACTGTCCAATCACTTATCGAAATCGAATCGTGCGCTCTGAGGTATGATGCGGAGAACATCAAAGAGTAGATGTGGGTGTCGTTATTGCACTCGGTATAGTATTTTACAGATTTTATAATTGCTTTCTGGAGCCTCTGACCATTTCCGAGGTTGTCATCGTTAAACAAAACGTCCCAATCAAGTCGGAGGATAGGAACATTAGCTCCGATGTGGCGTGCGTGAACGATAGCTTCAACGACTTTCGTCGTATCATAAAGTGTGCGATCAGCGTCACCGCAGAGAAATCTGCGGAGGCTTTTGGCTTCTAAGCCCGGGCGATCTCCTCGTAGATTATTAACAATTTTGTATAAGTCTCCTGCTGTAACAAACCGTACCCGCTCTGCTAGAGTTTTGGGATTACAGCCAGGGGAAACCGTTACTTGAATTCCATCGAGTAGCTCCTTTACTTCCTCTTGTTTATCTTCACTCTTGTTAAATTCTTGAGCAAAATCATGAGGATTGAAATCAGCACCAACGCTGTTAAGTAGTTCCAGCCATCCAGGATGCCAAAAAAGTATCAATAGTCCTGGATACTCTTGATCGTCCAAAAGTTTTGTCAGAGGCTCTTGGTATATTTTCAGCTTATCTAATGGATCTTCCTTGGAGTCACTATAATGACAGAAAAGTATGTATCTAACGTTTAATTGTTCTTGTGGCATAAAAAAGATTGAATATAGAATTTTGATGATTTTACAGAAAATTCTCCTACGCTAGTTTCACAAATAGCAAGATTAGCAGCAAATTCCATAGTCATCACGACAGAGGGAATTTTTCCCTTTAGTTCCATTTTAAGTCACCATAGAAGAAAGGAATCATAAATTTATTGCAAGATGTTACAACACGATGTCATCATTATTGGCGGTGGCTTAGCTGGATGTCGCGCCGCCCTAGAAATTAAACGCCTCACCCCTGATGTAGATGTGGCCATAGTTGCCAAAACTCACCCCATTCGATCACATTCTGTGGCGGCCCAAGGAGGTATCGCCGCTAGTCTAAAAAATGTTGACCCCGAGGATAGTTGGGAGTCCCACGCCTTTGATACCGTCAAAGGTTCGGACTATTTAGCTGATCAAGATGCCGTTGCTTTATTAACCAAAGAAGCCCCCGATGTTATCATCGATTTAGAACACATGGGAGTGCTATTTTCCCGTTTAGACGATGGTAGAATTGCTCAACGGGCTTTTGGTGGCCATACCCATAACCGCGCCTGTTACGCCGCCGATAAAACCGGCCACGCCATGCTTCATGAATTGGTCAACAACTTGGGTCGCAATGGCGTTACTATCTACGATGAATGGTATGTGATGCAACTGATCCTCGAAGAAGGGGACGCAAAAGGCATAGTAATGTATCACATCGAAGATGGTCGCCTGGAAATTGTGCAAAGCAAAGTTGTCATGTTTGCTACGGGGGGTTATGGAAGGGTTTTCAATACCACTTCTAATGATTTTGCCTGTACTGGAGACGGTTTAGCCATGTCTGCAATGGCGGGTATTCCCCTCGAAGATATGGAATTTGTTCAATTTCACCCCACCGGATTATACCCCGTCGGGGTTCTAATTTCCGAAGCAGTGCGGGGAGAAGGAGCCTATCTTATTAACAGCGAAGGACGGCGTTTTATGGAAGATTACGCCCCCTCTCGGATGGAATTAGCCCCCCGTGATATTACTTCTCGCGCCATTACCCGTGAAATTCGTGCAGGAAGGGGGGTTCATCCCGATGGACGTGCAGGTGGCCCCTGTGTTTATTTAGACTTGCGCCACATGGGCAAAGAAATGATCATGAGTCGGGTTCCCTTTTGTTGGGAAGAGGCCCACCGACTGGTGGGGGTAGATGCGGTTTATGAACCCATGCCAGTCCGTCCTACTGCTCATTATTGCATGGGAGGGATTCCTGTTGATACCGATGGCCGTGTTCGGTTGAGTGGAACTCGGTTAAGCGAAGGGTTCTTTGCAGCAGGAGAATGCGCTTGTGTGTCGGTTCATGGGGCCAACCGTTTGGGTAGTAATTCTTTGTTGGAATGTGTGGTTTATGGGCGAATTACGGGGCGGAGTATAGCCGAATATGTTCAATATCGGAAGTTTCCTGATGTTGATTCTCAAGCCTATTTAGATAGGGCTAAACAACGTATTCAAGACCTTTTGAATAAAAAAGGAACCATTCGTTTAGGGGCATTGCGACAACAATTTCAAGACTGTATGAGCGACCATTGTGGGGTGTTTCGTAATGAAGATTCAATGCAAGAAGGACTTAACCAAATTCAGCAATTAAAACAACAATATGAGCAAGTTTATCTGGATGATCAAGACACTTGTTGGAATACGGAATTGATTGAAGCGATGGAATTACAAAGTATTATGGCAGTGGGAGAAATCATTTTGACTTCTGCTTTAAATCGTCAAGAAAGTCGGGGCGCGCATTCACGAGAAGATTATACCAAACGGGATGATCCTAACTTTCTTAAACATACTTTGGCTTATTATTCTTCTGCTGGAATTGATGTTCAATATATGCCGGTGGTAGTTAATATGTTTGAACCAAAAGAAAGAAAATATTAATTATAGCAGTCGCCAAGGTGGTTAGGACATAACTTGGCTCTTAAACCCTTGTAACAAGCGAGTTTTACTTCTGACTTCTGACTTCTGCTATATTAGGGTGGGCATTGCCCACCTTTTAAGGCAAATGATTTCAGGTATTCATTTTACTAAAATTAAATAAATGCTAAATTAGGTAGAACAGTTTTGACTGCTATATTATGGGGAAGAACTGCAACAGTTATTCTTCTTTGGTATCAGACCAATAATATAGATATTCCTTCGTTATTTTAGACTAATTTATTATTGCGATCGCAGTCTCAATCTAAATCTTAATACTGGTTTTTAAAAACTAAATCTGGTTTTTAAAAACCTCACGGGGATTTTAATTTCTATTCCCACCCTGTAGGGGCATAATACCATTATGCCCGAATACCATTATGCCCGAATACCATTATGCCCGATTATTTAGCGTGATTATCGAAAATTTGGGGTTAAATTAGCATTGAAGTTTCATTTAAGATGCGGGTTTAACGGTGTTAAACCCCTACCTAACCTTTGATCTCACCCATCTCCACAGCAATAAGACAATAAAACCCACCAATGCAAAGGGAAACGCCACAACCCCCACAACAAAACATAAAATGAGTTGCAGTTTACCCTGTTGTGCAAATTGTATACAAGATTTTAACCACTGCGGGTATGGCATTTCTGAGAGAGGTAAACCTAATTCTTGTAGGATCTGATTTCCTTGATAAGATAATGCAAATCCTTCTTTTATTTTCCCTGATTGTTGATAAATTCCACCGAGGATTATTAAGGTTCTTGCTTCTCCTTCTTTGTCTTGCAAGTTGCGTTTAATTTCTAGAATTGCTTGATAACATTCTATTGCTTGGGGGTATTGTTTGAGGACTCGATAAGTCTCACCTAAGTTATCCAGACAGATAATGACATTGTGGGGATTCCCTAATTGCTGAAATAATTGCAATGCAGATTGATAGTATTGGATCGCCTGTTGATATTGTCCCAGAGAATAGTAAGCAGAACCCAAATTACCATAGGAATTAGCTTCCCCCTTGCGCGCCGCTTTGCGGATCTCGCCCTCAGCGAGATCGCCTATTTCTGTAAAGATAGCTAAGGACTGCTGATAGTATTGGATGGCCTGTTGATATTGTCCCAGGGATAGGTAAGCAGAACCCAAACCTATATAGGAAGTAGCTTCACCGTTGCGCGCCGCTTTGCGGATCTCGCCCTCAGCGAGATCGCCTATTTCTGTAAAGATAGCTAAAGACTGCTGATGGTATTGGATCGCCTGTTGATATTGTCCCAGGGATAGGTAAGCAGAACCCAAACCTATATAGGAAGTAGCTTCACCGTTGCGATCGCCTGTTTCTATATCGATAGCTAAGGACTGCTGATGGTATTGGATGGCCTGTTGATATTGTCCCAGGGAATGGTAAGCATTCCCCAAAGAAGTGAGAGAAGCAGTATATTTCCAATTGCTTTTATCTCCTATCTCATCATATACCTTTACCAAATCTAAATAATATTCCACCTGAAGATCATAATATCCCTGGAGAGTCATAAACTCATTAATGTGACGCAAACTATCAAACGCTGTGTCATATTCTCCCAATTGATAGTAATGATAGAAAATCTCTAAATAACCTTGGATCTCATCGCGGTTTGTTCAGGGTTTAGGGGTAACAACTGATAGATAATAAGCAATAGCAGTTTGATGGGACTCGGTTAAATTGGGATATTGTTTGTGTAAATAGGGTTTAAGTAATTGGGGACAGTTAAACCCCTTCTCATCGCTACGGGATAATAAAGAACGATATAGAACAAGCACAAAAAGTACAGCAACAATATCAACAAGCGTGGCAAGATGCCGACATAATGAAGTCAGAAGTCTCCAAGTCAGAAGTCAACCCACCCTACCCTCCCAGGAGGGGAAGTCTCTAAGTATAGCAACAGACAGGCTAGTTAGGACATTTATAAAGCTTGAAATCGAGTCATAGCTTAATTCTACATTCTTAATTGTGCATTCTTAATTGCGCGTAGCGCTATATTTTCGATGACTTTTCGAGTAGGGTAACGCGACCATGATATGATTTAATCTACCAAGCTATAGCAGTCGCCATATAGATTAGGACAGATAATTTATCTCAAACAGAAGTAAAGATAGAGTTTTACTTGGAGACTTCTGATTTCTAACTTCTGACTTCTGCTATGAGGGAGCTTCCCCAAGGAGAGCCAGTATGCCCCAAGCCGTTGGTGTTATTCAAACCCTAGGATTTCCAGCCGTTTTAGCAGCGGCCGATGAAATGGTCAAAGGGGGACGAGTAACCCTAGTTTATTTCGATAAAGCTGAACGAGGAGAATTTTTAGTCGCTATTCGTGGCCCCGTTTCTGAGGTCAAAATTGCCATGGAATCTGGCAAAGAAGCAGCTGAAAAATCTTATGGTGGAAAAGTTGTCAGTCATTATATTGTCCCTAACCCCCCAGAAAACCTCCTCAGTGTTTTACCCCTCGAATATACAGAGAGTGTGGAACAATTTCGTGTCTAAAACTGGTTAAAAATGGTCGCAATTTATTATTTATAGCGAAGAATCAATTATTTGCGGTCTAAAGGTCTAAAAACTAAATGTATCATTAATTAATTAACCTTAAAGAATTTAGGAGATTAAATGTATGCCTCAACCTGCCGTGGGATCAATTGAAACTAAAGGTTTTCCTGGTATCGTCGCTGCTGCTGATGCCATGGTTAAAGCTGCCCGTATTACCATTGTCGGTTATATTCGCGCCGGAAGTGCCCGTTTTACCCTGAATATTCGGGGAGACGTCCAAGAAGTTAAAACAGCCATGGCCGCCGGAATTGAGGCACTAGAACGGACAGAAGGAGCAACCCTAGAAACCTGGGTTATTATTCCCCGCCCCCATGACAACGTGGTGGGAGTCCTCCCCATTGATTATAGCGAAGCCGTTGAACCGTTCCGTCTTGCTGCTGAAGGAGCTAATGCAACCCTTCCTGGCCGCCGTTAAGGTCAAAAATAACACAATAAGGTCAATTAACTAATTGACCTTAATAAAAATTTTGTCCTTTCTCAATTTAACGGTCAAAAGAATGATAATCTACTTCTTCGGGTAAACTGGGGAGTGTGCGATTAATCTCAATTAATAATTGATAAAGTAATTCTTGGTTGGCCACATCTTTCTTCGTTTGTAACTGTTTGAATTTGTGCATCATCGTTTCAATCTCTTGGGGAATCAAATGATTAAGAGATGAGTCGTCAAAATGTTTCATATTCATTAATAGTTATTGAGGAAACACCAATATTAACTTGAGTGGGTAAAGTTATTGTGACTGTAATCTTAATAATAGAAGTTGTGGAGTGTATCTATACTTAAGATTCTTTTAAACAAAGCAGTTCAATTCAGTCAAAAAATTTATTATTAGAATTCGTAGCAAAATAAAAACTCATGACTGTTGCTGCGAGGGGAATTATGACCACATATAAAGTTTTTGCTGTATCATTAACTACTGATGCAGATTTATTCATAACTTCTTCTACATTAGTTAGATCAGTGGGATGATTCCACAAATTCCAAGTGATATAGGAAATAGCAAAAATATGCCAAAGAATAACAAAACCAAAGACAGCAAAAATAATAATAGCTAAGACTACAGCAAGCTTATTCTTAATGGGTTGAACTCTTTTAGATATATTATAATTATCAAATTCGGTAATCTTTATTTGCTCAGATTCAGCAGAATTAGGTATTTTGTTTTGTGCAGCAAACTCCTCAATAGTAGGTTTATTTTGTTTACTACTTTTAGTATTTTTATCCAATTTAGAGTCTAATTGTTTTGTCATTTTTATTATTATTGTTTAATATATTTGATTGGCGATTAGTACATTAATATGCTATTATTCAATGTGCAGTATTATCGTAGCATAAAAGTGACTGATTCTATAGTAAAACCATTTTTAAAATGGGCTGGAGGCAAAAGACAATTAATGCCTGAAATCAGAAAAAATATGCCAAAAAACTATAATATATACTATGAAGTATTTATAGGTGGAGGTGCTTTATTATTCAATCTTCAGCCTTCACAAGCTGTTATTAATGATAGCAATAAAGAATTAATTAATTGCTATGAAGTGATCCGAGATAATCCTGAAGAATTAATTGAAAATTTAAAAGAATATAAAAATAATAAAACTCATTTTTATCGAATTAGAGAATTAGATCGAAACCCTCAAGAATACAGTAAACTTTCTCATGTTGAAAAAGCTTCAAGGATTATTTACTTAAATAAAACTTGTTACAATGGTTTATTTAGGGTTAATTCCCAAGGACAATTTAATGTACCATTTGGTAAATATAAAAAGCCTGATATAGTTAATGAAACTGTAATTAAAGCTGTTAGTAAATATTTGAAAGAAAATGAAATTAAGATTTTAAATGGAGATTTTGCTAGAGCATTAAATTACGCAGAAAAAGGCGATTTTATTTATTTAGATCCTCCTTATGATCCTGTATCTGATACAGCTTCTTTTACAGGTTATGATGTTAATGGATTTAATAAACAAGAACAAAAAAGACTCAAAGAAATAGTCGATAAACTTCATCAGAAAGGAGCTAAAATTCTTCTTAGTAACTCTTGTACGGATTTTATTTGTGATTTGTATAATAATGAGTATTATAGACAAATAAAAATTTCTGCAATCCGATCAATTAATTCTCAAGGAAATAAAAGGGGTAAAATTGACGAAATTTTGATTAAAAACTATGATTGAAAACCCAGACAATAGTAAAAAGACAAAGAATGATATAGCTTGGGAAAAATTATTTACAAAATATGGTATTCTTCAGCTTATTGAGAATAAAGGTTATTTTGAAATTACCTCAGAACAAATTAATGAAGTTCGAGAAAGTCGGTTAATGGCTAAATTTGATCATGCTATTAAACTACCTAAAATTTTTAAAAATAATCAATTATCTATATTACCCATATCTCGTAATCAATATGTAATTGGACATTTTGAAACTCATTATGAGGTAAATTATAATCAAAAAATAACAGCTACACAAGTTAATTTGCCTTCTTTGATTCAAAGTATAGACTATACTAATATACCTAGTGAAAGTATAGCTTTAAATTGTGCTTTTAATACTGGAATGATTGCAGATTTACTGGAGGTTGAAAAGTCTCAAGTTTATCATACATTGTCAGGTAGAATGTCAACAGGTGAATTTAATTTCAATATTAATAATATTAGTTCAAATGAGATATATGATTTTTACGTTAATGCTTCCCAGTGTGAAATAGATGCAGGTTTTGAAACAGAAAATTTTTTATTCATTATCGAAGCTAAAAACAAAATTATTGGAGATTTCCTAATCCGTCAACTATATTATCCTTATAGATTATGGCAAGAAAAAATTGATAAAAAAGTTATTCCTGCTTTAATGACTTATTCTAACTCTAATAATTTATATAGAACAAATTTTAGATGAAGATTGGCTTCCTGAACATGATTAACAAAATATCCAATTTAATAACTGTCCATTTCTTTTTCTCATACTACTATCGACAGGGTTAAACTTAAGAAAGTAATATTCTAATATTTTGCAAAGCAAGGGACAAGAAAAATGAATAAACCCCCTATTTCTCAAGATCATAGTTCTGCTTGGGTTATTCAAACTTGGTTATCTTTTATTATTTCCATTTCAGCAACTTCTATTGGTATTATTTATTTACCTGTTGACGTTTGGGTGAAGGGTTTTATGGGAATGGGTTTAACATTTACTATTGGTTCAACAGTGAGTTTAGTTAAAACTCAAAGAGACTTACATGAAGGCAAAAAAATCACTTCCCGTGTCGAAGAAGCAAAAGTAGAAAAACTTCTCAGCGAACATAATGTTATTTGATTTAATATATTTACCTTTGTCTATTGTCTTTTCTTCCATTGCCAAAGTAACCAGATCTATGATATTAATGCTCCTAGAACCTTAACTAAAATAAAGGTTGTTTTGACACAAAGGAGTATTTATGGGTAAAAACTACCACGTTTACGGTGTTGGCAATGCTTTGGTTGATATGGAGTTTGAAGTAACACCAGAATTACTCCAAGAATTAAAAATTGATAAAGGAGTGATGACTCTTGTTGATGAGGATCGTCAAGACGAATTAATCAAAAAGCTAGATGGAAGGCTCGGTAAGCAAAGCGGTGGAGGATCTGCTGCAAATACCATGGTAGCTATTAGTCAATTAGGTGGAAAGGGATTTTATTCGTGTAAAGTAGCTAATGATGATCATGGCAATTTTTATCTAAAAGACTTACAAGAATGTGGGTTAGATACCAATTTACATAATGGTGATCAAGGAACTACTGGTAAATGCTTAGTCATGGTTACTCCTGATGCTGATCGTACCATGAATACTTTTTTAGGAATTACTGGTAATTTGTCTGAACAAGAATTAGTACCAGAGGCGATCTCTAATTCTGAATATTTATATCTAGAAGGATATTTAGTTACTTCTCCCACCGGAAAAGAAGCAGCAATTAAAGCGCGAGAAATTGCTGAAAATTCAGGGGTTAAAACCAGTTTTTCTTTATCCGATCCTAATATGACAGAATTTTTTAAGGATGGGTTATTAAAGATTATTGGATCAGGTTTAGATTTGATTTTTGCTAACGAAGCAGAAGCTTTAACTATGGCTGATACTAAAGACTTTTCTGAAGCTGTTAATTACTTTAAATCAATAGCTAAAAGTTTTGCTATTACCCGTGGATCGAAAGGTTCTTTAGTCTTTGATGGTCAAGAATTGATCGAAGTTTCCCCCCATCCTGTTCAAGCTATAGATACAGTCGGTGCAGGAGATATGTATGCGGGTGCTTTTTTATATGGTATCACCCATGGGATGACCTATAGTCAAGCAGGAGATTTAGCCTCCCGTGCTTCTTCTCGTATTGTTACGAGTTATGGTCCCCGTTTAAGCACTGAAGAATTGAAATCTTTACTACCAAATTAACACGAAAATTTTCCTTGGGGTGAGCATTGCTCACCTTCAATTTAACTTTGTTCAAAATCTACTTTGTTATAAATTTCTTTTAGTTTAATTTGAAAAGCAATAGAAGCTAAAGATAAGATAGCATCTTCTCCTTCATATTCAGAAAAAATCCACTTATTGGGTTCGGTTTTATAATAATGTTGAACATACATTTTATCTTGATTAATTAGAATATATTCTTGAAAAGTTGCAATAGTTCTATAAGCAGTAAATTTATCACCAAGGTCATACTTTTTAGTTGAATCTGATAATACTTCTGCCACAATTAAGGGATTAATAATCGTATCTTTACGTCCTTCTTGCAGTTCTATTTTACTTTGAACTACCATCACATCAGGATAAGCATAAATAGCTTTTTTAGGTATCCAAATCCGTTGATCGGTAACAAAAACATCATAGGGTTGATTCCTAAGTTCAAAGTTTAAAGCCGCATAGAAATTACCAGTAATTTTATTATGATTGGGGGTTCCACCTGACACAGTAAAAATCTCTCCATTGATGTATTCGTGACGCTCTTCTGAATTAATCTCTAATTCAAGGTATTCTTCAGGGGTATAATAGCGTTGTGCTTGTGCTTGCATGATCATTAATTGTTATTCTTATAACTTTATATTTTAGTTTATTTTAAGCGATCGCTGTTAGTTTTAATCACTTTCTATGCTTCAAAATCGACTTTGCTGTTCATGTTATCCCGTTATTATGCCTCAAAAATTAGATCTAAATTTTATAGTACCATTGCCAAATTATTCCGGCTATTAATCCTCCGATTATATAACAAACAACATCGTAGGGATCGGCGATCGCTAAATGACTAATGATTGGGTTTTGAGGTAAAATAACTTCAAAAATTACTGACCAAATGATCACAGGAATAATAATTTCATAAAATTTTGGTGGTGTATTATCTTCGCGTAATCCAATTTTATGCTGGACATAAAGCATGATGGGAACCAAAAAAGGAACACAAATTAAATCATTCAAATAACTACTAAAAAAAGCAATATTTAACATCTTTTCTAAACCATAACGGTTGAAGAAATAAAGAATAAAACAGCTTAAAAATAAAGGGTCTTTTAAGTATAAAAAATTCATGATTTTAATGACCAGATTGACCCATCCCAATATAAAATTCTATGAGAAGTAAAGCAACCCAAAAACTCATCGCTACGGTAACCGATAAGCTAATTAGATTTCTTAAAGTAGATATAATATTAGGATCGCCATCTTGATAGAGAATGTAAGTTAGGAAAAATCCCAAATAAGTAGCAAAAGACAAAGACAAAGGATCAAAATATCCTAAGGAATAAAAGAATCGTGACCAACAGGTAACATTTCTAACCTCATATGTTGTCTATAGTAATAACCTCTTACTTGTTCATAGGCAGAGTCTTCAATAAGTTTAAGATATTCTGGCCAGGATATTTTGACCCAAGTATCTGTAGCTAGGTTAATCCTCGCATTATTCATGATAATTTTCTCAAGTTATTTTAAACATTCTACCAAGCTTAATTATGTTTCTTAGTTTGGCAAATTACCATTATCTATTACCTATAACAGTCCTCATTTTTAAAATAAAGTTAAAATAACTGCTTGAAAATGCTCCATGTTCTTCTGGGTTGACTAGAATTAGAGTAAAGTAGACTGCCTCAAAGTAAACCCAATAATAACTATTAACTATTAACTATTCATTAACATGGTGCAACTGTCCCCCAAAACGGAAACCATTACTCACGAAACTCCTCTCGAAACCGCTACTCTTGACGTAAAAGGGATGAAATGCGCTGGATGTGTCAAAGCAGTAGAAAGACAACTATCTCAACAGTCTGGGGTCATCTCTGCTTGCGTTAACCTAATTACCGAAGTAGCTGTCGTTAAGTATGTATCAAAGGAAGTAGAACCGGAAACTTTAGTCGAAAAACTCACTAAAGTCGGCTTTCCTGCTAATATTCGGGATTCTGAAGCCATTACCGTCACTCAAACCCATCTCAACGCAGTTCAACGCAAAGAAGAAGAAAAACGACAACACCTCTCCAAGTTAGGAACTGCGGGTATTTTATTAATCTTTTCGGGACTAGGCCATCTACAACATTTAGGAGGGCCAACCATTCCCCTAGTGAGTAATATCTGGTTTCATGCAGGTTTAGCCACTTTAGCCCTATTAATTGCAGGAAGAGAGATTATTATCGATGGTTGGCGAGGATTGCGTCATGGCATGGCTAATATGAATACTTTAGTCGCCTTGGGAACTCTCAGTGCCTATTTTGCCAGTGCGATCGCCCTACTCTTTCCCCAATTGGGTTGGGAATGCTTCTTTGATGAACCCGTGATGCTCTTGGGGTTTATTCTGTTAGGTCGTACCCTAGAAGCAGGGGCCAGAAATCGTGCCTCAGCAGCTTTAGAAGCCCTAATAGCCCTCCAACCAGCCGTTGCTAGATTAATTGGCGATCCCTTGGCCAACGACCCTTCTAGCATCGAAATTCCCGTAGAACAGGTTCGAGTGGGTGAATGGTTAAGAGTTCTTCCTGGGGAAAAAATACCCGTGGATGGGGAAGTGGTAGCAGGAGAAACCCTCATTGATGAGTCTTTAGTAACAGGGGAGTCCTTACCTGTGGCCAAAGAACCAGGAGATAGGGTGATCGGAGGAACCCTCAACCAATCGGGAGCGATCGCCATTAAAGCCACTCGCATTGGAACTGATACCACTTTAGCTCAAATTATCGCCTCGGTCGAAGAAGCCCAAACTCGCAAGGCCCCAATTCAACAATTTGTAGATACAGTAGCTGGTTATTTCGCCTTCGGGGTGATGGCGATCGCTTTACTAACTTTTCTCTTTTGGATCGGTATAGGAACCAAAATCTATCCCCAAGTTCTCACCCTGACTAATCATCATGAAGTCAGAAGTAGTTTTGATCAGGAGAATTTAGAGGGTGGAATAACGAGTTTACAGCCTAAAAAGCGGGGTTTTAGCCACAATAATTTTGATAACCAGCCAATGGAAATGGCCATTACTACCTCACCAGTAGTCTTGAGTTTAAAATTAGCGATCGCTGTTTTAGTGGTAGCCTGTCCCTGTGCCTTGGGTTTAGCCACTCCCACCGCTATTTTAGTCGGAACGGGTATCGGCGCTGAACGGGGGTTACTCATTAAAG
>DLXW01000015.1:27511-32197 GCA_003448685.1 Cyanothece sp. UBA12306
GGGGGAGATGTACTAGAAAAGGTGCATCAACTCGATACTATTGTTTTCGACAAAACTGGAACCTTAACCGTTGGTCATCCCAGCGTTACCGACTGTATCCCCCTTACTCAAATTAGCCCCCAGAGGCTACTACAATTAGCTGCAACAGTCGAAAGTGGCACTAACCATCCCCTATCTATAGCAATTTTAGATGCCGCTCAAGCCCAAGAATTGGAGCTATTGAAGGCCGATAATTTTCAAACTGAAGCTGGACGAGGAGTGAGTGCAACAGTGGCAGGAAAGTCCCTCTTATTGGGAAATGAACAGTGGTTAAAAGAACAGGGTATTGACTTTAATGGGAGCAAAACATGGACCGATACGGGTAAAACTTTAGTTTATTTGGGGTTTGAGGGAGAAGTCCAAGGAATTATCGCCCTAAAAGATAATTTACGCCCTGATGCTCAAGAAACAGTCACTCGTTTACAAGAAAAGGGCTTAGAGGTTATTTTAGTCTCAGGCGATCGCCTTAACGTCGTTCAAACCATCGCTCAACAGTTAGGAATTACTAAAGTTTTTGCTGAAGTACGACCCCAAGATAAAGCTACTATTATTGAAAGACTGCAACAAAAAAGTGAGCCTTGGGGGTTGGGAGTCGCCAATGGGGAAAAAGAAGTTAACAGTTCCTCTCCTTCTTTCCCGCGAAAAGTAGCTATGATTGGAGATGGAATCAATGATGCACCTGCATTGGCACAAGCTGATTTAGGGATTTCTCTTCAGGGAGCCACTGAGGTAGCATTAGAAACGGCTGATATTGTATTAATGGGAAACCATTTATTAGACGTAATTCAAGCTATTGATTTGAGTTTATCTACTTTCACTAAAATTCGCCAAAATCTCTTATGGGCTTTAGGATACAATATTCTGGTACTTCCCATTGCTGCTGGAATATTACTACCTAGTTTCGGCTTGATTTTGAGTCCAGCTTTAGCGGGAGCTTTGATGGCCTGTAGTTCGATAACTGTTGTTACTAACTCTTTATTGCTACGCCGCCAATTTTCTAGTCGTCCCGAAATTAGGTAAAATGAATCGTATGATATCTGTCAAAAGACCTAAATGAAGTAAATTGCACTGGTCTAAAACTTAATTATGTTAAGTGTTTTACTTCTGACTTGGTGACTTAATAACTTCTGTTATGTGATTCTACCCTTAAACTTTCTAATCTGATGGCTGGCAAATCCTTAACTTCTAAACAAGAGCATTTTTTGATTATTGAGGATGATAAAGGCAGACAACAAGTTCTTTTAAAAAAATCGGCCTATACTATAGGTCGTTCCCCAGAATGTGATATCCGTCTGCGTTCCCAATTCGTTTCTCGTCATCATGCCACATTCTATAGACAGGAAAACCCAGATGGTTCAAGCTATTATCAAATTGTCGATGGTGACAAACATGGAAAACCCAGTGCCAATGGTTTGTTAGTTAATGGCTCCAAACACGATAGTTATAATTTAAAAGATGGGGATGAAGTAGTTTTTGGCCCCCAAGTTTTTGCTGTTTACCATTATCAATATCTCCAGCTTGAACAATCTTCTACTATGCCTACTAATGATCCCTTTGATATTACTCTCATTGATCCTTCAATGATGGAATATGGGGATGATACTATCGAATACGATTAATTTTTCCCTGGTTAAAAGTAGAAGAAAGTCTATTTGACTATATTTTTATCAACTATTAATTAGCAACAGAAGCTACTAAACTCCACTGTTTATTCTTGCTGATAGCTTCTTGGATATCTTCAAATCTTTGCCGACAGTGGTTATTAGTCTGTAGGGGTAATTCGTCATTTTTGACTACCCAAGTAACAGGAACTTCATTGACCTTAGCCTTAGTGCTATCAATCAGCACTTCCAGTGTAACCAATTTAGAATAGGAAACTCGACCTGGAATTTCTTTGGCCATTAGATAATCAACAGCTTGATAAACTAAATTAAATCCATAGGCCTCTAAAACCTGCTCTAATAAAGGAGGTACTTCATTTAAGGAAACGGTAACTAGATAAGAAGATGTATATCGAGCCATAGATTTAAAATTCCCAATTCAATAATTTAGCAATTTAATCACTATTATATTAATGACTATTGACTATTTTCGACAACTGAAGGGACAACCCCAAGCAGTGGAACTCTTGCAACAAGCGATCTCCAAAAACCGTGTTGCGACTGCTTATTTGTTCGTTGGCCCTTTTGGGGTTGGACGTAGTCTGGGGGCTAAATGTTTCAGTGAAGCTTTGCTTTGTGTTGATCTCGTACCCGAACGACAAGAATTAGTTGCTAAACGGATCACTCAGGGTAATCATCCTGACTTATTGTGGGTAGAACCTACTTATCAGCATCAGGGTCAATTAATTACTGTTCAAGAGGCTATAAAATTAGGGATCAAACGCAAAACTCTTCCCCAAATTCGTATTGAACAAATTCGAGAAATTACTCGATTTCTCAACCGTCCTCCCCTAGAAGCTTCCCGTTCTTTGGTGATAATTGAATCTGCTCAATCGATGACCGAAGCAGCGGCCAATGGACTCTTAAAAACTTTAGAAGAACCAGGAAAAGCCACTTTGATTTTAATTGCTCCCAATGTGGATAATTTGCTTTCTACTTTAGTGTCTCGTTGTCAAAAAATTCCATTTTATAGATTATCTAAAGAAGATTTAATTGCGGTTTTAAATGAGCAGAAACAAGAAGAAATTAGCAAAAATTTAGAAATATTAGATTTAGCTCAAGGTAGTCCAGGGGAAGCGATAGCCATCGCGGAAAAATTACAGTCTATTCCTCAAGAAATACTCCATCAATCAAAGCAATTACCTAGATCAATTTTAGAAGGTTTTGATTTAGCAAAAAATGTTAGCCAAACATTGGATAGCGAAACCCAATTATGGTTAATTAATTATCTGCAATATTTCTATTGGAAACAGTTACAAAATAAAAAATTATTAGAGCGACTAGAAAAAGCTAAAAAACATCTTTTATCTTATGTACAATCTCGATTAGTTTGGGAATGTTTATTAATAGAAATTATCCGTCACCAAAAAAGTTTTTAAGGATTGATCCCCACCGGATAAAAGGGTGGGGAATTCTGTCCGGCATTCGGTTAAAACTTTTTCGGTTGATAATAAACCTTGCTTCCCTCATTAGGAACTACATAACAAGTCTTATAAGACCGAAAAAATGCTTCAAAAATTGAGCGATCAGACTTACGGTAATAATCCCCTAAAACTGGTTTAATGGCTTCAGTAGCGGTCTTAAGATGATAATGGGGTATCGTTAGAAAGATGTGATGAGCCACATGGGTTCCAATATTGTGATGGATATTATTAATTAATCCATAATCATGATCAATGGTAGAAAGAGCCCCTTTAAGAAAATACCAATCTTCTCCTCGATACCAAGGAATATCAGGATCAGTATGATGTAAATAAGTCACTAAATCTAACCAAATAACAAAGACAACGTAAGGACCTAAATAGTATTTAAGTAACCATAAAAATCCCCATTGGTAAGTAAGAAAACCCAACAAGACTACCATTAAATTCCAGCAAATTGTACTGGTGATAATATCCCATTTTTCTGAAGGACGGAATAAGGGACTTTTGGGGTCAAAATGAGTTCCTTTTCGACCTGGAGAGCGTTTAAAAAGATAGAGAGGATAGACGAATAAAACTAACTTGAAACGGGCTAGTTTTTCTAACCATGACATTTCTTGATATTTGCTTTCTGTCACAGGATACCAGCTTTCGTCTGTGTCTATGTTGCCTGTATTTTTATGATGAGTCCGATGGCTAATACGCCAACCATGAAAAGGTACTAAAATTGGAATATGAGCCAGATGTCCAATAAAATTGTTAAGCCATTTGTAGCGAGAAAATGAGCCGTGGCCACAATCATGGCCGACAACAAATAATGCCCAAAACATAGTTCCTTGTGCTAACCAAAAGATCGGCCAAAAAAACCAAGAATCTAAGGTGTAAGCGATCGCATATAATATACTGATAATGGTAAGATCGCCAAAAAAATAAGATAGGGACTTAGTAACTGAAGACTCAAAGCAATGAGGGGGAATTGCTGTTCTTATTTCTTGAAGAGTGAAGGGAAGTTTTTCCGTACTTTCGCAGTCAAAATTAGCAGTCATTTGCTGCATGCGTTGATTATCTCCTGCCTAGAGCTATTAGATTACAAAATATTTGTAATTTTTGGTCAAAACCCATTATATAGCAATCAGTAATTTACTGGGAAATCAACTTGTTTGTGGCGGCAGTTTTTCAAACCGTCTTTTAACTACGCCACCGTAGGATTCTAGGTTCCACTGGATTTTGAAAGGGTCGATTTTCTTCGAGGGATTTTTGATATTCCTGTTTGAGACGAAAATACCATTTCGCTTGAGTATCTGCATCATCAATTAACATAAGTGCAGGGTTATAGATTAATCCTTCTTGCTGTTGAATCACCACATCGCGATCTTGTGCCAAAAATTGACGGGTTAAAAAGCTTAATAAGGGTTTAAAGATTCCCATCCAAGGTATTGTCCAATAAATACTCTGAAAAGCTTCACATTCGTTCTCATCAATGGGGGTAATAGTAGTCAATAAACAAGCTGAGTAGCGATCGCCTCTTAAAATCTCTGTCCGTACACTCGGTAACTCAAAAACAA
>DLXW01000200.1:0-5254 GCA_003448685.1 Cyanothece sp. UBA12306
TACTTGTGAGGCTTCGCCGTGAACCTCAGTGGGACGGTACAGAGGTTATCGCTTTGAAGCTTCGAGGCAAGAAACAGGTCTAGAATATAGCAATAGCCAAGGTGGTTAGGACAGAACTTTTATCTTTAACCCTTGTACAAAACAAGTTTTACTTGGCGACTTCTGACTTGGAAACTTTATTAACTATTATCCCCTTACTCTAGTCAGAAGTAAAATATTTATAGTTAACTTTCGGAGATCTGGTTTTATTGTGGCTTTGTCCTTGCGTTCTCTGTCTGCATTAGTTTTCCCTAAGAAATAGGTAATAAAAATGGCTAATTCGTTATACCTTGCCACTACAGAAGCAAAAACAGGCAAATCTTTAATTTCCCTAGGAATTATCGAACTAATTCTCAGAAAAACTACTAACGTTGGATTTTTTAGACCGATTATTGATGATTCAATTGACCATAAATCAGATCAACATCTTAATTTAATTCTTTCCCATTTTCACCTTAACCAAAACTACGAAAATTCCTATGGTTTACTATATTCAGAAGTTAGTAATCTTCTGGGACACCAAAGACTTGATGAAATCTTAGAAATAATTATTACTAAATACAAAAAACTAGAAAAAAATTGTGATTTTATCCTTTGTGAAGGTTCAGATTATCTCAGAGAAAATTCTGCTTTTGAGTTTGATATTAATGCTAAAATTGCCAAGAATTTAGGCTGTTCAATTTTAATCTTAGGAAATGGTTATAAAAAATCTCTAGAGGAAGCGATCGCCCCCATCGAAATTGCTGTTGATACCTATCTAGAAAAAGGCTGCAAAATAATTGGAATTATCATCAATAAAGCAGATAAACATCAAATTAATTTCTTAAAAGATGCCCTAGAAAAAGATTATAAAAATACTGATTACTTATTGTCAATAATTCCTTACGATAAAAAATTAGGGAGTCCGAGAATCAGAGAAATTGCCCAACAATTAAACGCCAAAATTCTTTATGGTCGCGATCGCTTAGATAACCTTGTTTTTGATTATCTCGTAGCAGCGATGCAAATGCAAAATGCCATCACCCAATTTACAGAAAATTGCCTAGTGGTTACCCCCGCAGACCGAGGAGATATGATTATCGGGACTTTACAGGCCCATCAATCTACTAATTACCCCAATTTAGCGGGAATACTTCTCACCACCGAATATCAACTCGAACAGTCTATCGCGCGGCTAATTAGTGGACTAACTGAACCCTTACCCATTCTTTGGGTTAATAGCTATACCTATCCTACCGCTTCAGATCTCAAGGCAGTTTATAGTACCCTCATCCCCGAAGACAAAGAAAAAATTCATTGGAGTATCGATCTTTTTGATCAATTTGTCAATTTAACCATCCTGGAAAAACAAATTACTACCATAGAGATCCAGGGAATAACTCCCAAAATGTTTACCTATAACCTCATGCAAAAGGCCAAGTTACAAAAACGCCATATTGTCCTACCAGAAGGAAACGAACCCCGTATCCTTAAAGCAGCAGAGGTTTTACTGTCAAGAGATATAGTTAAGCTTACTCTTTTGGGTCAAAAACAAGATCTTGAAAGAACTATTCAAAGCCATAATATTCAACTTGATATTAATCAATTAAATATTATTAATCCCAGAGAAAATGAAAAATTTAATGATTATATTCAAACTTTTTATTACCTCAGAAAACATAAAGGGGCAACCCTAGAAACTGCCCATGATTGTATGATGGATGTTTCTTATTTTGGTACAATGATGGTACATAAAGGAGATGCTGATGGAATGGTATCAGGGGCAATTCATACCACTGGTAATACCATTCGACCTGCCTTACAAATCATTAAAACTAAACCTGGAATTTCCCTAGTTTCTTCTATCTTTTTTATGTGTCTTAATAATAACGTGTTAGTCTATGGAGACTGTGCTGTTAATCCTAATCCTAATGGGGAAGAATTAGCCGAAATTGCCATAACCTCTGGAGAAACAGCCAAAATGTTCGGTATTGCCCCTAAAGTCGCCCTATTATCCTATTCTTCAGGAGATTCAGGTCAAGGAGAAGAAGTAGAAAAAGTCCGAAAAGCCGCTCAAATTGCCCAAAAACGCCGTCGGGACCTAGATATAGAAGGTCCCATTCAATATGATGCGGCCATTGATCCCCAAGTTGCAGCGCAGAAAATGCCCAATTCTAAGGTAGCAGGACAAGCAACCGTGTTCATTTTTCCCGACTTAAACACCGGAAATAACACCTATAAAGCAGTGCAAAGAGCAACAGGAGCGATCGCCATCGGACCCATTCTCCAAGGTCTAAAAAAGCCTGTTAACGACCTGAGCAGAGGCTGTAGCGTAGGGGATATTATTAATACTGTAGTTATTACGGCCATTCAATCTCAAATTCATTGAACCCAACGATACTGATAAGAATCTTTCCTAGCACCCCAAACTTGATTCCCATTTTCATCTAAACCTCGATCCCAGGTATCCATCCCTGTTTCATGAAGTAAAATTGTATTGGTAATAGTCAGCGCACCTCGAACATTGGCCGGACATCCTTCGGGGGGAGTATTTCCAATATATCCATTATCTTTTGGTTTTAAAAAAACACTACAGACGGATTTGTCTAAAGTTTCCAAAGTTAATTTTCGCGAGGTTTCTGGTTGATTGCATAATCCAATTAATTGCTCAGCATTGATCACTTTAAAAGATTCAGAGATTACTGTCTGCCCATCTTCACTAGGTTTAATCTGAAGAATACGCTGACGGTAAGGGTGATCAAGGTTTTTAGTCAACGCTTGTTCTTGATAAAGATAAACCATCTCAGGAACTTCTACCATTTGAACCCGACAGGTTGTCATCCTAACACTAGGGGCTTTAGGATTATTATCAGCTTGTTTGGTAGTATCCATTACCCCCACTAAATGGGAAACCACCCTTTCAACATGGGTCTGGACAGGAACTGCCTGAGCAGCGATCGCCATTAAAATAGGGCTAAAAACAACGCCTAGCTGGAAAATTTGATGTTTTAAGGATATTTTAAGCATCATCATTGAAAAAACTGCATCAGTGCAACTCAATAGAAATAACATTATTTTTTCGATTTCATCTGACTAATAAGTAATTATTAGAGGTTAAGATGACTGCATAAGCGAGGAACCGCTATGTCTTTAAATCCAGGGGATATTTTCCATCAACATTATAAAATTATTGCTCGCTTGGGGTCTGGTGGGTTTGGCAAAACCTACCAAGCGCAAGATTTAGCCAACCCGAATCATCCTCTTTGTGTGATCAAAGAAATTATTCAACCCCAATCATCAGATCCTGATATCTTACAAGAAGTTGAAAAAAGATTTTTACGAGAGGGTAAAACCTTGGCACTTTTGGGAGAACACCCCCAAATACCCAAACTTTTTGAGTATTTTACTGAAGACCAGAAATTTTACTTAATTCAAGAATATATCGATGGTCACGATCTTTCTCAAGAGATTTCCCCAGGATGTTTACCTTTAAGTGAAACTGAGATTAGACAAATCTTGCGGGATGTCCTTGAAGTTCTAGCTTTTGTCCATCAACAACAGATTATTCATCGCGATCTCAAACCTTCTAATCTGCGAAGACGGAAAAAAGATGGCAAAATTATTCTCCTTGATTTTGGTGCTGTCAAAGAAATCGGAACCATGGCCACTACCTACCCAGGAGAAGAAAATAGGACGATCGCCATTGGAACTCCAGGTTATATGGCCGCTGAACAACAAAATGGCCAACCCCAATTAAACAGCGATCTCTATGGTTTGGGGATGATTTGCATTCAAGGGTTAACCGGAATACATCCAAGAGCTTTACCTACAGATCCGAGTACAGGGGATGTTATCTGGCGTTATGCGACTGCTGAGCGTCCAATCTTAGAAATTACCTCAAAATTGGAAAGTATCTTAATGAAAATGGCCCGCTATATGTTCAGCGATCGCTATTATTCTGCTGTTGAAGCTTTAGAAGATGTTTGTCAAATTAATGATAATGATTCCACCATTGTTCAACCCCCAGATTATCAACCACCAACGCCACCTACTACAGTTAAAGCTAATCCCAAAAAATTTAAACTTTGGCCTCAAATGTGGTGGGGTATAGGAGCAACTTTTTTGTTAGTAGGAATTGGAGGTATGCTCTCTCTTATGCCTAAAACTTGTAATAGGAACATAGGAGATAATCTCAGTTGTGGGGAAGAAATTTTGATTAAAAATGTTGTCTTACCCGAAAAACAAGAAGGGGTTAAAGCTTATAAAAATGGTCGTTATCAAGATGCTGTTGAGTGGTTGAAAAAGGCTAACAATAAAAATCCTCGAGATCCTGAAACTTTAATTTATTTGAATAATGCTCTTTTAAAAGTTGAAAAAATTCCTTTCCATACTATTGGAGTAGCTGTTCCTTTAGGAAATCCTTCTGATGGGGGAGATTCTGGCAAAGAAATTTTACGGGGAGTAGCTCAATTACAAACAGAAATCAATGATGATCTTGCTATTAATGGCCACGGTTTAAGAGTTATTATTGCTGATGATTATAATGATCCTCAACGAGCGAGGAATGTTGCTCAAAAGCTATCCCAAAAAGCTGGAGTATTAGGAATAGTTGGCCACTATACCAGTGACAGTACCCGTTCTGCTTTACCCATTTATGAAATGAATAATTTATTATCTATTTCACCCACCAGTACTGCCGAAAATTTAACAGAAGATAATGCTTTCTTTTTGCGTACTATTCCCTCAGATACAGTCAACGCAGAAGCCTTAGTTAATTATCTCTATCAAATTGCTAAACACAAAAAAGCAATGGTTTTTTATAATCCTAATAGTGCCTATAGTAGCTCTTTACACGAGCGATTTTTGATGAAATTTGACGAAAAAGGTGGACAAGTTGTTAAACAATTTGATCTATCTAATCCTATTTTTGATGCCACTACAGCAATTCGTCAAGGAGCAAATCGTGGTGCTACAAGTATTGTTTTATTTCCTGATGCTAAGTCTAACCCTTATGCTTTTTCTAATGCTCTTAAAGTAATTAGAGCTAATAAAGGTCGTTATTTAATGGTGGGAGGAGATAGTATTTATACTACTGATATTCTTGAAGAAAGGTCTTTAAGTAAAGGCTTAATTGTTGCTATTCCTTGGCATTATTCAGCTAATTACAATCAACCTTTCACCAAGAAATCTCAGCAATTATGGGAGGTTAATGTTAGTTCTAGAACTAACATTAACC
>DLXW01000200.1:5492-5709 GCA_003448685.1 Cyanothece sp. UBA12306
GGTTAATGTTAGTTCTAGAACTGCGATGGCTTATGATGCTACTTTAGTTTTAGCTATGGGATTAAAAAATCAATCTACTCTCAATTTTAGTCAAAAGTTACAATCAATTTTTAACCCTAATATTCAGCGCAATCTCCTTTACCAAAGTTTAAAACGTCCAGATTTTAAAACTCAAGGGGCGACGGGAGAAATTAGTTTTGAAGTTAATGGTAATCGA
>DLXW01000200.1:5909-6405 GCA_003448685.1 Cyanothece sp. UBA12306
TTTTGAAGTTAATGGTAATCGACAGGAAAAAGTAGTAGAATTAGTAAAAGTAATTTCGACAAAATGCTCTCCCTATGGCTATATGTTCATTTTAAGAAAATACAATTCTCTTGAAGAATCTGGATTAAGTTGCAATTAATTTTTTACCAAAATCCATGAAAAAAATCACCAAAGTTTTGCTAATAATTTGTTTTCTAAATCTCAATTTTTGTACAACTCCAGTTAAGGCACAAGATCGTCCTCTCTACGATTATGAAGCTATTTTTCACCCTGTTATTAGCAAAAATGGAATGGTTGCTTCCCAAGAAGATTTAGCTACTAAAGCAGGTTTAGAAGTCTTAAAAGAAGGGGGAAATGCCATCGATGCTGCCGTAACTATTGGCTTTACTTTAGCTGTTACTTTGCCTCGTGCTGGCAATTTAGCAGGTGGTGGATTTATGTTAATTCACTTAGCTGAACAACAAAAAACCCTAGCTCAGGTTTTAAAGCTCTTTCT
>DLXW01000201.1 GCA_003448685.1 Cyanothece sp. UBA12306
TTCAGACCCAAATTTTTGATGACCGATCGCATGGGACCTCCGTGTTCAGCATCCAAGGGATTTCCCAACAGTTCAAAAGCAAAAAAATTATCTTCTCTCACAAAATCTTCTAGGGAAAGATTGGTGGTATAATCGCCATAACAATGCTGCATGACGTGGGTTGCCTTAGCATCAACTTCGATTAACTTCATAAAGTCATTAATTTTGATCCCCGTCCACTGCACATCCAATTTAGACCAACGGGTAACACAGTGAAAATCTTTGGTAAATTGATGATGGGGAAGCGCCATAAAATCTGACCAGGTGAAAGTCATAGGAGTAGCTAAACCCCAAACCCGAAATTGCCAATTATCCGTGGTAATTTGAGGGGTATCCCCATAGGTAAGAACGGGAAAACCCTTAGCTAAATGTTGTCCAGGAGGAACGCGATCGCTATTTTCAGCAGAAGGTTTTTTAAAAAATTTGCCTAACATATATAATTAGTAATTTGCTGTTACTCTATTAATTATGACAATTATGCTAGGCCGTTGCTTGCTTATTACCTTACTTTTAATGGGTGTTCAATCAGTACAAGCGAATCCATCCCGAGAAATTGCCCAAAATTCCCCTTCTGCTGGTCAAGAAGTGCGCAGTTTTTTTGAAACTGGTCGTCTAAGTTCAGAAGATCGTCTGATGTTTCAAAACCCCCCTAGTGGAGTTATCCCGTTACGACAAACAGCTAATAGCTGGCAATTTATCATTTTTAAAGAAGGAAATATCTCTTTTTGGATTCCTCCAGGGGTTTTAACCCAAGAACAGATAGTTTTAGCAACAGATCTTGGTCCTGTTAATTTTCGTACCCTAGCTTCTCATACCGAAGATCGTCGCTATATGGTGGCCTATGCAGCTTCTTTGACCCCTGAACAACTTCAAGATCCCTTGGTTTTACTCCAGGCCATTAGAGATGAAGTCGCGCCTGAAAATGAATTTCAACTTAAGAATGAACGTTCCATTAAACTTGATTCCTTTCCTGGCCAGGAATTAACCCTAGAAAATAAGGAAGAAATCATCACTATCCGAGTTTTTTTTGCCAATAAAAAGATTTATGCTTTAGGAGTTCGCTATCCCAAGTCCGATCCCCAACCTAGGGCTACTAGGGCCTTTCTCAATGCTCTTGAATTGATTGAGCGTTAAGATGTTGAAGATCCTGGGGATTTTCTACGCGATCTAGGAAAACTAAACCATTGAGGTGATCTAGTTCGTGTTGGAAAATTCTAGCGACAAAATCTGTTAATTTCTGATGCTGTGAATGGCCAAAGCGATCGCAATATTCCACCTCAACCCATTGATAACGGGGAACCAAACCCCTGACCCCAGGTACACTCAGACATCCTTCCCAATCTTTGACTATTTCGTGAGAATGGGAAACAATAGAAGGATTAATCATGGCGATAGGTTCCATCTTGGGGGCCTGGGGATAGCGAGGATTGGGATGGGAAGCGAGAATAAATAAGCGTATTGATTGAGAGACTTGGGGTGCCGCAATTCCTACTCCCGAAACTTCTATTGTTTTAGCAATCAACGAGTCAATTAATTCTTGTAAGATCGGATCGGTAATTTCAGTTATTTCTTGTGACTGTTGTCGCAAAACAGGATTATCTAATTGAGCAATTATTAAGGAGTTTTTCATTCTAAATTCTAAATTCTTCATTCTAAATTCTTCATTCTTCATTCTTCATTCTTCATTCTTCATTCTTCATTCTAAATTCTTCATTCTAAATTCTTCATTCTTCATTCTTCATTCTTCATTCATCTCCTAATCCTAATTCTAGTTTAAGAAGATGAATAGACTTTTCTGTGATGTAATTTTCAGAACAAATAATATCTGGGGGACGAATTAAATCATCTCTCACTGCTACAATTGCCTGTTTAACCATAGGATAACTAGCAGGATCACTAACAATAGTTTGTGCTGAACGTACTAATCTTTGCAATTTATGGCGATCGCTGGCTTGGGCTAAAATCAAGGATAAATCATCTCCTCGCAAGCTATGAATAAGAATAGTTGCCACATTGAGAATCCCTGGACTGAGACTGACAATACCTAAACGACTATCAATGGGTAATTCTTTGATTATAGCCAATTCTTTGCTATAATCGTAGATATCTAGAGGGATTACCCTTAGAGAATGGGGAGAAGCGATAGACTCAGCTTGGGAGAAAAAATAGCGACTGGTAACGACTGTAGCTGATTTTGTTTCGGTAATAACTCGGGCTAAGTCTTCAAGAGGAACTAATTTTAGGGGAATTGCTAAGGCTTTTTCCAATTCTTGGAGAATTAATTCTCCTGCCCCTAAATCTTGAGTAGGAACGGTAACCAAAACTTGGGCACTACAGCATAACCTCCAATCAATCGCTGCGAGGAATAATTCTTTGACTTGAGAAATCGTTAATCCTTGCATCAATAATTCATCAAGACTTTTTTGAATCAATTGACTTGCATCGGGATATTGAACAAATAGTGGGGAACCTGGGAGGTTTCCAGGTTCATTGTTCGGAATTTTGACATAAATCCCCGATCCAGCCAAAGATTCTACCAAACCAGCTTCTTCTAATTGTTGGTAGACTTTACTAATAGTGTTGCGATGAAGTCCCGTAATGGTGGCTAATTGTCGCGTACTAGGTAGACGGTGGCCGGGGGAGTATTGACGAGAGGCGATCGCAAAGCGAATTTGGTCAAATAATTGTTTAGAGGCGGGAATATCACTATCTGATTGAATTTGGAACTGAAGCATATCGACCACGCCAACGGAAAATCCATAATATTATGGATATCATTGTATCGTGAATTGTTCCGAGGCTACTAATTTATGAACCATGATTTAATTTCTTTTATAACAGGGATTATTATTTTACTCTTTTATTTATGGTTTTCTGCCCTCACAGAAATGGGAACCAAGCTTCCTAATTTTCTCAAGAAAAATAAATAATTAAACTGCTTTTAAAATAATCATGATAGACCTTATTTATAATTTCTATAGTTCACCGCTTTTTCAAGAAATTATTCAACGTACAGGTGAACACTTAATCTTAGTGATTATCTCTATGAGTGTGGCGATAATTATCGGTATTCCTTTAGGAATTATCATTAGTAGATATCCTAAATTAGCTCAACCTATTTTGGGTTGTGCCAATGCTATCCAAACTATCCCTAGCCTGGCTATTTTTGGCTTTTTAATTACGGTTCCCCTGATTGGGGGAATTGGAAAAACTCCTGCAATTTTTGCTTTAATTCTTTATGCTTTACTTCCTATTATTCGTAATACTTATACTGGTATCAAACAAGTTAATCAGGGAGTCAAAGAAGCCGCCAAAGCTATGGGCATGACTCAACTACAAATATTAATATTAATTGAACTCCCTTTAGCTTTAAAAATTATTTTAGTTGGGGTCAGAGTTTCTACGGTAATTTGTGTGGGAATTGCCACAATTGCTGCTTATATCGGAGCAGGAGGTTTAGGAGTTTTTATCGTTAGAGGAATTGCCATGGTTAATAATCAATTAATTCTAGCAGGTGCTATTCCCTCGGCCATTATAGCTTTAGGGGCTGATTGGGGAATTGGTTGGATTGAAAAATATTTTACTCAATATAATAAA
Source organism: Cyanothece sp. UBA12306 (assembly GCA_003448685.1). GTDB lineage: Bacteria > Cyanobacteriota > Cyanobacteriia > Cyanobacteriales > Microcystaceae > Rippkaea. The sequence continues at coordinate 3,637 of DLXW01000201.1, forward strand.
GGTAAACCTAAATTAAAGAAGCAATTTCTAATTATTTCAGGAATAATTGGGTTGCTTATTTTTGGTTGTTTTGCAATTATAAATCAGCAAAATTTGTGGAAGAATAAAAGTGTTAACACAGTAATAATTGGCTCTAAAAATTATACTGAACAGCTTATTTTAGGAGAAATATTAGCCCAAACAATTGAGAAAAATACTGACTTAAAAGTAGAGCGTAAATTTAGCTTAGGAGGAGCTTCTATCATTTTTGAAGCTGTAAAATCTCGACAAATTGATGGTTATGTAGAATTGAGTGGAACCGCCTTTACACAAATTCTAAAACAAAACCCTATTAGTAATCCTCAAATTGTCTATGAAAAAGTAAAACAAATTTATGATAAAAAATTCAATCTAGAAGTGATGCCATCATTAGGATTTGAAAATAAATATGCCATGATGATTCGTCAAGAAGACTCCCAAAAATACAATATCAACACCCTGTCACAAGCTGCCAAATATACTCCCCAATGGCAAGCAGCATTTGATCAAGTATTTATGTCTAGAGAAGATGGTTATCGAGGTTTAGTCAAAACCTATGGCATCAAATTTACCAATGTACCTAAGACAATGGAGCCAAGTCTAATGTATAGTGCTTTAGCCAATAAACAAGTAGATTTTATTTCTGGATATTCCACCGAAGGAACACTTAAACTATTTAATTTTAAAATATTAGAAGATGATAAAAAATGTTTTCCTCCTTATGAACTATTGCCCGTATTTAATCAAGAAATTCTCAAAAAATATCCTCAGTTAGTCCCCGCAATTAAACAATTAGCAGGACAAATATCACGAGAAGAAATGCAACAGTTAAATTATCAAGCAGACACCCAAAAAGGAACAGTTAGAAAACTGGTACAAAACTTTTTAATCAAGAAGGGTTTAAAGTCTTAAACTAGATCATAATCGATTAATCATTGGCTAATCTATGAATAAAATATCCAAGAAAAAATGGACTAATCTGGGATTAACTCTAATTTTTAGTACAATCTCAGCTATTTACCCCAATTTAGAGCAAGCGGCGATCGCATCTGATTTACAATCAAAGAAGTATAATATTGCTCAAAATTCTATAATTAACCCTCTAGAAGGAACAGAATGGCAATTAGCAGTCTGGAGTGAATCTCTTTCCTTAGGAGATAAACCTATTACCCTTGCTTTTAGTGACAAAGCAATCTCAGGATCAACAGGTTGTAACCGCTATCAAGCAGGATATCAAATCACTGAAGATAGTTTAACCTTCAGTCCAATTGCTTCTACTCGCATGGCCTGTACAGATGTTTTAATGAATCAAGAATCTACCTTTTTAAAAGTATTAGAAGGATCTAAACTTTATACTATTAACAATCAAAATCAATTACAAATAGCCTATAAAACCAAAAAAGGTCTAGGAATAATGACATTTAAGCCCATTTCTCAAGCGAACCAAACTAAAATAGAAACTACGCTTTATGTTGGTCCGAAAACAGTTGATTGTACCGGAGTCGCGCCTCAACAATGTTTACAAATCCAAGAAAAACCCGATGATCAATGGAGATTGTTCTATGAATCTATTGAAGGATTTAATTATGAACCTGGTTATCTCTATGAATTAAAAGTTAGTAAAAAAAAATTGTAAACCCCCCAGCAGATAGTAGTTCTATCCATTGGTCATTAATTGAAGTAGTCAAGAAAACCCCTATTAAAGAATATCCTCAAAATTGGTTTGAGCAGTCTTTAGAAAATTGGAATCAAGGCGGAAATACTATTCCTAATGCCCCTAAAATTGACGCAGATCCTCCTAGTGTTGAGCGTTGTCAAGAACAAATTCGTCAACCCAATACCCCAGAAGATAAAGCTATTATAAGGGCAGGATGGGAATTGTTTGGAGCAACACAAGTTTATAATTCAACTTCGGTTATTATGGCCATGAGTGGAGTTGATGGAATGTGCCGTCCTTTGGCCTATCAAGCTTTTGTTTTTGTTGAAGGACAATTTGCTGGAACTTTGTCTCCTAAACCCATGAACTCTCGATTGGATGGAGATATTGAGCGTATTTTTTTAATTAATTCTGATTCGATTTTAGTTGAATTTAAACGTTATAGTAAAACCGATCCTTTATGTTGTTCTTCAGCGATAAGTCGAGTATCTTTTGCTATTGAACCCCAAGAAGCAAAACCAGTTTTAATTCCCCTTAGTGTAACAACAGAAAATAAATAATGTTACTTCTACAATTTAGCACTTCCCATTATTGTCGTAAAGCCCGCTTAGCTTTAGGGTATAAAAAAATAGCTTATCAGGTAGAAAACCTGACTCCAGGGTTGCATATTCTCAAACTAAAACCAATAACAGGGTTAACAACTGTTCCAGTTTTATTACCCCAACAAGAAGGAGAACCCGAAGCGATCGCCGACTCAACCCATATTTTTCAATACCTTGAAACCTATCAAAATGATCCCCCTTTAATCTTACCTAATACAACCCAACAAACCGAAGCTTGGTTATTAGAAGATTGGCTAGATGAAAGTATTGGAACTGCTACCCGGTTTGTTTATTATCATTTTCGCGCAGGAGAAGGAAAATCTATCGATCCTTCATTGTTTAGTCAATTAGTGATTAATGTCGTCCGTCGTCAATATAAAATTACACCGGCTAATGTTAAATTAGCCTCAGATCGTTTAAAAACAGCGATGAACGTGTTATCATCTTGGCAGAAACAGCCCTATTTAGTAAGCGATCGCTTAAGTGTAGCCGATCTTGCAGCTGCGGCTTTATTGAGTCCTCTGGCTTTAATTCCTGATTACCGTCAAACTTATCCTTGGTTATTTGAAAGAATTGCAGCTATTCATGAAATTTGTGGCGAAAAATTACCCCCAGGACTATAGTAGAAGTCAGAAGTCTCCAAGTCAGAAGAATGTTATTGATAAATTATAGATTGTT
>DLXW01000146.1 GCA_003448685.1 Cyanothece sp. UBA12306
AGCTTGAAATTAAGTCATAGCTCGATTCTACATTCTACATTCGGCCATTCTTAATTTCCCGTAGGGCTATACCTTTCCTTTTTGGACGATTGAGGGTTCTAAAAACTAATTGAATTTTGAGTAAAAATAATTGAATCCTTTTTGCCACCTTAAAAAAAAAAGGCGTTTGAAGTGGAGATTTAAGACCCACTTCAACAACAAAATTACGACTTGATCTAATAGAGTATTATATTATTTAGACCTCATTTCAATCTGCTGTAACCATAAACTAACCTCAATCAATGAACAAAACCTTTAAATATACCTTTGCCGATGGACAGACAGCAGATGTTATTGAAGTTGAACAATGGAATCATCTCGGTGAAGCCATACAAAAGCTAGGATTTGAGCAGTTTTACCCAAGTTTAGTGTTAGTCGGTGGAGCTAGTAAAATTAGTCCCACTGATATGAATCGCTTAGAACAAATATTTGTGGAAATTCTCGCACCTATAGCAGAATCTTTGGGTCTGATTGTATTTGATGGGGGGACTGATGCAGGTATTATGAAATTAATTGGTCAAGCTAGAGCCAAAATTGATGGAACCTTTCCTTTAGTGGGAGTAGCAGCTATAGGAACAGTTATACTACCAAATTCTCAGACCAATTCCCCTGATACTGCTGCTTTAGCTCCCCACCACACCCATTTTATTCTAGTTCCTGGAAATAATTGGGGCGATGAATCTCCTTGGTTAGCCCATATCCCTAATTTATTATCCCATGGATTACCTTCAGTGACCTTGGTTATCAATGGTGGAGAAATTACCTGGCGAGATGTGACATATAGTGTTCAGGAGGGTCGTTCTACTTTGATTTTAGGAGGAAGTGGACGCACAGCAGATCTTTTGGCTGCTGCTATGACGGGAGAATTCTCTGATCCAAGAGCGGAACCTTTAGTTATCTCTGGGTTACTCAAGGTAATTTCCCTTAATAAAAATTTGGATTTAATTGCTCAAGAACTTCATAGTATACTTTCGTGAAATTGTAGTTTATCATATCTATGTCTGAAAAAATCAATGTTACTAATTACATTAGATAAGAATCAAATAACCATAAGAAATAACTGCCAAAAGTCCTGATTTATAAAACTTTAGACAAGTATGAATAAAAACACGTTACTAAAAAATACTGTGATTGAAATCACAGATTTTTACTCAAAGATGAATTATAGTTGTTGAATAATAAGTAAATTTTTATAGAATATACGAGCTTAAGCATTTTTAATATTTAAACTTTTTAGTTCAATTAATCTTTAATTAGATTATTTAATTGTCAGTATTATTGTCCCATAACAATTATGAATAATTCTCATCAGCAGACAGCTCATCTCCTAATTATCGAAGATCAAAAATATCGTAGAACTTTATCATTACAACTAGAAAATTTGTCTATTGGTAGAAGTCCCAAAAATTCGATTATCATCCATTCTGAAAAAGTATCACGCCACCATGCAACCCTAATGCGACGAAAAAATCGACACAATAATAGGGAAACTTATTGGATTGTTGATGGGAACATAAATGGTAAAAAAAGTTCTAATGGGATTTATGTCAACGGAGAAAAATGCTCGACAAAAGAGCTAAAACACGGTGACTTAATTAACTTTGGTTGTGATGTTAATGCCACTTTTTATTCCATGAATGAGTGGTCGGATACTATCATACCAATTTCTGATTATCAACAACAAGAGATCATCAAAAAAACCTCAAAATTCATGAATATATCTGAAGGGAATATAGAAGTTTCTCAACCTCAGATTGTCAATCCACAAAGAACTATAAATTCTCAAGTAAATTCCCATGATAAATGCACTATTCAAGGGCAAAACTATCAAGATACTTTAACTAAATTAGCCAACCGAGAACTATTTAGAGAATCTTTATCTGTTGCCCTCAAGAATATTGCTCTCAAAAAGTCTCTTCTAGCTGTGCTTTTCTTAAATATTAATCAGTTTGATGCCATTATTAAAAAATGGGGTTATTCTACAGGAGAATTCATTTTACAAGAAATAGCCCAAAGATTAAATGCTAGTATTAGAGATAGTGATATCTTAGCGCGTTGGGGAGAAGCACAGTTTGTTATTTTATTTTCTAAAATAAAAGAATCTCAAGAAATAGAAAAAATCTCCCAAAGAATTCTCCATGATATCGAGCAAACCATAGTTATTTTAGACCATAAAATCTCTTTAAAATTCTCTCAAGGTATTGCTATTTACCCCAAAGATGGTCAAAAACTAGATACTCTTTTGAGAACAGGAGAAGTCAATTTATTACATCATCAGCAACAAAGCAAATCCAACCAATCTTTGAATCAACTAATCATCAAAGATGAAGCCAAAAAAATTTTAAAAGCGAAAACAATATTACAACAAGCTATTAAACAAGAAGAATTTGTTATTTACTATCAACCCAAAGTTAATATCAAAACCAAAAAAGTATCAGGAATAGAAGCTTTGTTGCGTTGGAATCATCCTAAACTTGGTATTATTGCTCCTAATAAATTTATCCCTCTTGCTGAACAGACTAACCTAATGAATTCCCTTGATAAATGGGTTTTAAGACAAGCTTGTTTGCAAAATATAGCTTGGCAAAATCTTGGTTTATCCCCTATAACTATCTCTGTTAATCTCTCTCCTGAGCAATTGCAAGATCCTAATTTCGCAAAAGTGGTTTTTCAAGTTTTAGAAGAAACAGCACTTGCGCCTGAATTGTTAGAATTAGAAATAACAGAAAAAGCAATTTTAGCAAATCCAAAAATAGTTAGTAAAACCTTAACTAATTTAAAAGAACTGGGGATTAACTTGTGTCTTGATGATTTTGGAAATGGCTACTCTTCTCTTAATCATCTTGCTAATTTTCCTTTCAATACTATGAAAATTTCTCAATCTTGCATTCAGGAATTAACCAATAATGAAACAAAATTAGCTGTTATTTCAGCTGCTTTAAATTTGTCAAAAAATTTAGCAATTAGCTCAGTTGCTGAAGGAGTAGAAACAGAGCAACAACTTAAAATATTAACCAATTTAGACTGTCAAGAAATTCAAGGTTATCTCTTTAGCCAACCTTTGAATTCAGAAGAAATGACTCATTTTTTATACCTTAATCAAAAAGATAGTACAACAAATAAATTCGATAATCACCCAATACTGTGCCTGAATTGAGAATAATAATTAATGCAATGCTGGCTATGTATTTATCAAAAAGCTAATCAATTACAATTAATTTATTCTAAGTAATCACCTGGACAAATTTTGGCTTGAACCTTCATTTTTTTGTAACAAACGTAATACGGCATCAATATTGTCACTGATGGCCAATAAATTAGTGAATCTACAACTAGACAAAGGCGGCACCCAGACTCGAACTGGGGATAAAGGTTTTGCAGACCTCTGCCTTACCACTTGGCTATGCCGCCGTTTTTCTTCAAACCTTCTTATTGTAACATAATCTTAAAGATATTGTGCAATTTAAAGAACTGCCATAGATGATACCTATTATTGGAAAAGGAAGATCTAGACTAAAAGCGGAGGTTAAGCAGATTTATTTTTGGCCTTAACTCAAAAGTACCCAACAAAACCCTTGAAAGAATATGAACAAAACTTCTAAGATACTCGTTTCCATCGCCCTGTTTCTCTTTGGTTGGGGTGCGTTCACCACTTCTCACAGCGTTCAAGCTGCCAGAGATCCTTTTGCTGATTTCCTGAAGACAGATTGTGTTCCAGGGGCAGAACAAGCAGGTTTAAGAAAAAATGAAGCACAAAAAGGATGTACTTGTGCTATGAATAGCTTAAAGAAAAAATACTCAACTACGGAATTTGAGGGCTTATTAACAAGTCATCGTAATGGAGATGACAAAGCTACGTCAACCTTAAGATCCTATAGTGAAACTTGTTTTGACAAAGTTTTAGAGGAGATTATGTTTGAATAGTAATCAACCTTAAAATATGGGATAGAGGGTGTTGTAG
>DLXW01000054.1:0-347 GCA_003448685.1 Cyanothece sp. UBA12306
ATCGCGCACAGTATAAGCTAAGGCCATGTAAAAGTCATTTTTAGTGGCAATAGCAGGAAATTTCCCTTGAACATAAAATAGATTATCTAAAACTGCTCGTCTGATGGTTTCTATGTCTAATCCGGTGCGATCGTCTTCGATCATCACGTTAGGTTTGGAAGGTGTAGTGACCATAAGAATACTTTCCTCGATTTTTACTCGATATTGTTATCAGTCTAAGATGACTTAGATACTCAATTCTAGTCATTAAACCTTAAGTTTTTCTGGAGATTTTTCTTTAGATTAAGAAAAGATTGAAAGTAGGTTAAGATAATGTTGTGATTCGATCTAAAATCTAAAATCTGCAA
>DLXW01000054.1:549-3217 GCA_003448685.1 Cyanothece sp. UBA12306
TCTAAAATCTAAAATCTGCAATCTAAAATCTCTTGACTTTATTTTAGTTAATTTCTTTAATAACTCGGCAGGGGTTACCGACAGCAACAACGTTGTCAGGGATATCTTTAGTTACTATACTACCTGCACCAATAGTTGTATTTTTCCCGATTGTTACCCCAGGAAGAATGATAGAACTACCTCCTATCCAAACATTATCACCAATTTCTATTGGATAGGCCATTTCTTTACCAGCAATTCTGTCTGTTACATCTGTCGGATGGGTAGCTGTATAAACTTGTACGTTAGGACCAAATTTTACGTTATCGCCAATTTTAACCTTGTTGCAGTCAAGAATAACACAGCCAAAGTTAGCATAAAAGTTGTCTCCAATTTCGATATTATAACCGTAGTCACATCTAAAAGGAGATTCTATCCAACATTCTTGATCTGTTTGCAATAGAGTTTTAATAATTTTCACCCTTTCTAATTGACTACCATCTTCAAGATTATTCAACTTCTTGCACAACTGCTTGGCAATTTCTCGATCTTTAAGAAGTTCTTGATCAAAGGCATTATAATATTGCCCATTTAACATCTTTTGCTTTTCTGTAATGGGATTAAAATTCATAATGCTTCATTCAATCTTAGGTTAAAACAATCAGCAACTAGAACCTAAAAAAAATAAATCTGTGATATTAAAGCACAGATTTATTATTAATTACTAACTCTTGGGTAATTGATATTGATTAACAATTCGTTTGGCATATTCAGGAACATGATCATCTAATTTTTCGGGATGATTGCGCTTAACATAAAGGTAATTACGGGTAAAATGGGAATCAATGGAAAACCTAGCATATTCTAATCCTTTGGGTCCTATTCTGTCTATCACCACACCCATTAATTTTGCTGCCCACATGGGTAAGGTAACTCCTTGATCATAAGCCGGAATACTTTGTTGAACTGCTGGTTTTCTATTGCCTTGAGAAATTACAGGTTTAGTATTAATTTGATCTTGAACTAAATCTAACATTTGTTGTCCGGTTTCATTCCGAACCATAATCCATTGCCAACCAAATTCAGCCCCCATATAACCCACGACTAAATCGGCTAAGGAGTTAACATAATCAAAACAACTCATACAAGAAGGGGCAAAAATATCTTTAATCTTATTAGTTTTTAAGCCAAAGAAAGGTACTTTTTCTATTGAACCATCTTCATGTTTAAAATGGACTCGAAAGTCCTGCATAAACTCGTAATGAACGATGGTTTCAGGAGATTTACTGGTGGTTTCGAGGAACTTCTGTAACCCCTCACGGGTGACGTTATCTACACAGGGAGTCCCTAAGACATAAAGCTTTTCTAAGCCTAATTCTTTTTCCACAGCCCGTAAAGCTTGAATTTGACAGCCAACACCAATAACTAATAATCGTTTCATCCCCGACTGTTCGATCTCTTCTAGGATAGAAAGATTGGGAGATAAAGTAGGTTTATTGACTTTAGCTGCCAGAATTTCCTCTGTAGTCCTAGCAATTACAGGCATCGGTTGAAAACGATCTTCTTTGGTATTTTGGACGCAGACAACCCCTTCTACCAGTCCCTGGGTCAACATTTCACAGGCGATGGTACTAACAATACCAGTCCATTGCGCCCCTTCAATGGGTTGTTTTTTCTGCGCGGCCATCATTTGTTGATGAACCCCAAAATACCAGTCATTTTCATCGTCTAAATTGCGACTGCGGCCATGGGCCATCTCTTCAAGTTCGCTAATTTGTTGATTGAGAAAGGCACAGGCTTCTTTAACATAGTGGATGTAGTAAGTATCGCACAGACCGCATTCACTACAGAGTTCTTTGGCTGGACGACGACTACCTGGTTTGAGGGCTTTGGCTTTAGTATGGGGAGTAATGGATGTCATAGGGGCAAAAAATATTCAAGAAGATTGCTAGCCATTTGTTTAGATTACCAAAAATTTGGTTCAAAGCTTCTAATCTAGTATTTTATTTTATGCGATCGCATTATTTCTCGAACGCGATCACTTTTGTCTTATTCATTCAAAGTTGAATTCTTCTCGAATAAAATCTGCAATAAACCACTCAGTACAAAATGATGCCATTCACCAACAGTCGGGAAAAATTTTGTAGGAGCATTAGCGTCTTTTGAGTTCTCCTCTTCTTCAGGCTTTTTAGCTTTTTTCTTAGCCTCTTCTTGAATTTGTAATTGATTGAGTTGCTCAATAGTAGAAAATATCAATTTACAATTAAGTTCAATTAGTTACATATTTATTTTACTTAATTATTCAAATTACCCGAAACTAAAACTTGATTTACTGTTAATTCTAAATCAGGAAATAAGCGAGAGATTAATTGATCTGCTTTTAGATAAACAGTTTCTTCATATAATCCCTCCTCTAAAAATTTAGCTAGCAAAAAATGTCTAAGCGTAGGGGAATTCATTAAAATTAAGCTTCCATCAACTAATTCATAACGATTATCAGACTCATCGCTAGAGTTACAATAGTTTTCAAAACTATAGATTTTTTTCGATGTTTGTATCATAGTAGTCCCCATTAAATAGAATGTAAGGTGGGTAAATACAAAAGCTATTTTGACTAAGATTATATTATCAACTTTTGCCTATCCTACAAAACTAAATTCTGCATTCTAAATTCTAAATTCTGCATTCT
>DLXW01000165.1:0-2257 GCA_003448685.1 Cyanothece sp. UBA12306
TCTGACGACATTATGATAAATTCAAATCGGCAATATCTATTTGGAGAGTAACGCTAAAGTCTCCCGAAAAATTAGCAGCGATCGCTTGATTCCAACTGCCTAATACTCCAATTAGAGACAAGGTCAAAATATGTGGTAATTTATTCATTATCTTGACCTTCACTCATACCAGGAAGAACCCCAGCACCGATGATTGTGTCATCATGGTTTGAACCGATTACATTTTCTACATAATCAAAAAAGATGTCATGACTTCCCCAGCCATCGTTCAAAGTTTGTCCAATGAAAAGATCTACGTGTATTCCTGCAGGTGCCTGGTCATATTTAATTGTATCCTCTCCACTTCCACCATTAAGGATGTCAATACCAGCCCCGCCATCAAGGAAATCATCACCAGCCCCGCCATTGAGGATCATTACCAGGTCCCCCAATTATAATTTGGTCAAAGGGAACACCTGCAGCAAGCTGTTGGGTTGTGATAGGATTCAATTCTCTGGTGAGTTGAGTTTGACTTAAGCTGAATTCTGGATCAATTGGAAGTCGGGATAACTCATTGTGAGGTTGAAGACTCGTCAACTCCGAACTCTGAACCCCGAACTCCGAATTCAAATTGTTGCTATCTATATCTGTAGTTCTGGACTCTTCTACTATCTCATTTTCCAAAACAAGTTGAGATGAATTGCTATTTCCTTGATCATTTTCATCTGGAAGAAAGAAGGAATTTGTACTAATAGTACCGCTGCGAACTTCCTTACCTAATTCATCCACTACGATTCTGCCTAATATTTCTGACATAGCCCTTACTCCTTTTCTCAATTGCTAATTTCGCAACTGCTAAGATTACAGAATCAGAGCTTAGAAATAATTGAGAATTACTATCAAGAAACTGGCGGAATTTACCGTTACAAACCCTCGGAAACTTTCCACTATAGTTCCCTTGGTAGCAGTCCTGAAATGAACTCTGCTTCTGCTTGTCTTAATTGTACCAAGAAGCCATAATCCTCTATAGAGGATGTTATATTTATTTACCAAAAAATTGAGTTTAATGTTTCTTTCAGGTTTAAGCAATTTTTGGATAATTTGTAAAGATTTTTTTTAATTTTTACGATGGATTTGTATAAACTCTTCCTTTCCAACCCCCTCCTTTTCCTTGCCAATGACGGATCGCAGAATCTAGAGTCATTAATAAATAGAAAAAGGCGATAACTGGCAAAGTTAATGACCATAATGGTGAGGTTTGATAGAGTATTAATGTTGGTAAATAGGCCATAGCCATCAATAACCAAGTAATAACTCCTAAACCAGCAATTAAGTTATTTCCTATGATTAAACCTAGAATTAAGCTAAAGACGGGAATTAAATAAACTAGGGTTAATCCTATGACTGTTCCCATTAGTAATAAAGGGGAATAATTTAATTGAGTATAGGCAGTTCTTGCTACCATATTCCAAATAGTATCTAGAGAATCATAAGGACGTAAACTGCGAGTTTTTTCGGTTAAACCCAACCAAATTCCTTGGGTATTATCTGAATTTTCCTGTAATTTAGATTTAACCGCAGCAGCTAAAGAACAATCATCAATTAATGCTTGACGGACTATTTCTAGTCCTCCAACTTCTTCTAAAATATCTCGACGAATAAGAATGCAACCTCCCGCAGCAGCAGCCATTTTATTTTTGGCATCATTCACCCAAGAAAAAGGATAAAGTTTTTCAAAGAAAAAGACAAAAGCAGGAATTAAAAACTGTTCCCAAATGCTTTGACAGCGTAACCAAACCATCAAGGACGTTAAAGCTAAATTTTCCTGTTGAGATTTTGTTACTAATTCCCGTAAATTACTTTGATGATGTTCGATATCCGCATCAGTAAAAAGCAAATATTCTGGTTGACAATTATGCTCTTTTATGTATTTTATTCCCTGTTCCATTGCCCATAATTTTCCTGACCATCCTTTTGGTAATGGCTGTCCTGAAATAACTATTAAACGCTCAGATTGATGACAATTTTCGGCAATTTTTTGAGCAACTTCTCCAGTCCCATCATTACTTTGATCATCAACTAAAATGATAGTAAATTTACCAAAATAATCTTGATTTAATAAGGATTTTAAACTGATAGGTAAAACATCAGCTTCATTTCGTGCGGGGATAACTGCGTAAACAGATGGATGAATATTGGATGGAGTTTCTTGGAGTTCAATTTTTTGATTTGATAGCCAAAAACCACCTCTAAATAGCAATAAATATAACCAAATGGA
>DLXW01000165.1:2466-5328 GCA_003448685.1 Cyanothece sp. UBA12306
AAATGGTTAGAGATAAAACTGTCGTTAACAACAAAAAATTTTCCATTTTTTTATATTTTTTTGATAATTTAGTTAGAATAAAATGTATTTTTTACTCAATCTTATGGTTAAATATAATTTAAAATTACCAAGGATTGTGCAATTAAATTTATCTTAATTTATTACCTGTTATAAAATCAATTGAGCTTGAGAATTAAAATATTTTCTATAAATACCTTCGGTGACTAAAATAGCGGTTAATAAATTAGCAAAAACAATCATAAATAAAATCAAAATCTGATAAGAAGAAGCATTTAATGGGTCAGTTCCTGCTAAAACTTGTCCCGTAAACATCCCTGGTAAACTGACAATTCCTACTACCATCATTTGATTTAAAGTAGGGATTAAACCAATACGTATAGCCTCTTTACGATAGTTAAAAATTGCTTGTTTTGGAGTTGCACCCAAACAGAGATAAGTTTCTACTTCCAAGGAATTTTGAGTTATCTCATTAGCTAACCTTTCCCCAGCTAAAGATGCACTATTCATAGCATTACCGAAAATCATACCAGCGAGAGGAATTAAATACTGTGGAGAGTACCAATTTTCGGGCCTAATAATCACAATTATGGTATAACTTAAAGTTAAAGCACTACTGACAAATAATGCTCCCCAAACCATCGGTAATAAACCACTTTTTTTGTTTTTAATGCGATTATTGGCTACGATAGCAGCAATGGTTACCATAATTCCTAAAATGCCTATAACAGCGACAGCATTATTTAACTCAAAGATGGCTAACAATATAGAACCTACAACTAATAATTGTATCAGCGATCGCCCCGCAGCAAAAAGTAATTGTCCCTCTAAACCTAGCTTTTGCCAATTTGATAAAACCATAGCCATAGCTATAATACCTAAAGACAATCCTAAATCAATAGTATCAAGTTCAATTAAACTATTCAATCAAAATTTTCTCCAATATTTTTTGAAAATTTAACCATAATAGGAAGGTTCATTTCCAGGTTTCCACTTAATATTACAGCCGATGCTAGGTTGTTGGTCAATTTTGATAGTATTTCCCCCTAAAAGTGATTCAATAGCTGCTCTTAAATCTTTGCCAGTTACCGGAATATTATTCCCTGGACGACTTTCATCTAATTGTCCACGATACCTTAATTTGTTTTCTCCATCAAAAAGGAAAAAATCAGGAGTACAAGCAGCAGTATAAGCTTTAGCTACTTCTTGACTTTCATCATAACAAAAGGGAAATTTAAAATCTAATTCTTGAGCCATTTCTTTCATTTTTTCTGGAGAATCATCAGGATAATTAGCTACATCATTGGCACTAATAGCGATAATACCTAATCTTTGATCAACATAATCTTGTCCCAGTTTAGCTAATTCGCTTTTGACGTGTTTAACAAAGGGACAATGTTGACAAATAAACATCACCAAGAGAGCTTTTTTAGCTGCAAAAGTTTGCAAAGAAATAGTTTCTTGTGAGACTACATCTAGTAATTTAAAATCAGGAGCCTTGGTGCCAAGAGGTAACATGGTAGAAGGAGTTAATGCCATAGTTTTGAATTCCCTATGTTCAAAATTTAACTACTAAAGATTTAGTTTACAATTCTTTTAATAACTTATCAACTTTCTTAATACCTTGATTATTATCTTGTTTTTTGTACAATTTGCGAGCTTGTTTTAATGCTTTAGTAGCTTCTTTTTTTCTATCTCGTTCCTTATAAGCTAATCCTAAGTAATGATAAGGTTCAGGGGTTTCAGGTAGAATCGATGTTAATTCCCGATAAGTAATGACTGCACCGAGATAATCTTTAGTTGCTAGTTGAATTCTCCCAACTCCAGCACGAGCTTCTGTTGAGCTAGGATATAAATAAGTAATTCTTTGATAGGTTTTTAGAGCATCATCTAGCTGATTTTTATTTTCGAGAATCTTACCAATTTTTAACTGAATTGTAACATTCCCTGGATTAATCCTTTCTGCTATTTTTAACTGCTTAAATGCCATTTCTAGCTTATTTTCCTCTAAAAAAGCAGTTGCCAACAGTAGTCGCAATTCAACATCGCGGGGGAATCTTTGAAGCGCATTATTTAGATACTTAATAGCTTTTTCAAGTTGCTTTTGTTGAATCAGAGAAGAACCCATAATACCAAAAGCTTCTGAATTATTAGGATCAAGAGCAATCACCCTTTTATAAGCTTCTGCTGCTCCTTGATAGTTGTTTTGACGTAATAAAACTACTCCTAAACCAATATAATTTTTAGTAACTCGTGGGGCAAGTTGGATAGCATAATAGTAAGCAGAAGCAGCATTGGCATTATCACCCGTATTAGCCAAACTGAATCCTAAGGCATAATAAAAATCAGCATTATCAGGATCAAGAGTAACTGCTTTTTGATAGGCTTTAACTGCTTGTCTAAAGTTGCCTTTTTGGGCATATAAATAACCAATTCCTGAAAATATTTTAGGGTTATTTCCATCAATAAGTGCTGCCTTTTCATAAGTAGTGATTGCATTATGATAGTCTTGAACATCTACATATTCTCGACCTAAACGCAGTAATTCTTTAAGTTCTTCTGATTGAGTAGATCTTTGAGCTATCAGTGGAAAAAATTGGCTTTGAGCATTGGCTGGTGGAATTGAACCTATCAACAATAAGCTTACTATGCAGGGTAAAGTTATCTTCGAAAACATAGTTTTGGGAACCTTAATTACTGTGATATTGCAAAATTTTTTTAACTTGACCTATAGTAACTTATTGTTGGCTTGGTCAACTAGAGTTTCACCACTTTAGCATAAGCTTCTGGTTTCTTATCCCAAATGGGAAGAGGGGGAAGAGAGGGAAGAGGGGGAAGAGAGGG
>DLXW01000032.1:0-2618 GCA_003448685.1 Cyanothece sp. UBA12306
AAAAACTTTTGCAAGAGGTCTGGTTGACAGACAATGGTGGTGGCAAAACGTTTGGGGAGTTTCACATCCACACCAGAACGGGTATTGCGAACCATTACTTCCCGCATCAATTGTCGCAACTTTTCCGGGTTTTTGACCGCCCGTCCATTTTTTGATTTGATATATTCTCGCTTGAATTGGGCTTCTGTGGAGAGTAAACCCGGTTTGAGTAGGGTTAGGAGATTGTACAATTCTAAGAGGTTATTTTGCACCGGGGTTGCCGTTAATAACAGGATAAACCGCTTTTTGAGACTGTTGACCAATTTCCAGTTGAGGGTTGAGCGATTTTTGAGATGGTGTGCTTCATCTACCACCACTAAATCCCATTCGCGGCTGGTAACGTATTCCCAATGGGCTTTGTGTTTAGCAACGGTGATTGAGGAGATTATTTGGTCATTAATCGTCCAAAATTCGGCGGGGGGAACATCTCTGGCATCCGTGGATTGGGTGGGAATGCCAAATTTTTCGGCTAATTCCGATTGCCATTGGGAGACTAGGGTGGCAGGAGTCAGAACTAACAGGGATTTGATCATGTTGCGGCACAAATATTCTTTGCAGATTATTCCTGCTTCGATGGTTTTGCCTAACCCTACTTCATCGGCTAAGATTGCTCGTCCGCCTAATTGTTTGATTACTTTTTTGGCCGTTTCCATTTGATACCAATGTTTATCAATGGAATTGAGTTCTAAAAGACTGATTAATTCATCGTAATCTGCGCAGATCTCCAGTTTCAATAAGGAAAGTCTCGCTTCATAGGCTTTAAGTGGACTTTCCCTGGCTTTGTTGAGACTAGATAGGACTTCTGAGGATTTAAATTGGAAATTAGAGGATATTTTCAATGTTAGTGAGGAAAAACGAAGATTCTTATGAGCTATCTATTTTAGCAAACCATTACTATCTACTGATATCTCTTGTTTAGCCAGGGTTTGTCTACTTAATGAAAAAACAGTGTCCAATATCCGCAACAGTCTAACTGTGGAAGTCCGCAGTAATAAAACTTCACAATCGCTTCAGTTTATTGGACAGGCGATCGCTAACTTCCCACCAGATCTGATTCATACTAAATCCGGTTGCCATACGCCCCTTTGACAAAAGCAGGGAGCTTCGGAGAGAGAAATCTATAAGTGGGTTTTGGTAACCGGATTTGGTATCAAACTGTATTACGGTTAATTGTAGAAGCCCGCGATCGCTAAATTCTTTCAAATTAGCTGTTTTGCTTTAAGTAAGCTCTTATGTTTATTTTAAATAGTTCTTGAGTATATTGATATTTCTTTTCTTTTTCCTGAAATCTTTGCTCAAATTCTTTTACTTTGTCTTGATCTACATTAAACGCATCACTTTGCTTAATTTTCCATTTCTTATTTCCAAAGAATCCTGGCTGAAGTTCAAGAACAAGTAATCCTAACGGATATTCACCATCCATATTACTTACTTGGTAATCAATTCCATTCTTAAAGCCATGCTTACAGTAATTGTGTGGATCTCCGTAAATAATAATTGCTGGAACTCCCATTTTTACTACTAATGCTTTTGTCTTTTCAATTAATGCAGTGCCAATACCTTTCCTTTGATAAATAGGGTGAACACATAGAGGTCCAAAAGATACAGCAGGAATTTTTTCTTCATCATTATTAATTAAATAAGAATGTGTATACATAATGGAAGCAACTATTTTGCCATCAAGCTCTACCACATAATCTAGTTCACTGATAAAATCTTTATGTTTTCGTAGTATGTGACATAAATAGTGTTCATCACACCCAGGAACATATAAGTTCCAAAAAGCTTCTCTTGTAAGTTCTTCAACTTGGGCGTAATCGTCCTTTGTTTCTAACCGTATTTTCATATAGCTTTGTCTCCAAGCACTGTGCGAAACCTCCAGCTAACCTAATAATTGTACCGCAACGGCGGTATAATATTTTTTATTGATTTTTTAAGAATTTTGTTAATTGGCGATCGCAGAACCACCCCTGATTCAAAAAAATGCCTTTTTGGTCTTATTTTGATAACTTATGACTACTTAGTGTTAACCCAATCATCAACCTATTAAAGAGATTTTGAAGCTTCAATGATGAAACGATATCAAGGATTATTATTATTATTAACAATAGTTTTTATAACCGGGTTAATTCCCTTTTTTTCTTCGACTTTATCTGCTGCTACATCCTGTATCTATCATCAAGAAGCTTATCAAGGATTGAATTTGTCAAGCTTATCAGGTGAATTAGAAAATACAGGATTAATAGGGCAAATTCATGGAGCAGTGAGCGCGGAACAATTATATGTTTTATCTGTACGTGAACCCGATAACTTTTTTAATTTTCGTCATTTTTCTTTAATTCCTGCTAATCAAAAGACGCAAGAAACTTTAAAGAAAGTAGAACGGCATGATCAGGTTTGTCTTCAAGGAAAATTAATGAATAATCCCAGTCCTCAGCCTCATATTTTAGTGGAATCTTCCACTATTATGGAACAATGGGGAGGTTTAGAAGATTATGAAAAATATAAGTATGAATCAACAATTCCTGAAGAATTAAAAAATAAAACTCAAGCAGTTTTCAAAGTTCATGCTATTAACA
>DLXW01000032.1:2815-4527 GCA_003448685.1 Cyanothece sp. UBA12306
ATCAAGGAAAAGTTTTAGTAGTAGAATACAAAGATCAGGTAATACCTATTTTTGTTAAAGCTCCCGAATTAACCAAAGATTTGTATCGAGGAGATTTGATTGATATTAGTTATAAAATCCAAGCATTTCCTGGAAAACCAACTCATTTAACCCTAAATCTAGCCGTTGAAAATTCTCTTCAAATTGTCGATCAATTAGTTAGTAGACAAGGAAAACAGTCGAGATTACAGGGGAATTTGGTTAAGTTTCCCCAAAGTCCTCAACTTAAGTTTGACGTTTATGGAATAGAAGTAATCACTCAAGGAATTCCTCGCTATTTTACCTTAGTTAATTTTGAAGATACTCAAGAATTTGAAAAGATTAGGTTAAAATTAGCTACAATTTGGGATAATCACTTAAATACAGTTAAAAGTGCTGGGAACTTCTTGATTAATCCTCAAGTAACCATCGAGGTACTAGGAAAAATTAATATTGTTTCCCCTCAACAAGCTAATCCGCAAATTTTGTTAGAAAATGCCAGTCAGATCCAAATCAAATAAAATGAAATACTGTAAAATAGAAGATCATTTGCTTGTTTTTGTTCTATGAAAAATAAAGATATATATCCTGATAATTGGGATGAAATCGCTTTAGAAGTCAAGATAAAATACCAGTGGAAATGCGCGAAATGTGGGCTGCAATGCTTGTCTCCCAATGAAAAAGAAGAAGATAAAAGTCTTAAAGCAAAACGTACTCTAAATGTACATCATTCTGATTACGATCCATCAAATAACCATCTCTTTAACCTCATTCCTTTATGCAGTGCTTGTCATTTATATGCTCATAGAGGAAAGCGCAGAAATATTACACCTGGACAATTAAAATTAGAATTAGGACTGTAAAATGAGGCTAAGTATAGGGTTAAATAATCTAATTAAGTAGATAACAAACCACAGCGAAAAGCTTTGGCAATAGCTTCAGCTTTATTATTAGCATTAAGTTTATTTAGGATATTTCGAGTATAAGAGCGATAAGTATGGGGAGTAATATTGAGTGCCTGAGAAGTTTCTACTTCATTCCATCCCAAGGAAATAAAGTAGAGGACTTCTTGTTCTCTGTCTGTCAACTCTTTTTTATTAATTGTCCCTTGCCAATTTAGAGTTTCTCGAATCGCTTCTTTGATATTTTCTGGATAGCTCTGTAAAATTGTTTCAGTCATTTAATGCCACAAATTAGTTAGGTCAAAAAACAATAATAAAAAAATAGTAAATCTTTTCTTTATTATTAATTTAGTTGGTTATTTAGTTTGATTCTCTAATATTTATTTAAGATTTAGATTGATTGATTTGTAGTAGAGAGAAAATTATCTTTTTTTCATTGTCCGCTGTACTGGCTGAACATATACTGTGGAAAGGTTAGATAGTTTTTGTTTGATTAATTGAGAGGCATGATTATTCAGCCGCCAACCAACTTGAGGTAACCAGAGTTTTTGACGATTATCATAACGAACTTTGAAGAAAGTGTCAGATTGAGGATGATTAACGATTAGCCAATCTTTATCCCGATATACTTGAAAATCATCGTCTTTAAATCCCGACTTTTTAGTCTTAGATAACCATTGATTTAAACGATAAGATAATTCTTGTAATTCTTGCCATCTTTGATAGCTAAGTTCATACTGACAACTTTGATTATGCTGCTCAATTTCTGTTAATGGGACTTTAGCTTATTTC
>DLXW01000033.1:0-14456 GCA_003448685.1 Cyanothece sp. UBA12306
GAAGTTCTTTTAGTGGGGGCTAAACTGTGCGATCGCCTTGATTGGCGACAGGTTGCTCTCCAAAAAGCTGCCAACGTGGTGGTTCGAGCAAAACAGGCTGGAGGATATCAACTGTTCGCAAATTTGCCAAATTCTGTTTTTAATCCTGGCTTCTTCCAAGGATTGTCGGGAATTGGCTATGAACTCCTACGTCTGTCCCATGATGATCTCCCGTCAGTTTTGCTCTGGAATTAACTCTACTAAAATCAAACGATCCCTAGAAGTAAGAAGGAGGAAGTACCCAAGTCAGAAGTTGTTTTTAGTGATCGCTCTTTCCGAGGGTGACGGAAGAGCGATAAGTCCTTAATTCAGTAAAGAGATATAAAGTTTTATTAAAAAAGATTGACTTTGAGGACTTAAAACCTTTAGTTAATTTAAAAATTATTTAAGATTAAGTTATCTACTTACTATCTAGATTTTGAGAACTTTTACCGTTTAAATATTAATCTTGTGCGTCAATTGTAAGTAGAGATCAAAGAGAATAATAACTTTATTAAGAGGACAAAGTGATGAAAGCGAGACAATTATTCACTCACTACCTTCAAAATCAACGGGATTTTTCCCAAGAAAAGCTGCATGAAGCTAACTTAGAAGGACTAAATTTACAAAGAATCAATCTAACTCGTGCCGATCTTAGCGGTGCTAATTTAAAACAAACAGACTTAAGTGGAAGCTGTTTAGCTCAAGCCAATTTAACTGATGCTGACCTTAGTCATGCCAATCTAGTCGGTGCTAATTTAACCGAAATTAACCTTATTGGTGCTGATTTAACTGGGGCCAACTTGATGGGAGTTGACTTAACCAAAGCTGACTTAAGGTGTGCTAATTTGCATAATGCTAATCTATCACGGGCTAACCTCCAAGAAATCAACCTAGATGGGGCTGATTTGAGTGGTGCCAACCTTTGCGGTGCGACCATTGCTGGTACTGATTTAACCGTTGCTGACACCATGGGAGCTTACTTAGAAGACGCTGAACAATGTGAATTAGTAGAATCTATTTCCGTAACATCAGCTAATTGGATCAGTTGGTCAGGCTAATAACTCCTAAACCCCTGATGAGAAACTCAAAACCCAATTAACCAGAGTTCGTACCGGAAAACCCGTACCCCCGGCATTATTGAGTCCATTTTCCTTATCAGTCCAGACTGGACCGGCAATGTCTAGATGAGCCCAGGGAGTCTCCTTAATAAACTGTTTGAGGAATAAAGCGGCAGTAATTGATCCCCCTGGGCGAGGTCCAGTATTTTTGAGATCGGCAATGGGAGACTTAAGTCCTTCGAAATACTTCTCTTCTAGGGGCATTTGCCAGAATTTTTCCCCTGCTTGGTCAGCTGCTTCCTTAATTTGAGTAGCTAGGGTTTCATCTGCACTCCACAAACCCGAAATATTTTCTCCTAAAGCGATAATACAAGCTCCTGTTAAGGTGGCCAAATCAACGATCGCATCTACTTCTAATTTTTCAGCAAAGACTAAGGCATCTGCGAGGGTTAACCGCCCTTCTGCATCGGTGTTATTAATCTCGATAGTTTTGCCATTAGAAGCCGTTAAAATATCCCCAGGGTGCATAGCATGACCACTGATCATGTTTTCTGTGGCAGCACAAACAAAATGGACTTCTACATTAGGTTTTAACTGGCCTATCACTTTAGCTGCCCCTAGGGTAGCTGCGCCACCTCCCATATCCATTTTCATCATTTCAATGCTGCCACCAGCGACTTTCAGATTGAGTCCTCCAGAGTCAAAGGTTAAACTTTTACCAACAATAGCCAATTTTTTCTGGGGAGTTGCTGAAGGTTGATAGGTTAAATGGATGAATTTCGGCGGTAAGTCCGAGGCTTTTGCTACCCCCAAAAACGCTCCCATGCCTAATTTTTCGCAGTCTTCTTGCTCCAAAATTTCTAGAGTTAATCCATAATTATTAGCGATTTCTTGGGCAGTTTCGGCGAAGGTAACAGGAGTGATCATATTGGCTGGACTATTGACCAATTCCCTGGCTAAAATAACCCCAGAACAAATAGTCTGAGTTTGACTAACAGCTTCGGTTGCCTCTCCACAACCCAAAATTTCCACAGTTTCGAGCTTCAGGGGATTTTCATCAGGTTCGGACTTATAACGATGATCTTGATGAAGGGCAAGAATGATTCCTTCGGCGATCGCTGCTGCGGTTTTGGCTCCATCGTTATCCACTAGAGGAAGACTAAGAGCAAGGTTTTTCAGTTTTTCTTGTTTAGCAAGGCGGGCGATCGCTGCTGCTCCTTCCCTGACTCCATTTAACTTGAGATCTTCGGCTTTTCCTAATCCAACTAAAATTATTTTACGGATTGGGCTATTACCACCCAAACGAGTAATAGCTTTACTGCCGGATTTTCCGGTAAATTCCGTCTCTAAAATTAAGTCCTTAAGAGTTCCTGTTAGTTTCTCATCTAATTGACTTAATTCTCCTTTTATTTCCGTTCCTTCTTCAAAAAAGCCTAAGGCTAAAGCCTCTCCTGTCCAGTCCAATAATGAGGTATTTATGCCACGGATGTCCATAATTTTCGTTAATATAGCTGTTCCCTCTGTAATTTTACCCCTTTCGGGTCAAGTTAATCCTTATTTTCTGTAATGAAACAAAAAAGATAATTTATTAATTTTTGTTAAAAATAATTGCAAAAAGTTTCGGCTTCTGGCTTGATGAATATTAAGGGATAAAGAAAAAAAGTATTTTTTTTACTGTAATTTTTGGGAGATTGCTAAAAATGTTAAAAGGTTTGTTAGGTAACTTATTTGGTGGCAAAAAAGAAGAATTTTTCTTAGAATTAGATGAATCAAAAGCGGTTCAATCTGCTCCTTCTGCTGAAGCTAAAAAATCTGAACCTGAGCCGGAGGTTGTGCCAGCTGCTACTTCAGAAGTAGCTACAGAAACTACTACAGAAGTAGCTCCTCAAGCTCAAAAAACTAAGAAAACATCGGTCAAAAAAGCAGCTAAAAAAACAACCAAAAAAGAAACTGTCACTCCTGCCACAGTAGCTGCTGAAATGACCAATGGAAAAGTAGCTAAAAAAGAAGAGCCAAAAGAAGTAGAATTTGCCACTAAATATTTCATTGTTCCTACAGGTAGTCGTCGTCGTCCTGGTCCTAGTTTAAATTCATTCAAAACTATGGCCCGTGAGGTTCAAGGTTCTCGCTTTTAAAAGTAAATAATAATTAAAATAATCCCCCGTTATAGCTAAGCTGAACGGGGGATTATTGCTATATAATAATATCTCTAATTTATTGTTAGATTCTATAGCAGTAAGTATTTTGGTTAGGATATTTATCTACTCCCTACTCTATGTGTCCTAACCATTGTTTGTAATGCGATATGTTTACGATACCTGAGTTAGATTTAAAAAAACCACCCATAGGAATGTAAACCTTTACCCAATAAATTTACCCCTAAATAACAGACCCAAACTACAACAAAACCAGCAGCTGCTAAAATAGCGGGTTTACGTCCTTGCCAACCGCGAGTAATACGAGCATGGAGATAGGATGCAAAGACTAACCAGGTAATCAAAGCCCAAGTTTCTTTAGGATCCCAACTCCAGTAAGAACCCCAAGCTTCATTAGCCCAAACTGCTCCAGCAATGATCCCAATAGTTAAAAGGGGAAAACCTAAGCCAATAATACGGTAACTAATATTATCGAGAGTATCAGCCAGATTCAAACGTTGAGGAGAAAGGTTAGGAAAATCAGTAACCGTAGTTTGAGGATTAATTCGCTCAAGAACAGCCGTTCCTCCGTTACCATTATGATCAACCATGGCCATCACCGGAACATTATTATTATTGTTTGTCTGTGATAGTTCTAAGCGTTCTAATTTACTACGATAACCTCCTGTTCCCACAGAACTGCCCCGTAATTCTACATTTTGGCCCCGAGTAACAATTAAAAAGGCGATCGCCAAGACTGAACCTACCATTAAAGTGGCATAACTCAACATCATCACGCTGACGTGCATCATCAACCAGTTAGACTTGAGTGCAGGAACCAGGGGGGCTGAGGTTTGCATATCTGCTGGCAAAGACAAAGCAGCAAAAGCAGTAATTCCCATGGCTACAGGGGTTGTAACCACTCCGACTAGAACACTACGGCTCATTTTTTCGGCGATCAAGTGAACTGTGGTAATTCCCCAAGCTAGAAAAAATAAAGATTCGTAAAGATTACTTAAAGGAAAATATCCTCCCTCTAACCAACGAGAACCCAATAAAGTGGCGATCGCAAGATTGGCAATGGCTACACCAGCCGTTCCCAAGGTAGGTAAGATAGAAATTCCTGGAAATGCTGCACTTGACCAATAAATGAGCATAGTGAGCAATAATATTAAAAAGGAACTGTTGTCAAGAAAATTCTCTAAGGTGATTAAATTCATATTCTGAGGCTATATCTTCAGGTTTTTAGGATAAAAAGCAATGGTTTGTCAAGTTTAGGGTATAACTTCCTAATGAAGCCAAAGTTAATGTCAACGGGGTTTTAGGGTTAATCTAGG
Organism: Cyanothece sp. UBA12306; assembly: GCA_003448685.1. Taxonomy (GTDB): domain Bacteria; phylum Cyanobacteriota; class Cyanobacteriia; order Cyanobacteriales; family Microcystaceae; genus Rippkaea. The sequence goes on from DLXW01000033.1 coordinate 4,552, forward strand.
TCATAATAGATAGTCCTCCTATTTTTAATTTTCCCAGATCCGTATCTCAATCTTAATTTTTTTAATAAAAATTGATTATCAATTATCCCTCATCCATTATCTATTTTATGAGTTTTTTCGAAAAATTAACCCAAGCTATCACGAATTATCAAACTTTATTGGTAGTAGGACTTGATCCTAATCCAGAAATGATAGCTCAATCTGAGATTAACCATTCATCTTTGGATTTTTTACAAGAAACCTATTCAAAATTGCTCAAATCCATTATTACTCAGACAACAGGATTAGTTTGTGCATATAAACCTACCCTAGGATTTTATCAAGCATTGGGCGCACCAGGAATAGAATTATTATCTGAAATCATTAAGGCTATTCCGTCAGATATTCCCATTATTTTAGACGCTAAACACGGAGATATTAACACCAGTACAATTATTGCTCAAGTAATTTTTGAACAGTGGGGAATAGATGCTGTTACGGTTACTCCTTATACTGGTCATGATCATGTAGCTCCTTTTTTAGTTTATCCCAATAAAGGAGTTTTTATTCTATGTCATTCATCTAATCCAGGGGCTATTGCTTTACAGGAATATCCTACCCCGGAAACTCCTTTTTATTTGCAAGTTGTTAAAGAAGCAAAAATGTGGGGTGCTATACAACAAGTATTATTAGAAGTGGGAACAACTAATGTAAATGTGATCAAAAAAATTCGCTCAGTTGCCCCCGAAAGATTTATTTTAATGCGCAGTATTTGGTCACAAAAAGATCAACTACAATCAATTTTAACAGCAGGTTTAAATAGTAACGGTGATGGTTTATTGATCCCTATTCCTCAAGATTTCTTCAAGGAAGATAATTTAACAGAACAGGTAAAAATCCTTAAACAAGAAATTAATGAGACTCGTAATCAGATTATGACTCAGGAGAATAGCTGTCAACTTTGGACTCCTGATGTATGTTTATTTGATACTCATCCCTATCAAGATTTAATTTTACAATTGTATGATATTGGTTGTCTACTATTTGGAGAATATATCCAAGCATCAGGCGCAACATTTTCTTATTATGTTGATTTACGACAAATTATTTCTAATCCCCAAATTTTTCACCAAGTTTTAAGAGCATATGCCGATATTCTTGAGGAATTACAATTTGATCGTATTGCGGGTATTCCTTATGGTTCTTTACCAACAGCTACGGGATTATCTTTGATGTTACATAGTCCTATGATTTATCCTCGCAAAGAAGTTAAGGCACATGGAACTCGTCGCTTAATTGAAGGCGAGTTTAACCCAGGAGAAAAAGTGGTGGTTATTGATGATATTTTGATTACCGGTAAAAGTGTTATGGAAGGGTCTAAAAAGTTACAGTCTTCTGGGTTAATTGTTGAAGATATTGTGGTTTTCATTGACCATGAAGAAAATGTAAAAGATAAGCTAGAAAGTAACGGTTATAAAGCTTATTCTGTACTAAAAATTTCGGAAATTACAGAAACTCTATATGCAGCAGGACGGATTAATCAACAACAATATCAGCGTTTATCTTAATTTTAAGATAAGACGAAATTAAAAGAAGAATCTCTCGATTCAGTCAACGAGAATGTTAATATAGATAAATTGCTGGGAAAATTAATAACTATGAAGAGAAAATCTAACTTATTGCTGTTAGGTTTAGGATTTAGTCTGAGCTTAATGGTTATGGGGTGTACTCCTCCCTCTGATGCTGACCAATTCGCCGATTATCAGCTTTTAAATCTAGATCAGATCCAAGGAGAGTTAAGGGGAGATAATCCCGAAGCTATGACATTAGAACTATTTGGAATCAAAGGAGAGGTGGAAGGAAACTTTAGTCAAGACATCAAAGTCCTCTCGAACCAAGGTTTTAACAAGATTGTCATGCTAACCCAAATGAACCTACCTGACGACTCAATTAGAGGAATGCGATACTTACTTGAGTTTGAATTTTCTCAATCAGAAGGTAAATGGCTTTTAAGTCAAGTAGGTCGTCAACAGTCCTGCTCTAGAAGTGAGAATTCAACTGACTGGACAACTGAGTCTTGTCTTTGACATACTGAATTTATCCCATCGGTGAAGTGTATTTACCGTTACACCAGCTAATTCGGCAAATTCATGTAGATTCTCCAAGAGTCACCATCTTGGATTTGTGGCTCAAAGAGTCCACTTCAATGTGATTCCTGAACAAGATTATTTTTTGTGAAAGTTTCCGGAATGGTTATAAATTGGTGATGAAGAAATTTATGTATGTGACACAGAGCTATTATAGATAAGGATAATGTTTAATTCAAAAAAATATAACTGCTTCTACGATTCTACTCATGGTTGGTTCTCCTCGAACTGTCCCACTGAATTTATGCTTTTAATGAATCTAGAAACGTCAGATCCTATTAAATCCCACAAAATTCCCAAAAATCAACTATTTTATTGGTTTTGTATCTTAAATACAATTATCTTAGTCCTGTTTTTAATTCTTCAAACAAAAGTAGAAGTTAACCAAATCAATCCTACACCACTAAGAGAACAAAACTGGCCAATATTTGTCTACTAAGAGTTTAAACAACAAGAGAAATAGATCAACTAAAATCGAAAGGGAAAAACTTTTGTCTTGCCTGAGTTAATCTAAGTTTAATAGGTTTATTCAAACATAATAATAGGATTAAAAATTTTGGAATCAACAACTATTTATCCAGGGGAAGTTTTCACCGATACTAAGTTTTTTGATACAGGGATTCGTCAATTAGTTCCCTATTATGATCAAATGCTTGAAGCGATCGCAGCTTGTATTCCCCATGATGCCCGCCGACTTTTAGAATTAGGCTGTGGGACAGGAGAACTTAGCTTAAAATTGCTCAAACGTTGCCCTGATGCACACTTGGTGGCTATGGATTATTCTCCTAGAATGATTAAAATAGCTCAGTCTAAATTGATAGAAGCCCAATTAAATAATCGTGTTACCTTGATTCAAGCAGATTTTGGAGCATGGGCTAACGAGGAAATAAATGAACAGATCAAAACTGATTTTGATGGCTGTTTTTCTTCTTTAGCGATTCATCATCTTGATAATCAAATGAAACAGAATTTATTTAATTGTATTAGAAATAATTTATCTAATGGGGGATGTTTTTGGAATGCTGATCCTATTATACAAGAATCAGAACAATTACAAGAATCTTATTTAAAGCTGCGGGAAAAATGGACACAAACCCAAGGTAAAACCATAGCAGACGTTCGTTCTCTGATTGGAAATAGTCAACCACAAGGTTATTCTGGACAAGATCGTTTAGCAACATTAGATACTCACTTAAGTATGCTTAAATTAGCAGGTTTTAAAAGTGTTGCCGTGCCTTGGAGATTTTTTGGCTTAGCTATTTTTGGAGGTTGGGTTTAAGGCTTATAATCAAAGCAATTAACCATTATTCAATTAAAATAACTAAATTTGATTTTTCTTATTTTTGAATTACAAAAAGTGTAACTTCATTGATAAATGTTGAAACCAGATTTTAGATAATTCAGTGAAAATATCACAATATTTGTCATGCTTTCCTTAAGTTTGACAGCTTGTCTATGGAAAAATTATAGGTCATTTTATAAGATTCAGTTAGATCAAGACAGCTTATAAACTGTTGTCTGACAAGTTGATTATTCACTCAATAATAAAGGAGATCTAAGGATGAAAAATTCGTATCAAAAGTTACTAAAAATTATTTTGGTTATAGCTATTAGTATGTTTAGTTTAATACAGCCTGTTATAGCAACAACAAACGTTACAGCTAATGACAAAGCTTGGGAATTCTTTGATCAAGCAATAGAAAATATCGAAAACAATAATTATCAACAAGCATTTTTTGATTTAACTAAAGTAATTAATTTAGGCCATGTTTTGATACCTGCTGCTTATAGTAATCGATGTTTAGTAAATTTACAATTAGATAATCACCAAGCAGCCAAATTAGACTGTAAAGAAGCCATTAAATTTAATCCCAATAATACAGAAGCTTATCTAAATTGGGGACTAGCTGAATATCGATTAGGCAATTATGAACAAGCATTAGCTCAGTATCAAGAAGTCATTAAAAAAAATCACGATGATTATCGAGCTTATTATAATCAAGGATTAGTAAATTTTGCCCTTGAAAAATATCAAATAGCTTTTGAAAATTATGACAAGGCTTTAGTTTTAACTCAGTTACAATCTCCTTCAGAAGTAGGTTTAATTTATAATAATCGTGGTTTAGTATATTTAAAACTAAAAAATATTGAAAATGCAATTGCAGATTTTACTCAAGCTATTAACTTAGATAAATCAAATATCATGGCCTACTACAATAGAGCCTATGCTTACGAAAAAAAACAGAATTATTTAGCATCAATTGCCGATTTATCTCGAGTTATTCGATTAAATCCTAGCTCTACTCTATCCTACGTTAATAGAGGAAGATTATACTACTTCATTGGATTACAACAAGCTGCTTTAAGAGATTTTAAAATAGCTCTTAATCAATTTGAAGAACAAGGTAAAATAGCTGCCTATCAACAAACTTTATCATTAATCAATCAGTTTAAAGAAAATATTATTCAATCTAACCGTATGCTCTATTCTTAGAAAATGAATATATTGACACCATTTTGTCTAGAGTACCACAATAGTTTTCAAGAGCGAAAAAATATTTTTCAGATTAACTTTAGTAAAGAAAGTTAAAATTATGTATTGCTCAAAGTTAACCCTACTCAAAATCAATATAGAATGTATAAATAACGACTATATTTATATCTAAAGAATACGGCAATTATCGATTGCATCAGGTTGAGGAAAATCAATTATGTTTTGTGAACAATGCGAACAAACTGCCAGTGGTAATGGTTGCCATCAATGGGGAGCGTGTGGTAAAAGTCCTGAAGTTAATGCGGTTCAAGACTTATTAGTCTATTGTTTGCGAGGATTAGCTCCTGTAGTTTTAAAAGCTAAAGAATTAGGAATATCAACTGAGCAAGCTGATATTTTTACCGGAGAGGCATTATTTGCCACCATGACTAATGTTAACTTTGATCGAAAACGCTTTACCAAATATATTCGTGATTGTATTAATATTCGAGAACAATTAAAAGTAGACATTAATCAAATTATTACATGGTCTGATATTGCCTGTTATTACCCAGATTTTACCGAAAGCTTAGCAGAACAAGGTCAAAATGTAGCTCTCACCCTGATGAGTCAAGCAACCAATAATCTGGATATTTTTTCCTTAAAATTAACGGTTCTTTACGGCATTAAAGGGGCAGCTTCTTATAACTTTCATGCTCAAGAATTAGGACAAAAAGACGAAAAAGTCTATACATTTATTCAAGAAGCATTAGCGGCTTTAGATCGTAATGATCTTAGTATAAACGATTGGGTTAACCTCGCTTTAAAAGTGGGAGAAACTAACCTAAGGGCAATGGAATTATTAGATGCAGGACATACTAATACTTATGGCCATCCTACTCCTACATCAGTACCTTTAAACCCTCGTCAAGGAAAAGCTATTTTAGTCTCAGGTCATGATATTAAACAATTAGCAGCTATCCTTGAACAAACTGCTAATACAGAAATAACTATTTACACCCATGGAGAATTATTACCCGCCCATGGATATCCCATTTTAAAACAAAAATATCCCCATTTATACGGTCATTATGGAACAGCATGGCAAAACCAAACTAAAGACTTTGCTAAGTTTCCCGGGGCAATTATTGTCACTACCAACTGTTTAATGCCACCCCACGAAACCTATGACGAGAAACTGTTTACTATTGGTCCAGTGGGCTATCAAGGGATTAATTATTTACCATCAGATAAAACAGGAAAAATAGACTTTACTCCAGCCAGGGAAAAAGCCTTAAAAATGCCTGGATTCACTACAGAAGAAGCATCCCGTCAGGTGATGGTAGGATTTGCCCATAACGCGGTTTTGAACGTCGCTGATCAAGTTATTGAAGCCGTTAAAGAAGGTAAAATTCGTCATTTCTTCCTAGTAGGGGGTTGTGATGGGGCTAAACCTGGGCGCACTTACTACACTGAATTTGTGGAAAAAGTCCCCGAAGATTGTATTGTTTTAACCCTCGCTTGTGGAAAATTTCGCTTTTTTGAGCAGCAATTAGGAGAAATTGGAAATCTGCCCCGTTTGATGGATGTGGGACAATGTAATGATGCTTATTCTGCCATTAAAATTGCCTTAGGGTTAGCTAAGGCTTTTGATGTGGAAGTCAATGAATTACCTCTGTCGATGATTCTTTCTTGGTATGAACAAAAAGCCGTTGCTGTGTTACTGACTTTACTACATTTAGGCATTAAAGATATTCGCTTAGGTCCTACTTTACCTGCTTTTATTACCCCCAATGTTTTTGAACTACTCTCCCAAACCTATAATCTTCAGTCCATTACCACACCTGAACAAGATTTAGCTGCTTGTTTGGCTTAAAAACCACGTTTATCTAGCCATTTTTTAGCTGGCTCTGTGATGATCACAGAAATATTTAGTTAAAAAATATTAATCAAATAAAACTATGCTAAAAGTTTCTGATATAATGACCACGAATGTTGTAACAATTAGTAGTTTTGCTACCGTCGCTCAAGCAGTTCAATTAATGCAAGAACAAGGGTTACTTAACTTAATTGTCAATCGTCGTCATCCCCAAGATGCCTACGGAATTATTACCGAAACTGATATTATTAATAAAGTTGTTGCTTATGGGAAAAACCCTCAAACTATTCGGGTTTATGAAATTATGACTAAACCCTGTATTGTGGTTAATCCAGACTTAGGAATAGAATATGCAGCCAGATTATTTACTAATACGGGGATTCGTTGCGCTCCAGTGATCAAAGATCAACTCTTAGGAATTATTTCTGCTACAGATATTTTAACTAAAGGTGATTTTCTTGACAATCCTAAACAAGAGTTTTTTACTCAAGAAATTGAGCAATATGTAATCGAAGCTCGGAGCATTTGTGAAGAACTTGGTTATGATTCTCAACCTTGTAAAACTGCTTGGAAACTGGTAGAAGAAATTGAAGCAGAAGCTTCCCATCAAAAGGGAGAAAAACCACAAAAAACAGCCTTAGAAGAGTATATTGAAGAATATCCAGAAGCCAAAGAAGCTTTGGTCTTAGATAATTGGTGTAGTGGTTAAGTTTTAGTCGATGGAAAAGTTTTTGTTACAATGGCGATCGTTCAGACGAACTATCCCGACTTCTTAGAGAGTATTTGTCAACAAAACATTAAATAGTTTGCGTTGGGCAAATTTTGATTATTGAATCATGAGCTAAAATTTTAGATAAAATCTTAAACAATTAACAATATAATCTAAAATTTTCTAAATTCTGGAGTTAATCCTAATGTCTTTGAATGGTATTTCTATTTCACCAACTAATGACAATTCACCCGAATATCTCGTAATTATATTACATGGTTGGGGAGCTAATGCCGAAGATTTAGCCCCATTAGCTTCTTATCTTTCTTTACCAAACTATCAATTTATTTTTCCCAATGCTCCTTTACCCCACCCCCAAGTTTCTGGAGGACTAGCTTGGTATTCTCTAGAAACCAAAGAATACCAAGGATTATCTGAAAGTCAGCAACAGCTAAAAGATTGGTTATTATCTTTAGAAAATCAGACAGGAGTTCCCCTAGCAAAAACAATTTTAGGAGGCTTTTCCCAAGGGGGAGCCATGTCTCTTGATCTGGGATTAAATTTGCCCTTAGCTGCTATCTTTAGCTTAAGTGGCTATTTACACTTTCAACCCCAAGTTCCAAATTTTCCCATTCCTCCTATTTTAATGGTTCATGGAACTGAAGATATGGTCGTTCCTATAGATGTTGCACGTCAAGGGAAAGAAATGTTAACCAATATTGGAGCAAAAGTAGACTATCACGAATTTAATATGGGTCACGAAATTCCTGATAATGTGTTAACTATTCTTGAAGAATTTATTGTTAAACAACAAGGTTAACGAAGTCAGAATTCAGAATTCAGAAGTGGCGAAAAGTTTTTGTAACAAGGATTTATACCTCGCTCCAAAAACTTTTCGCTTTAAAAAGCCAGGTTTTAGACCCAATAATTTCGATAAATTTTTTTATAAATAGCCATGTTCTGCCAAAAAACTCAAACTAATTTCCTCACTAGATTGATGGGAATCAAAAGATTTTCCCAATAATTTAGCTACATATTTCCCCAAGATATCCCCTTCAATATTGACCCAATCCCCTATTTTTAGATAACAAAGATTAGTCTGATCATAGGTATGGGGAATCACTGCCGCCTTAAACCAACCCCCTAAGCGATCGCACTCAGCCACCGTTAAGCTAATGCCATTGACTGCAACACTTCCTTTCGGGATTAAATATCGCTCAATCGAACGCTGCCATTGTTCCATCAAAGAAGGAGGTGCAGCAAAAGTCAGAGACCAAGCTTGGTTAGTAGCGATCGCTTCTACCAAACAACCTAGGCCATCCACATGACCAGTAACAAAATGCCCACCCAGTTTACTTCCCACCCGTAGGGATGGTTCCACATTAACATAGGTTGCCGTTTGTGCCTTGATTCCTAGGGTAGTCCGCTGTAAAGTTTCTGGGGAAGCAGTAGCCACAAAGCCATCAGGAGTGATTTCCTCTACTGTCAAACAAACCCCATCAATAGCCACACTATCCCCTAAATCGAGATCTGACAAAATTGCTGAAGCTGTATCATGGTTAAGAGCAACCGTAAAGCGATCGCTATCGAGAGGATGAATACGGCCAAGACTTTGAATTAATCCAGTAAACACAGTGTCTTAAAAGTTTGCGATATTGAAAACCCCACCCTTAAGTTGACGTTAATCACGAACCTCTTGATCTGGCAAGAGCCCTTTTATTCCATTTAAGATAGAAGTAACAGTGAACTCAAATATGAACACGAAAAGGTTAAATCCATGAGAATCTTGTGCTTCACCCGAATAGGATCATCAACAAGTTGAACTATCTTATTCTTGTAAGCGTCATTGTGGGGGATACTATGAGTGTAACTGATTACTCCATTAAACTCGAAGTCTGCTCAACTCAGTCCGAGAAAGATGGCCTAGAAAAAAGTACAAGTTCAATAATACTAGGAAAAAAATCCTGGTGAGTAGATTGAGGAGGATAGGCAAATGATTGAAATGAATGTTGCTGGAATTGCCTTAGATGCTGTTACCCGAAGTCCCATTGTTTTGCTTAAAGATGGTTCTGAACGTCGCGCGCTTCCCATTTACATTGGGCAGGATCAGGCTAAATCTATTATTGGGGCCTTGGAAGACCAAAAACCTCCTCGGCCTTTAACCCATGATCTTATCGTTAATCTATTTGAAGCTTGGGGAGTCACATTAGAGCGCATTATTATCCATTCTCTCCAAGATAATACATTTTATGCGGTTCTTTGTCTAAACCAAGGTGAACTTAAAAAAGAAATTGATTGTCGTCCTTCTGATGCCATTTCCATTGCCCTACGCACTAAAAGTCCCATTTGGGTCATGGAAGAAGTGATCGCCGATGCTTCGATCCCAGTAGATCGGGATGCGGATGAGGAAGAAAGGCAAGCATTCCGTGAATTTGTCGAAAATCTTCGCCCTGAAGATTTAATTCAACGAAGGGGAGGTCAAGAGGACAATAGTGAACAACAGTAAGCAGTAGTTAAAGTTTTTCTCTAGAAGTTACTAATTATCTATTTTATGATTAATTCTCAAAAGTATCCTGCCAATCGTCAGAAATTTCAGATAAATTCAATAATGCCTCACAGGCAATTTTCTGACTTTCTGCCATCTGTCCGTAAGAAAAAACCCAGGGTAACTTATTTTTGACGATATTTGTCTTATTTAAAAACCAATCCCTAGCATAG
>DLXW01000033.1:14629-15555 GCA_003448685.1 Cyanothece sp. UBA12306
GGGACTACCATAAATAATTAATCCCTTAACTATTTTATTTTTGATTAATTTCTGATAAATTTTCTGGACTTCATCACTTAACCCGGCATTATCCCGAAAAGCACCACCTCTAATAAAAACCTGTAACAGAGTGCTGCGATCATCTTTGATCAGAAAACTTAAGGTACTGAGTTCAGCAATTTGACAATCATAGCCTAATTTTTTAGGAATACTTATTGCAGGAGACTGACGTTCTAAAAAGTCACAATTAAGAAGATTGTCTACTACAATTAAATTACGTTTTTTCTTTTTTAGAGGAATTTTTCCTCCTTTTTTTAGAGAATAATTGATGATATTTTTTACGGTTTTTTTTGCTCTCGGTTGAGATAATTGATCTAACAAGAAAAGAGAATTTTGAGGAGTAGTTTTTAGAGAAGTAAAAACTTTTTGTTTAGCCTGCCAAATACGGTTTAAAGAGGCTTCGACTTGTTCGCGAGGAATTCTCCCTGATTCCACTGCTTGATAAATTGCTTCGATAGTTTTTTGAGGATCTTTAGGCATTAATAAAATATCTGCCCCCGCTTCCACAGCCATCACCGCGACTTCTTCAGGAGAGGCATAATTAGCCACTCCTCCCATAATTAAAGCATCGGTAACAATTAACCCCTTAAAGCCCAATCTTGCCCGTAATTCCCCTGTTAAAATAGCTCTAGACAGAGTTGCTGGATGCTCTTTGTCCCAAGCACGGACCAATAAATGTGCCGTCATAATACTATCAACATTAGCCCCAATTGTAGCTCTAAAAGGGACTAATTCAATTTCCTCGAGTCGCGATATATTATGAGGAATAATCGGTAAATCTAAGTGGGAGTCAATGCTAGTATCTCCATGGCCAGGAAAGTGTTTAGCTGTTGTTAAAACAGGGTAAGTTTTAGCCCCTTCTAAAA
>DLXW01000033.1:15744-18877 GCA_003448685.1 Cyanothece sp. UBA12306
AGTTTTAGCCCCTTCTAAAAAAGCCTTTGCTAACTCACTAACAATTTTGGGATCATCGCCAAAAGACCGCACATTAATCACCGGATTTTGGGGATTATTATTAACATCAACCACAGGAGCTAATACCCAATTAATGCCAATTGCTAAAGCTTCTTGGGCAATAATAACTCCCATTTGAGTTGCATATTCTTTGGCTTGACTTAAATCCTGTTTGGCAATTTCTCCTAAGGCCATAGGAGGAGGAAACCAAGTCGCCCCAGAAAATCTTTGTCCCACTCCTTCTTCAATATCTGCTGCTATCAATAGGGGATTTTTTGACCATTTTTGAAGTTGTTGAGTTCGCAGCATTAATTCGGCTGCACTGCCCCCTAAAAGGATGACTCCCCCTAAGTTGAGAGTTTCTAACCAATGGCGCAATTGAGCATTAGATGGTTCCCAGGTGGGATAGGAAATTTGATGGTCGAACAAGTAGCCAGAAGCGCGAACTACGACCATTTGTCCGAGTTGTTGTTTGAGGGTTCCTTCAGTCCAATTCGATGATAAATTAGTCACAAAAAAGTTGTCGAATAATTGATAGTTAATCTAGTCTAGACCTTAACAGAGCAAAAAACTAATTTCCTCAATCTTTAAATGATTTTATGAGCAATTTTTTACCGTCAATTATCCATGATCCCTGAATTACTCTTCCTCTCTTATTTCATCTTCATCTGGCAGAGTTTCCTTAATTTGGTTCAATAAATTTACCATGCGATCGCCTCTTTCTAGGGATAAATCTTGACGAAATACTACTTCAGGACTTCTGCGCAGTCGAATTCGATGACTTAATTCTCTTCGCACAAAACCCGTAGAAGACTTCAAACCTTCCATAGTTTCTAATTGGGCTGCCTCGGTTCCGTAGATACTAACAAAAATTGTCGCGTGTTGTAAATCACCCGATACATCGACCTCTGTGACACTAACTATCCCAGCCCCCACGCGGTCATCTTTGATATCATGGAGGAGCATTTGACTAACTTCGCGTTTAATTAACGAGGAAACACGGGAAACTCGACGACTATTTGCCATTTTACTTTTAATGATTATTATTTCAAGGCCATCATCTTAAACCTTGAATATCTCTGTCCTAATTAAATTATAGGCAATTATTGGGACGCAAGAGGTTCAAGGCGGATTAATTGTCCATTCGGCGCATCAGTCAAAACATAAAGGTTTCCATCGGGTCCTTGCTTAACATCTCGGACTCGTTGCTCAAAGTTAATGACTTGTTGTCCGACCACCTGACCAGAACTATCTAAATCAAGACGACGGACAACTCTGGCGACCAATCCCCCCGCAAATAAGTCACCTTGCCAACTGGGAAACTTATTACCATCATAAAAAGCCAACCCAGACGGAGCAAGAGCTGGAGTCCAGACTACTAATGGATCAATCATCCCAGGTTGAGAACGAACCGAAGAAATCTCACCCCCCGAATACTCTCGACTGTGAGTCACCAGTGGCCAACCATAGTTTTGACCCGCCTGAATTTGATTGAGTTCATCACCACCACGAGAACCATGTTCAGTAGACCAAACCTGACCAGTGGCAGGATCTAGAGCTAATCCTTGAATATTGCGGTGTCCGTAGCTCCAAATCGCGTTTAGGTTCCCATCTTGTCCCACAAACGGATTATCATCAGGAATGCTACCATCATCATTCAAACGAATAATGCTGCCGAGAGCATTACCGAGATTTTGAGCTTGTAGGCGAATTAATTGACCATCGAGAGATAGAGGAGGATTGCCCCCATCTCCAATAGAAACTAGCAAAGTTTTGTCTTTAAGCCAAAGAAGACGAGAGCCAAAATGTTGCCCTCCAGATTTAGCTGGAGTAACTTCAAAGAGAACTTGTAGATCTCGTAAAGCCTTGCCATCAAAAATAGCACGGGCAAGGCGAGTCCGGTTAGCTTGGGGAGTACCGTGGCTATAAGTCAGATAAACCCAGCGATTTTCCTTAAAATCGGGGTGTAATGAAACATCCATTAACCCACCTTGTCCCAAAGCAAGAACCTCCATCACCCCAGCAATGGGGGTGGGTTCTTGCTCCCCATTTTTAAGCAAAAGTAGACGACCAGGGCGTTCAGTAATTAAAAGATCGCCGTTATCAATCCAGGCCATACTCCAGGGATGTTCTAACCCTGTAACCACAGTCACTTTCTGAAAATCTGTCACAGATGGGGAGCTTTGGGGAGTTTTTGAGCCTATTAGTTGCTCTGGGTTATTACTAGAACTGACAGGAGAATTGATCTTGGGATTAGTTTGGTCAAAACACCCCACTAATGCTAATGACAGGGTAACTTTAAATCCAGTCTTGAAAAATTGAGCAATCAGTGAAGTCAAGTCGCTTTGCTCCCATTAAAAATTATTGACGGCAGTTTTCATTTGCATAGATTAAACATCAAAGAAAAAATCCCCCCACACTTCCCATGCTCCCCACACTCACTCAACTAAAATAATAAAAAAATCAAGGATTTTAGAGGGGGACTGACGCGCATTCGTTCAAAATTCAATGAATTGAGAGATTAAGCCAAAGCCTTTTCAATGGCAGCTTGCAGTTCTGGATTATCAGGAGTAATAGTCGGCTCGAAGCGTGCCACCACTTCACCATTACGAGCAACGAGAAACTTACCAAAATTCCAAGCGATATCAGGACCATCTTGAACTAAAAATTGATAAAGGGGACTGCGCTGAGGCCCATTGACATCTTGTTTTTCGAGGAGAGTAAATTGAACATTGTAATTTTTGGTGGTAAAGTCTTTAATTTCAGTAGGACTACCAGGTTCTTGTGCGCCGAATTGATTACAAGGAACCCCGATTATCTTGAAACCACGAGAAGCATATTTGTCTTCAAGTTCAACCAAACCCGAATATTGAGGAGTTAAACCACATTGACTGGCGACATTGACAAAAAGTATAACTTTATTTTCTAGTTCGGCTTGAGAAAGAGGTGTTCCGTCAAGAGTGGTCAGATTAGTCGGTAGAGACATAATGAATCTAGGGGTTAAGAAAAACAATAACCTATATTATCTACGATTAACAGTCTGAACGAAAGGTCTAACATAAAATCCTCATATTACCTAAAATGTCGGATGAAT
>DLXW01000341.1:0-13103 GCA_003448685.1 Cyanothece sp. UBA12306
GACAACAAGCTTAAAATTAAGGCAGGGTGTAGGGTGTAGGGGGTGGGGTGTGGGGAGAAAGTGGTGTAACTTAATCTAGTGATTACCTAATGTTTACTTTTGTCGTTTAATCTAGTCTATGAATTATTGCTATTTTACGGCAGGAAGACTTTCATAGATATGCTGCTAACTTACGATCCTATCCAACCGCCATCTTCCCAAGAAGGACATGGGGAACGGCGGCTGCACTTTTACGATCGAGGAGAAGAAATACCCCTAGTTTCAGAGGGGGTTTGGCAAGTATATCGGGGGATTGCTCAATTAAGCCAATTAACTCCCCAAGGAGACGATATTTTATTAGGATGGGCTCAACCTTCTACCTTTTTTGGCTTGTGGTTAACCTACATTGAAACCTATCAAGCTAAGGCTTTATCGGAAGTTTATCTGAAATGGTACCCTCTAACAGAGATTGAGACTTCCCCCCAATTAGCTCAACAGGTTTTGAGCAAAGTGGTGCAACGGATGAGACAAACTGAGGCTTTATTAGCGATCGCTGGTTTAAAACGGGTTGAGGACAGATTACAACAACTTTTGTCTTTGCTCAAACAGGAAATGGGAGAACCAATTGAGGAAGGAACTCGTTTAAAAGTACGTTTAACCCATCAAAACTTAGCTAGTGCTATTGGAACAACCCGAGTTACCATTACTAGATTACTCGGAGAATTTCAACGTCAAGGATGGTTGATTATCGATAGCGATCGCCATATTTGTTTCAAGGATTAGCAATTATTTGGCGATTTTAGGGTAAATTTCGTCCGTTTTGGCCGCCATGATAAAATCATTTTGATGTAGTCCATTGATGGCGTGAGTCCACCAATAAACGGTAACTTTACCCCATTCCGTTATCAAAGCAGGGTGATGTCCTTGCTCTTCAGCGAGATCTCCCACTGCATTAGTAAAAGCAATTGCTGTTTGAAAATCTGGGAATTTATACAACCTTTGTAATTGTAATTCTCCTTCTTTCTCAATAATTGACCAGTTAGGAATCTGAGGTTTTAATTGTTCAATTTCTTCAGGGGTAATATTAGGAACATTACCATGGCAAGGGACACATTTTTCTTGTTTAAGATCACTCATTTTAATTAACTTGTTTTGATAAGACTTACTCAATTATTTTAGCTATATTAGTTGATCTAAGCAAAGATAGTCAATTGTGTAATTATGATTAACGGGATAGCCATTACCAATAACTGCTAGGATTATTAAAAAGTCTAAAGTTATGATTAATTAGAGGATTCCACCACAAAGCTTATGACAACTGACACCTTGCTTGCTAACGCACCTGATATTTCAGCTGATGACTATTGTGTTTTTGGTTTAGCCACCTGTTACCTCAAAGAAGACGGAGAAATTTTTGAAGTACAAGTCATAGAACCCATTGCTTCTGCTGCTTTAGAAGCTATTATCAAAGGGGTTCCCACTTCCTATAAATTGGCTTGTGCTAAGTCTGTTGGGGAAATTTTTCCAGATGGGACACCACATAAAACGTCTGAATTTCCCGATCATGCTCAATTTTGTGATGATTTTAGCGAAAGAGTGGCAGCAACGGTTAGAACCTACAAGACTCGTCATGAGGCAAAATCTCATATTCCTTTAGGAACAATACGGGATGATTTTAATTATTCTTTGGAAAGAAAACGAGTTCTTAATGCAGTTAATGTAGTGAGAACCGAAGATAATGTGAAACAGCATTCCCACACCCATAAAGTGCTTTAACAGTCATGTTCTCCCGTATTATTATGATATAGGCTAGGCCATGTGGGGGTTTAGCAGCGCTGAACCCCTAATAAAACTGATTTAGAAAGAAATAAAAGGTCTAAGCAAAGGAAATTCAGTTACTCTGAATAATCTTAATTTTAATGTTTTTCAGCTTAATCTTTTAACATTTTTTCTAAGGAGAATTTTCAAATCTTTTAAGGATTAAACTGCCAGTTTTTTCAAGATTAACTTTAGAGTCTACTTCCCGATTATCATTGATGGCATAAGATAGACCTAAAGTGACTACACCAACTAGGAACAAATAGAGCAAATAGTGACGTAATAAAGTGAAAAAATTAGTCGACTTATTTAACATTTTACTTGGCCTCCAAGGGACAATGGTTACTGAAAAATTTAGTAACCATCCTCTAAGTCCTATTATAATCTATAAAAGTCATAGTCTGCTGACATTTCAGAGTCAGGTTTCTTCTCGACCATTATTGCGCAGATAACTTTCAATAAACAAATCAAGTTCACCGTCCATGACCCCATCAACATCGGTCGTTTCCGTATTGGTGCGGACATCCTTAACCATTTGATAGGGATGAAAAACATAATTACGAATTTGATTACCCCAAGCCGCTTCGACCATATCTCCCCGAATTTCGGCAATTTCTTGGGCGCGTTGTTCTTGGGCAATAATTAACAATTTAGCCTTGAGTAAAGCTAGTGCTTTTTCCTTATTTTGTAATTGGGATCTTTCTTGGGTACAACGTACTGCAATACCCGTTGGTAAATGAACCGCACGAACAGCCGTTTCTACTTTATTAACATTTTGTCCACCTTTTCCCCCTGAACGAGTGGTGGTAATTTCCAAATCTTTTTCGGGGATATCAATACTAATATCTTCTTCCTCCAAAGCTGGCATAACTTCAACTCCAGCAAAACTGGTTTGTCGTTTTCCATTAGCATTAAAAGGAGAAATTCTGACCAGTCGGTGAGTTCCTTTTTCCCCTTTGAGATAACCAAAAGCATAACGTCCTTCAATTTCTAGGGTAGCTGACTTAATTCCAGCTTCATCCCCTTCTGAGAGTTCCGCTAAATGGACTTTATAGCCTTGATCTTCTCCCCAACGGGTATACATTCTTAACAACATTTGAGCCCAGTCTTGAGCATCTGTTCCCCCAGCACCCGCATTAATAGTTAAAACAGCCCCTTTGGTGTCATAAATACCCGATAATAACTGCTGCAATTCCCAACGATCAAGATCATGATTGAGTTGAGTTAGATTAGTTTGGGCTTCTTGCTTGAGGGTAACATCCTCATCTAATTCTAGTAACTCAGCGATCGCTTTAGTATCTTCTAACTGTTCTACCCAGTTATTATATTGTTCTAAACTTGATTTAAGATCATTAAGTTTTTGCAGTGTTTCCTGTGCAGTTTCCGGATTATCCCAAAAGTCCGGTTGAGAAGCAAGGGTTTCTAAATCTTGGATATTAGCTTTCAGGGCAGGTAAGTCAAAGATAGTCCTGGGTTTTCCCCAGGCGCGTACCAATAACTTCAATTTCTCTTTTTATTTCCGTAGTTTCCATTGATCAGGTAATTTCTCTAATTTCTCCTTAAATTGTAACTAATCTTGAATCTGTGGGATTAGTTAATCATGTCAGCTTTTCTAATCTTGGTTTCCACCAACGATACCATTCAAACCAAGCGTTTTCTAAGGTTTTATAGGTTGAGTCTAAAGAATTTTTATCAAGATCAGAAGTAACTGGAATTGATAATAGTGACCACAAACAAGCTGTCTCAAAAAAATCTTTTTGACCCATTATCCACCAGAAGGTTCTTCCCACACTCCAACCATACTTATATTTATTTTGAGTATACTGCTGATCACTCATGGTAGTTTCTCCAGCTCGATTAATACAAGCTGTTAAATAAGCTTTGTTTTCATAGGTAAAAACCCAATAATTCCCTATAGAGTCCTTCTGTCTAATATTCATAGAAATAGTCGCCGGTGGCATTGACATTTCTTTAAACAGCAAACGGCTAACATTGCCCCCATCATAACGGCGATCGCTGGCAATAATTTCGAGAATTGTTCCGTTTTTAGTATATTGATAGAGATAATTATCCCTTTTTAATTTTTGGAATTTTTCTGGAACTGGGTTCCATCCTTCAAGGGGTACAGATTCAGGAAATGTCGCTTCAATAAAAGGTGTATTTGATGTAGGAGCAACTAGAAAAGCTCGAACTATTGTCCCTATAACCCCTATTAAAAGAACAGCTAAGATTCCAATTCTTGCGGTTTCCCGGGAAGTTTTTGCCATAACATTTTAGTTGATCAACCTTAAGATTTGCTTGTGTATCCGCTGTCAAAGTCATCGAGAAGATCTTGATCGATATTTTGGTCTAAATCAGACACCAAAGTTAGAGGACGTACATAAACAAACCAAGACCATGCACCAAAGATTAACACTGAAATCAGGGCAAAAATCAGACTTCCATCATCTCCATGCCAGTATTCAAAAGATTCTGGGTAATCGAAGGCTACGAGAACTGTCATAATACAAACTCGAATTCCGTTGATCACAAAGCCCAATAAAACTGCCACTGTGACACAAATCAGTTGTTGGATTCTATTGAGGGGAACCAGAAACAAAAACAGGATCGAGACAAAAAACATCAGCATGATTGTTTCAGCCCCAGAACAAACTCCATAGACTTCAACTCGTCCAGTGGGTAATACAATGAATACTCCATCTCTATAGGATTGAAATCCTGTCGCCCACAGAGAACTATTAGAAAACATGGCAGTTAAAGTTGGCAAATTAATTGCTCTGAGCATCAGGGAAAAAATGTTAGACAAGGGTAGTAAGGTAAGAATAGCCAATTCTTTTGTATATTGATGCAGCCCTTTGATTCCTGATGCTATTAAAACTAAACCTAAGCCAGAAATTAGCGGTGAAATTAGTGTATGATAGCCGGCAGGAGAAACACCTCTAATCATCACAAAAGCTATCAATGTTGCTCCAAAAAAGCTGGAAAATAATCCACTGTTAAGTTTAAGATCTTCTTTTTTATCCCAAATTAGAGAAGCGATCGTCAACCAAACTAAAACGCTTAAACTCATTAAGTTTGGCTGATTGGCTTGATCAAGTATGGTCAGATGAAGGGTTGCTAAGGCCACAGCTAGGGCTAATAACCAATATTTGGGTTTTTCTAATGATTGATACCAATCCATAATTTTTGTGAGAAAGCATATTAAATTTAGTTTACTGTTTCTTGTTTAATCTGATCTTTGAGACGATGTCAACTGTGCCAGTTAATAAACTGTCACATTAATGACTGGGTATTATTGCTGAGGCTGATAAATTTATCTTGTGTGTGAGGAGTAAGAGTGATATGAAACAGCCTTTAGAGTCGAAACACGGAAAGACGCCTGAAGGCTTTTCATTTTTTAATCAAAGTCACAGGAATACTCAAGGAAACGATGTCTT
Organism: Cyanothece sp. UBA12306; assembly: GCA_003448685.1. GTDB lineage: Bacteria > Cyanobacteriota > Cyanobacteriia > Cyanobacteriales > Microcystaceae > Rippkaea. The sequence continues at coordinate 5,235 of DLXW01000341.1, forward strand.
AGTTTGAATTGCTAGGTATTGCTCCTAGTAACTATGGTGAATATTAGCAAAAATCTTGATCTTTCTAATTTAAAAAATATAATTTTATATCTGGCATAATGGAGCAAACTTCATTAAATTTAATAGCAATAGCGGTTTTTTTAATGACTTTATCCGCTTTACTTACTCCTATTTTAGAAATATCCCCATTTATTCCTGCCTTAGCAACCGTAGGTATTTTAGGACTAGTGAGTTTGGATAGTCTGGGTTGGCAGGGTAAAGGATTAACTTTAGTGCTAGGGTTATTGGCTTCTCCCGAAGAGAAACAACGTATTGTGCATCATGAAGCGGGTCATTTTTTAGTTGCCTACTGTTTAGGCATTCCTGTCACTGGGTATACTTTATCAGCTTGGGAAGCTTTTAAACAAGGGCAATTAGGCTACGGAGGAGTAAGATTTGATTTAAGTCTCTTATCAGAAGTAAAGATCAAAGAAACTCCTTTGATCTTCGAAAGATTTTCTACGGTTTGGATGGCAGGAATTGCCGCAGAAATGCTAATATATGGCAATTCTACTGGAGGTCAACAAGATCGTCAGACTTGCAGAGAAATGATGGTATTAGGGGGAATAAATCCCCAAAATTATCAACAAAAAGAACGTTGGGCTATTTTACAAGCAAAAACTTTAATCGAAAAACATCAAGATACTTATCAAGCTTTAGGGCAAATTATGACTCAAGGGGCATCGGTTGAAGAATGTTATCAATTGATTAACCAAAAATTTTTAGTTTGCGAACAGATAAAAATGAACTAACTGTGTTAACATCATCCCATAAATTGATTAAAATTCCTTTTATGGCCTATGGGCAAGGTTTTGGTCTTAAATGCCTCCTATGAACCGCTAAATATTACCAGTTGGCGAAGAGCGGTTGTTTTGTTGCTCAAAGGAAAAGCCGAGCAACTCGAAGATAATGGACAATTTATCTATACTGATTTTCCCCTTCCGTCAGTCATTCGATTACGCTATTATGTGCGGGTTCCCTATAAAGAAATTCCCCTAACCCGACGTAACATCCTCGAACGAGATCGCCATACCTGTCAATATTGCAACTATCGAGGAGAACAATTAACCCTCGATCATATTATCCCTCGTTCCCGAGGTGGAGGAGATACCTGGGAAAATTTGGCAGCTGCCTGTGTGCGTTGCAACGTTAAAAAGGGTAATCGTACTCCCAAAGAAGCTAATATGACTCTACTATGTCAACCCCGTCGTCCCTATAGTAGTTTACATTTTGAATTGGTTAAACATACCAGAAATAATCTAAATCATGAATGGCGTAAATATGTCATTGGGATTTAATTAAATTTAAGCTTAATTAACGCAGATCCATGAATTTAAACAATTATAAGTTTAATTATTTTTTTCGGGGCAGTCCTGAAAAACCTGTCATTGTTTTTTTACATGGTTTTATGGGCAATTGCCATAGTTTTGATGCAGCTATTTTATCATTGTCTAAAGATTTTTTTTGTTTATCGATTGATTTACCTGGTCATGGTCAAACCCAAGTTATAGGAGGTGATCAATACTATACTATTCCTAAGATTGCTCACGGATTGGTTGAATTACTAAATCAGCTAAAAATTAGTCAATGTTTATTGACTGGCTATTCCATGGGAGGACGAATTGCACTATATTTAACTATTTATTTTCCAGACCATTTTTCTCAAGTTATTTTAGAATCAGCTTCCCCTGGATTAAAAACTCCTCAAGAAAGAACGGAACGACTGAAAAATGATCATCAACTTGCTCAAGAGTTAGAAACAACTGAATTTGCTTTATTTTTAGACAAGTGGTACGACAATAAGCTATTTGTGTTGTTTAAGAATCATCCAGATTTTAAACGAGTTCTAGAAAAAAGATTAAACAATAATCCTGTTGAGTTAGCTAAAGCATTACGTAACTGTAGCACGGGACTACAACCTTCCCTCTGGGAAAAAATACAACATAACGAAATTCCTATTTTGTTATTAGTGGGTGAACTTGATCAAAAGTTTATTGCTATTAACCAAGAAATGGTCAATTTATCTCAATCAATAACAATAGAAATTATCGAGGATTGTGATCATAATATCCATTTTGGAAAAGTTGATAATTTTGTTGAAACTATCAGACAATTTGTAGTTTCTGGGGGAGTTAAGGGGTGTAAATTGGATAACGAATAAATTTTTGGCGTTAAATATCAAAATATAACAGTAAATATTTGGAAAACGCAGCAAAATCTAGTAAAGCACCCCATTGAGTCAACGGTAAAATCTGATGGGATATTTGACTAGAAAAATATATTTTAATCGCAATAGAGCATTTTTGCTGATTAGTAAGATACAATCGAATTGATTAACTGTTTGAGTTGATCAAACCCTGACTTTTGTCCATTACTAGAGCCAAATTTCTCTTTTCCCAAGGGGGTTGATTCTCTAAACAACTATATTATCAGCGATCGCGGATGAAGATTCTTATGCTCTCCTCTACCTTCCCTTATCCACCCATTGAGGGAAAGGCCCAGATGAGAACCTATTCTTTTATTAAATATCTCAATCAACGTCATGATCTTACTTTCGTGACCCAAATATCAGATAAAGTACAAGAAGAAGATATCGCTAGCTTAAAGCAACAGTTGGACAAGTGTGTGATCTTTGCCGATGTTAACCAAGAAGCAAGTTCACCAGGATTTTTGCAAAAAGCTAAAAATTTAGGCGTATTTTTTCAACAGGGAACACCTCCTAGGTTTTTATCCCATTACTCGGGAGAACTTCAACAGTATTTAGATCAAAGTGTTGAGTCTGGAGACTTTGATTTGCTGATCTGTGAAGGAAATAACAACGAAATTTATATACGTCCCCAATGGAAAGAACAATTACCAACAGTTATTCATATTCATCGTTCAGTATCTGGGGTTTACCAACACCAGGTAGAAACCCAATCTACTGAATCAGGTTTGCGAAATCAAATCAATTTACCTTTATTACGTCGCTATGAAAAACAATATTGTGGTAAATTTTCAGCTATTATCACGGCTAATAAAACTGAACAAAATATTCTCAAAAAATTAAACCTAGAAACTCCTATTAAAGTGGTTCCTAATGGTTTAGATTTAATGGTTTTTCCCAAACGCACCTCCAATTCAGGGGGACAAAGGATCGTTTTTGTTGGCGCTATGGACAAACCAGGAAATATTGATGCGGCTCGCTTTTTTAGTTTAGAAGTTTTCCCCAAAATCCGTCAACGCTATCCCGAAACTATTTTAGAATTGGTAGGGATTCGTCCCGTTCCTCAAGTCTTAGAATTGGGAGAATACCCAGGTATTAATGTAACGGGTCAAGTACCTTCGATTATTGAATATCTCCATTGGGCCACAGTTTGTGTTATCCCCATTCGCAAAAGCATGGGAACCAAAATTAGAACCCTTCAGACCCTAGCGACGGGAACTCCTTTGGTAGCTAGTGATTATGGATTAGAGGGATTATTGGTTGATGGAACAGGGGTTCCTTTGTCTGCAATGAGGGCCAACGAAGTGGATGAATATCTTTATGCCATTGGTCGTCTGTTTGAACAGCCAAAATTGCGGGAAAAACTGTCAGTTAATGGTAGGGCTTTGATCGAAAAAGAGTATACTTGGGAACGAATGGGTGAACTTTATGAAAAAATTTTATTGGATATTCATAACAACAGCGAGTAGGGGTTGAAATGTCTGAAGAGCAGATTGTTGCTATTATTTGTACTCACAACCGCGATCGCTATTTAGGTGATGCTATTGATAGTCTTTTGGCCCAAGATTGCCAAGATTACCAGGTTTTAGTGGTCGATAATGGTTCTACTGATGACACTGCGCAAGTGGTGCAGTCTCGTTTACCCCATCCTCGGCTTAAATATGTCTATGAACCAATTCTTGGCCTATCAGTTGCTCGTAATCGGGGGGCTAAGGAAACTGATGCTCCGATTATAGCTTATCTTGATGATGATGCGATCGCTTCGCCTCAATGGTTACGGGTGTTAGTGGAGGCCTATAATCGTAACGAAAAATTGGCGATCGCAGGGGGCAAAGTGACTTTAATTTGGCCTGATAATATCAGTCGACCTGGTTGGATTTCTGATGATTTGGCAGGGGGTTTGGGACTTTATAATTTAGGGGATTCTATCGTATCAATTACCGATCCTAATTTAACTCCTCGGGGCTTAAATTATTCGCTGCGCCGGTCATTTTTAGAACAAATTGGGGGCTTTGATGCTAACTTAGGCAGGGTGGGCAAAAAACTGCTGTCTAATGAGGAATTGTATATGACAGAATTGGCTTTACAAAAAGGTTGGCAAGTGGCCTATCTTCCTGATGCTTTGGTTGCCCATAATGTTGCCCCTGAAAGATTAAAAAAAGATTGGTTTTTACGTCGTAGTTGGTGGCAAGGGGTGAGTGAATGTTATCGGGAAGAAATCGCAGGAAGAACTGGAATTGTTCAATTGGGACGGGGAGGAGAAAGGCTATTACGAGGACTCTATAAATCTCTCAAATATTCCACTAATCCTGCCCTAAGTTTTGATAATTTGGTCTATGCTTATGGTCAAATTGGTTACCTGAAAGAGGCAATTCAATTAATGTTAAAGCAACCTAAAAATTAAGAAGAATAAAGATTTATCAATTTTTGCAACTGCTATCGTCTAGAAAAAGTAATTACCTAATATAATTATAGATAAAAAGAGAACTAAAACAAACCGATGTACTTCAACAATTTCAAGGAATTGATGAGGAGAAATATTCTCAATAAAAGCAAATTTATTATTATGAATTCAGTATAACATTTTCTCTTCCTATTGTGAGAAAAATTCACAAAATTTAACCTTGAAGTTGAGGAAGAATATTCCAGGGAAAGACAATTTCCTAGGAGGAGAAAAATGAATAATAGTTTAATGACTGTTGTCAGTAATCTTGATCCCCTATTTTTAGAAGATTCTTTACTAGGGGCAGATCTCCACACAATCAATGGTAATTTGTTATTCGACTACCCACAGCTATTAGAAATTCCACAGCCTTTACAAAAAGTTACTTTTAACTCAGAAATAAACGTCAAAGAAATTGAGTTAGAAGCAATTAAAACTATTGACTTTGACTCAGATTTGCGCCAACTCAATAGCGGGGAAAATCTAGAACTTACTTCTGTTTTACCTCAACAACCTGAGTTAGAGTTGGGAATTTTTACCAGTGAAGAATCAGAAGTTGAGACTACTAATTTTGACCAGTTGTCCACCAATTACTTAATGTCGAACTCAGTTCAAGAAAGTAGCCCTAAGACAACTTCAACTACAAGATTGATGGAACAAAAAGTCAATAATGGGACTAGGATTGATTCTGAAATTGAGCAATCCCCTGTTGATTTTAATGGTAATCAAGTAGGTAATGTTGAGTCAACCAATGCTCAGTTATTGTTAGAGGTACAACCTACTGAAATTCAATGGAATGAATTTCAGATTAACACCTATACTGAGGACCACCAATTAGTCCCTTCAGTAACAGGATTAAATGATGGGGGTTTTGTTGTTACTTGGACATCTTGGGGTCAAGATGGTTCTAGGTGGGGAGTCTATGGACAGCGATTTGATAGTAATGGCATCCCTGTTGGTAACGAATTTCAGATTAATACCTATACTAATGACGAGCAACAGGACTCTTCAGTAACAGGATTAAATGATGGGGGTTTTGTTGTTACTTGGCAATCTTATTATCAAGATGGTTCTTTTTATGGAGTCTATGGACAGCGATATGATACTAATGGCAACCCTGTTGGTAACGAATTTCAGATTAATACTACTACTTACCACCAACAAGCAGTCCCTTCAGTAACAGGATTAAGTGATGGGGGTTTTGCTGTTACTTGGCAATCATGGGGTCAAGATGGTTCTAGTTGGGGAATCTATGGACGGCGATATGATAGTAATGGCATCCCTGTTGGTAATGAATTTCAGATTAATAGCTATACTAATGACGATCAAAGTGACTCTTCAGTAACACGATTGAGTAACGGAGGTTTTGTTGTTACTTGGACATCTGAAGGACAAGATGGTTCTTTTTATGGAGTCTATGGACAGCGATATGATAGTAATGGCATCCCTGTGGGTAATGAATTTCAGATTAATACCTACACTAATGACAATCAATGGTATCCTTCAGTAACAGAATTAAGTGATGGGGATTTTGTTGTTACTTGGGAATCTTGGGGTCAAGATGGTTCTTTTGGGGGAATCTATGGACAGCGTTTTAGATCAGATATTTTCTCAGAGATTTTAATTGACGATGGCGACCCAGATTTTAGTACCGTAGGTAGCTGGTTCAACGCTAATAATCAAGGTTTTGGTGGTGACGTTCGCTACAGCGCTGCCGGAAGCGGTACCGATGTTGCCACCTGGACTTTTGGGGGACTCACCCCAGGAACCTATGAGGTGGCTGCTACTTGGACAGCACATCCTAATCGGTCTACTGATGCGCCCTATAGCATTTACGGTGACGTTATTCTCATCACAATGGACGTTAACCAAGAGGTCGCCCCTAATGACTTTAGCGACTACGGGGTAAGTTGGGAAAATCTTAGTACCGTCACCATTACTGGCAATACCCTCACCGTCCAACTATCCGATGAGGCCGATGAGTATGTCATTGCTGATGCCATCCGTATTGAACCAACAGAGGTTCAGAACATTGACGATGGAGACTTAGGATTTGGTACGACAGGTAGTTGGTTAACCAGTAATTCTCAAGGCTTCGGTGACGATGTTCACTACAGCGCTGCTGGAAGCGGTAGCAATGTTGCCACCTGGACTTTTAGCGGACTCACCTCTGGAACCTATAGCGTAGCTGCCACTTGGACAGCACATCTCAATCGCGCTACTGATGCTCCCTATACCATTTACGGTGGCGCTACTCCCATCACAGTAGACATTAACCAAGAGGTCGCCCCTAATGATTTTAGCGACTACGGGGTAGGTTGGGAAAACCTTAGTACCGTCACCATTATTGGGGATACCCTGACAGTCCAACTATCCGATGATGCTAATCAACACGTTATTGCTGATGCCATCCGTATTGAACCAACAGAGGTTCAGATCATTGACGATGGAGACTCAGGATTTGGTACCCTAGGCAATTGGTCAAGCACCAATAATCAAGGTTTCGAGGGTGACGTTCATTACAGCGAACCTGGTAACGGTAGCAATGTTGCTACTTGGACTTTTACAGGACTTACCCCTGGTATCTATAACGTAGCTGCTACTTGGACAGCAAATCTCAATCGAGCTACTGATGCACCTTTTACCATTTTAGGTGGCGGTACTCCCATCACAGTAGATATTAACCAAGAGGTCGCCCCTAATGATTTTAGTGAGTACGGGGTAGGTTGGGAATATCTCAATAATGTCACCATTACAGGAGATACCCTGACAGTAGAACTATCCGATGATGCTAATCAACACGTTATTGCTGATGCCATCCGTATTGAAGCAATAGAGGTTCAGATTATTGACGATGGAGACTTAGAATTTGGTACTGTAGGCAGTTGGTTGACCAATAATTCTCAAGGTTTCGGGAGCGATATTCACTACAGTGATCCTGGAAGCGGTGCCAATGTTGCTACTTGGACTTTTAGCGGACTTACCCCAGGAAGCTATAGCGTTGCTGCTACTTGGACAGCACATTTTAATCGGGCTACTGATGCACCCTATACCATTGTAGGTGGTGCTACTCCCATCACAGTGGATGTTAACCAAGAGGTCGCCCCTAATGACTTTAGCGATCAAGGGGTAGATTGGGAAAACCTCAGCAATGTAAGTATTACTGGAGATACCCTAACGG
>DLXW01000341.1:13215-14496 GCA_003448685.1 Cyanothece sp. UBA12306
TGCTACTCCCATCACAGTGGACATTAACCAAGAGGTCGCTCCTAATGACTTTAGCGAATACGGGGTAGGTTGGGAATATCTGAGCAATGTCACCATTACTGGGAATACCCTAACAGTAGAACTCTCCGATGATGCTAATCAACACGTCATTGCTGATGCCATTCGTATTGCACCAGTTGGTAGCGAATTGGATTCTCAAGCTCTGATTCTCTCCCAACCTGACTCCTTTGATGATTTGCTACCACAGTCAGACTCCAACACCACCTTAGTTGGCAATGCACAATGGTACGACCTTTCCGAGTCACCCCATGGAGATCAAAGTTCTTCTCCAGATCTAATGGATCTCGGTAATAATAATCCTGCCATAGCCAATCAACAGCTAGACGATTCAACTGACTTGTCACAGATGATTAGCTTGGGTAGTTCTAGTATGCCTTCTTCCCCTTCTGATAACTTAGAAAATAGCCTAGGTTTACCAGATTTTAATACAGTCTATGACCAGAATAATTATGGTCCGACTAATAGTTATCTTCAGTTTCCTGACCGCCCGATTTTGGGTTGGGGTTAACGAAGTTAGTAGGGGATTAATAATATTAATCTCCTACAGAAGTTGTTTTTATAACGGAGATTTAAACCCCTCGACAAAAACTATTTACCTTAAAAAAGCGAGGTTTTAAAACCGATTCTCTTGAGCAAAAAACTTAGACAAAAACAAGTTTATTCTTGATAAGAATAAGACAATCTAAAATCCAAAAACTAAAATCTTAAATCCAATGTACATGAGTATAATTTAGAAAAAAATAACAGTTTCTTACTCAAAATTGAGCAGAAAAATATTCCAGGCAAAGACAATTTCCTAGGAGGAGAAAAATGAATAATAGTTTAATAAATGTTGCCAGTAATCTTGATCCCCTATTCTTAGAAAACTCTTTACTAGGGGCAGATTTCCACACAATCAATGGTAGTTTATTCTTTGACTACCCAAAAATGTTAGAAATTACACACCCTTTACAAAAGGTTAATTTTGACTCAGAAATAAAGGTCAAAGAAATCGATAAAGAAGCAGTTGAACTAATTGAATTATACTCAGATTTTTTCAACCTAAATCGTCAAAAAAATCTAGATATTTTTTCTGTCTTAACTCAACCTAATCAACCAGAATTTGAGCTAGATTTTGTGGCTAATTCTGAGAATGAAAATGATACTTCTGTTAGAATAATGCCAATTCAAGATAATATCTCCAAGACAAGTCAACCAAGAAGATTGATGGAACAAAACTTG
>DLXW01000341.1:14797-14935 GCA_003448685.1 Cyanothece sp. UBA12306
AAGTAGGTAATGTTGAGTTAACAAATACTCAGTTATTGTCAGAAGTACAACCTACTCAAAATCCGTGGCTTGAATTTCAGGTTAATACCTATACTACTAACTATCAACGGAATTCCTCAGTAACAGGATTAAGTGATG
>DLXW01000009.1:0-2814 GCA_003448685.1 Cyanothece sp. UBA12306
CAGTTTTCATCTCCATAGATTAAACATCAAAGAAAAAATCCCCCTATACTCCCCACAGTTTGTTAAAATAAGCTACGAAGCCTAATCAAAATTAGCAAAGGGTAACAACTATATGACACCTTCTTTAGCCAACTTTCTTTGGAGTCTAGTCTGGGGAACCGTGATTGTCGTCATTCCCATCACTGTGGGTTTGATCTTCATTAGCCAAAGCGATAAAATTAAGCGCAATTTGTAACCCCTATCCCCACCTAATCTGGAACAGGGTGGGGATTTTTCGTGAATCATAGTCAAAATTTTCACTTTGATCCCAAAATTAATCCTTATTTTTTAAACTTACTAAACTCAGTGAATCTGCTTAAATCTAAAGACTAATTGTCAAAAATCGCTACCATAGAGTTGAAAAATGGAGAAAGCTAATGGTAAACTTTGGGCTGAACTCAGCCAGTATTCTTGGTATTTTTCTGGCAGTAGCTGGGGCGGGCCTTTACTTTTTGCGCTCTGTGCGTCCAGAATTATCGAGAGATCACGATATCTTTTTTGCAGCGGTGGGTTTATTGTGTGGCTTAATTCTCTTATTTCAAGGGTGGCGACTTGATCCTATCTTACAGTTTGGACAATTTCTGCTTACAGGTTCAACCATCTTTTTTGCAGTAGAAACTATTCGACTCAGGGGAGTAACCACAGAACAAGCGAGACGAGGTTCCCCTTTGGTTGACGATGAACGTCGCGTTAGCAGAACTCGTGTCTACACAGAAGCTGAATTAGATCAACTTGAACCCTATGAAGAAGATCCTCGCTATAGCAATAACCCTCGCTTAAGAGGTTATGAAGACTCTCGCAGTAGCCGAAAATCTAATTATAGAAGTGAAGAACCCCGTAGTTCTAGTAATCGCCGTCGAAGTCAACAACCGAGCGATCGTCAAAGACGCGCTGTGAGCGATCGTCAACCCCCCCGCGAAAGTCGTCCCCGTCCAAGTTCCCCCTCTCGCCAAGCTTACGATGCTTGGGATGATGGTTCTGATATGTGGGAAGAACGTCCCGCAAACCGTCGTTCTCGCCGTCCAAGTTCTGAGGGAGAATCCTCTAAAAACACCAATAGAATTCCCAAAAAACGCCGCCCTCGTCCTTCTTCTGAACCTCGATATTATTCGAGTAGTCCATCGGAAGAAGCAACCCCAACTGATTATGTAGATTATCAACCCATTGATCAATCCAATGACGAACCGACAAGAAATGATCAACCATCAAATCCAGAAGAATATCCCCAAGAAGATCGCAACTATGATCAACCCAATTCCGTGCGTTTTGATTATTAATTCTAGGTTAAAGTGCGTTCCCACTTTTTTCTAACCTCAGTGGTACTGATTAGCTTGCTTTCTTCTTGTCGCTTTGTTAATCCTCCCGAACCTCCTACTACCCTCAATAGTCGTTATAATGATGAACAACCCGCTTTGAGTGGTGATGGCCGTTGGTTAGCTTTGGTTTCTAATCGTAATGGAACCAACCAGATTTTATTTTACGATTTAAGGACTAAACAGGTACTAAATTTGCCTGGATTAAACCAAAGTAATGTTATCCTCGCAAGTCCTAGTTTAAGTCGAACTGGACGCTATTTGGTTTATATTTCTAGTGTTCAAGGAAGGCCAGATGTTGCTCTTTACGATCGCGCCACCCGCAAGACTCAATTGTTGACTCAAGGGTATCGTAGTTGGGTCAGAAATCCTACTATTAGTGCTAATGGACGCTATATTGTCTTTGAGACTGCAAGACGGGGTCAATGGGACATTGAAGTATTAGATCGCGGTCCTTTAATTGAGTTAGATATTCCTGACGGTAGTCCTGTTCCCTAAAGGAAGGCGCGATGATTGTCAATTTTGCATCTTGTGGAACTCTCTGTTCCCCTGAGCTTAACGTATGACTTCATTTCTTAATAATTGATGATTAAGATTTAGACTAAGCGAATTTTACTTTCTGTTTGACTTAAATGAGAAACATCTCCATTTAATTCTAGTTGCCAATTATTCCCCTCACTCACTACTTTAACTAAACAACATAAAGCAGTATTAACGGGAGGATTTCCTGTTACTAATCCCCAAGTTGCTCCTAATACTGATGCACCATGACCAACTAATAAGATATCTTCAGAAAATTCAGCAATTAATTGTTGAGCAATTGCACCCGTTCGCTCAATCATCTTGGTTTCAGTCTCAGGATATTGGGGTACAATGCGAGAGGAATAATTCCAGTCAATACGGGGATATTCTTGCTCTAAATAGTGGGAGGGATGGGTTTGAGGATGTTCACTCATCCATTGAGGATTATGCCATTCTGCAAGTCCTCCTTCAAGTTTAATGGAAAGATCAAGCACTTTGGCAACTTCATTGGCGGTTTGAATGGTTCTTAAAAAAGGAGAAGCAAAAATATGGGTAATATTCTCATCTATTAACCTGTTTCCTAGCTGCTGAGCTTGAATAATTCCATCATCAGAAAGGGGAGGATCATAACGACGTTCGGCTGTATTAAACCATTCAGGATTAACAAAATCTAGGCGGTTTCCGTGTCTAGCAAGCCAAATTGTTTGAGGAGAAGACATATCTATGGAAGTTCTCATAACTAAGCGATGTACAAAGTTTTCTAGTTGTAGGAGTTAAGTGTACTTCATTAGTTACGAGAAACGCAATCAATTCAACAACTGACCCATTCTTGGGCTTGAAAAAGTTGATTATTAGGAAAAACTTTGACAGGATAAGGAACAATAAATCCCAATACTTTTGTTATTATTCCTATCCATTGAATGTCCGAGACTAAGGCAAT
>DLXW01000009.1:2983-3381 GCA_003448685.1 Cyanothece sp. UBA12306
ATGTCCGAGACTAAGGCAATTTTTTCAAAATCAGTCCAATGTTTCAGTCCTAGTTTAGTATCTTCCCAAATCGCTCTAATATCAAACCCAGAAAAGTGACTTCCTAGTTCATATAATAAACGAATTTTGGGATATTGTTGGAGTTTTGTATCAATGGCAGGAATAATAATTAAGCGATAATCATCTCCCGTCACTTTGCCTTCAGCTTCTAAAGCTAATACCAAATCATTTTTGACACTTAGAAAATTAATCATTATTCTAGAGCCTCCTTTCATTATCTAAAAGACTGTTTCTCAAATGAATCTTAAGAGGAGATTTTAGGTTCATAGTAGTCTCTAATTCTATGATAACCAAAAGTAAGGCCAACTAGAATCATCGGCGTTGCATCATCATGGGAT
>DLXW01000357.1:0-1078 GCA_003448685.1 Cyanothece sp. UBA12306
CCCTCTTCCCCCTCTTCTCCCTCTTCTCCCTCTTCCCACCCTCTCAATTGCTTATCCCATGCGCCGACGATTTTTTAGGAAAAACGCGCTACCCACAGCAGTTAATAAACCAATTACGGTGCTAGGTTCAGGGACAACTTGTACTTGAATACGAGCAACTTGATAACCAGGGACTTTAAAATCAGCGTTAGAAAATTGGGGATCATCTAAGATTCCACCAGTTCCGATAGCATTGAAGCCAGGGTGAAGACCAACCAAACCATTCTCATCAACCCCTGTATCGGGATTATTTTGGCCAAAAAATGCGGTATTGGCTGGCAATTCATCGTTAACTTCTGTACCTCCATCAAGCACTTGGGAACCCGAGACAATAAAGTCAGTTTCCTGGAAATTTCCTGAATCATCAAAGATACGGTAAGCCATTTGATCACCATTAGCAATAAAGGCATCATTACTGGGAATAACCATAGATGCGTAGCTGAAAAAGCGACTAGTAGGCAAATTTGGGTCAACTTCAACTAAAATACTGGCTGTTTCCCCTGAATCAATTGGTCCAGCATTAGCTCCTTGGGTTCCTAAAATGGTTCCTTGAACTATCCCCGCATTTTCATTAGTGAATCTATTGGAAATAGGTGCTGTATTTCCATCTTCAACTAAATCTTCCATCCCTGGAAATAAATTCAAAGAAACATTATTATCATAAAGATCAAAATTACCATTATGAAAACCAAACCAAGTGGGAGTTAATAAGGTTCCATTAGCAGGAGCAAGGTTTGTCACAGAAACTTTGAGAGTGACAGCAGAAGCAGCAGATGTTAGGGACAATAAGGAGCCTGCTGTAAACATACTGATGATGGCATGGGTTTTGACAGACAAAGGTTGGTTTTTCAGAGAATATTTCGACATTTTTATTAAGTGGGTTAGTTGACTCCCTAAATTAACCCCTTAAAGTCTGAGTAAATGCTGAATATACTGTGAAAATTATCTAAGAATTAGGATAAGAATTCTAATTTGATAATCGGCTTTAGAAAAAATTGTCGAACTATGATTAATACCAAATCCGCTTTAGAAAAGCTAA
>DLXW01000357.1:1256-7194 GCA_003448685.1 Cyanothece sp. UBA12306
AATAAACAAGTATTTACAAAATTATGAAGACCCTCTTTCTCCGAAGCTCCCTGCTCCGAAGCTTATTGTAATTAGTCTATGATAACCGGATTTGGTATCAGTTATTGGTATCTACTATCGTAAATCCATAATTTTTAAATACTGTTTCAGCTTGATTGCTGAATAAAAATTGAACAAATATTTTTGCTTGCTTCGAATATTGTGTGTTTTTTAAGACAGAAACTGGATAAACAATTGGCGAATGAGTATCTTCGGGGGCAACTGCTGTAACTTTAATCTGATCTGAAATTTTAGCATCAGTTTGATAAACAATACCCGCATCTACATTTCTAGTCTCAACATATGTTAAAACTTGACGAACATCTTTACCAAATACTAATTTAGGTTGTAGTTTTTCGTAGATTTTGAACGAAGTTAAAACTTCTTTTGCATATTGCCCAGCTGGAACACTAGCAGGATCGCCAAGAGCAATTTTCTTGAATTTATCATTGATTAATTCTTGAAAAATTACTTTATTACCTTTGGTTTTGGAAGTGATTAAAACTATTTTATTTTGCAGTAAATCTCGACGAGTTTCTGTTAAAATAAGCCCTTTTTTTTGTAAAGCATTCATCTGCTTAGGTGCAGCTGATATAAAAACATCGGCCGGAGCTCCTTGTTCTATTTGTTGTTGTAAAGAGCCAGACGAACCGAAATTATAATTAATTTCTAGATTAGGATTTTCCTGGATTAACAGTTTTTTAATATCTGTCATTGCATCTTGAACACTAGCAGCAACTGAGACAGTTAAAGTTACTTTAGGTATTTCTTGCTTTACTGATTTTTCTACCTGGCAAGCTGTAACCAGTGCAACAAGACTGAGACTAATAAATATAGCAATTCTCATACTCGTGAGGGACAAAAGTTGATGGTTTTGGGGAGTTGGGAGTTCGGCAGTCGGCAGTCGGCAGTCGGCGAAAAATCAAAGTGTACCTTACCAAAGTGAGAAACGCTATAGCAATTCTCATACTCGTGAGGGACAGAAGTTGATGGTTTTGGGGAGTCGGGAGTTCGGTAGTCGGCAGTCGGCGAAAAATCAAAGTGTACCTTACCAAAGTGAGAAACGCTATATAAAAATCAAATGTTGTTCATCTTTATTGTTTCTTTGGCATCATTGTATACCAATTTTCTTGGCCATGGATCTATAATGTCAGCAGCTATATCTTAAATTGTCTAAATAAACTCTTAATTAATCGCCTAATTGACTTAAAGATAGTCATTGTGTGGAGTCATAAAGAGTCTGTTAATGACAATAATAATCTTCAGCTACTGTTTTTTATTTGTTAGTTAAGCCTGATCAAAGATAAGGTTTAAAAATACGGAATCAGACTATATGGATTTTGATTTATCTCCTTTGTTTATTTCATTTCGCGCCGCCCTTACTGCTACTTTTTTTACATTTTTTATTGGTATTGCTGCTGCCCGATGGATGTTAAACTATCAAGGAAGAGGAAAAGGAATAATTGACAGTATTTTTATCGCTCCTTTAGTATTACCGCCTACAGTAGTAGGTTTTCTCCTTTTAATTCTTCTTGGTCGCAATAGCCCTATTGGACAATTTCTTGACAGTTTCAATTATACAATTATTTTTACCTGGGAAGCAACGATTATTACGGCAACTGTTGTCGCTTTTCCTTTAATGTACAGGACAACATTAGGAGCTTTTGAACAAATTGAACCCAATATTTTCTTAGCTGCTCGTACTCTAGGAGCTTCGGAATGGCGTATTTTTTTGGAGGTGATGCTACCCTTATCTTATCGGGGATTAGTTGCGGCGACGATTTTGTCTTTTGCCCGCGCTTTAGGGGAGTTTGGGGCAACTTTAATGTTAGCAGGGAATATTCCCACACAAACTCAAACTATGCCCGTTGCTATCTTTTTTGCGGCTGAATCAGGCGACATGAAAACTGCAATGATTTGGGTATTAATTTTAATGTTCATCTCAATGTCAGTTATTATTCTTGTAAATTTTTGGTCAGAAAGAAAAAAAAGTAAATGGCAAGGAAAGAAAAAAGCAAAGAAAAAATATTTTCAACATACCAACAAAGACAACATTTATTTTTGTCAGCAACAAGGCTTAGTTATTGATATTAAGAAACAATTACAGGGTTTTGCTTTAGGCATTAATTTTAAAGCCCATGAAGAAACCTTAGGATTATTAGGTGCTTCGGGTTCAGGAAAAAGCATGACTTTGCGCTGTATTGCTGGTTTAGATAGTCCTGATGAGGGTTTTATTAGTTTAAATGGACAGGTTTTGTTTGATTCTCAACGGGGAATTAATGTTCCCAGTTCTCAGAGAAAAGTCGGATTTGTTTTTCAAAATTATGCTTTGTTTGCCCATCTCAATGTTGGTCAAAACATTGGGTTTGGTTTGCAAAATTTAGCAAAATATGAACGGGAAGAATCTATTAAAAAATATCTGCGTTTAATGGAATTAGAAGGCTTAGAAAAGCGTTATCCTCATCAATTATCAGGAGGACAACAACAAAGAGTTGCCCTAGCAAGAGCCTTAGCTACTGAACCAGATATCTTACTTTTTGATGAACCTTTATCTGCTTTAGATACTTATCTTCGTAATCGCATTGAATTGTTACTAACTCAAGTTTTTTCTAATTACAATGGAGTAACATTATTTGTAACTCATAAACTTGAAGAAGCTTATCGAGTTTGTGGGAATCTTTTAGTATTGGATAATGGGAAAATTATTGAAGCAGGGAGCAAAGAAAATATTTTTGAGAAACCCCGCACCTTTACTACAGCAAAAATTACTGAATGTAAAAATTTTTCGTCAGTGCAAGTTATTAATTCTCAACAAGTTAGAGCTTTAGAATGGGGCTGCACTTTACAAGTTATTGAACCGATTCCTGAAAAACTGACTTATTTGGGTTTTCGCGCCCATCATATTCGCTTTTCTGACAACCCTAATCAAGAAAATACTTTTCCTTGTTGGTTGGTTGGTGTGAGTGAAACCCAGCACCGTACAACCTTATTTTTAAAACTGCACCATACTCCTAATGGCAACAAAAATTATGACTTACAAGCAGAAGTTTACAGGGAAAGATGGGAAGAAATTAAACATTATCCTTTTCCTTGGTATGTTACTTTAGATTCATTGAAAATTATTATGTTAGAGAATTGATTGAAGATTAAAGATTGGAGATTGTAGATTGGAGATTGAAATATTACATAAATCCAAAATCCAAAATCTAAAATCCAAAATCGAATGACAAATAATTAGATAAAGTTAAGGGATCAACCCCTAATTCGGTGCGTTCTTTGGCTGCTAAAATTCCGGCTTGAGCGTGCCACCAAGCAGCGGTTGCAACTATTCCTCCTAGGGAATACTCATCTAAGGCTTGCTCAATTTTCTTTTGAGAGGCGGTTTTTTGCCCTAATAAGCCCCCGATTAACCCTGTTAAGACATCCCCACTACCGCCCCGAGCTAAGGCGGGTGTACTGTCAGGAATGAGCCATACAGAGCCATTGGGAGTGGCGATCGCAGTTCTAGCTCCTTTTAAGAGAATGATCGCTCCACTTTCTTGGGCGGCAATTTTGACTGCTGTCAGGCGATCGCTACTAGCATCGGGAAGATGGGGAAATAGTCGTCTAAATTCTCCTAAATGGGGCGTTAATACTGTGGTGGACTTTCTTGAGGATAGAGCCTGATTTGTGGTTAGTTGTGCCAGAATATTGAGTCCGTCTGCGTCTAAAATGAGGGGACAGGTGGCAGTTAAGACTTGTTCTACTATTGATGATACTTCTGCGGTTAATCCAGGTCCACAGGCGATAACATCATAGTTACTAAAATCTCTGGCTAGGGGTGGTAATTGGGCGATCGCTCCGGTTTTAGTTTCAGGACATTCAATAATTAAGGCATCGGGTAAATGGCTTACCAGCAGGGGTTTTAGGGACTCAGGAACGGCAATAGAAAGCATTCCGATCCCACTACTGCGTGCGCCTAAACCTGTTAGGATGCTCCCTCCTGCGTAGCGACGGGAACCGCAAATCAGCAATAGGTGTCCTTGTTGGTATTTATGGGTAACCAGGGGACGGGGTAGGGGTAAAAACTGTTTTGCTAGGGTTTTGTTTAAAATTTGTAGGGGTGCAGGTTGGGGTAAAATTTCCCACACAAATTGAGTGGGAATGCCAAAGTCAATACGTTCTGATGTTCCAATATATTCTAGGGCTTGATCTTGGAAAAATACGGGTTTCCATAATCCTAAACAAAGGGTATGGGTAGCTTTAATGGCTATTCCTAAAACTTCTCCGGTATCGGTGTGTAATCCTGAGGGAATATCAATACTGATAATTGGTATATTTTTTTGGTTAATAATCTCTATACTTTGGGCAATATCACCGCAGAGCGATCGCGTTAAGCCAAATCCAAATAAGCCATCAATAATTAATTGGCATTGATCTAATAATTCAATTTCTTGATGGGATGGGATGCCTAAATTTTGGGCGTATTTTGTATGGTTAGAGGTTAGTTCTTTTGATTTTTTAAAGGGATTATATAAACAAATATTATAGCCTTTTAAATGTAATTCTCTGGCAATAACTAAGGCATCTCCTCCATTATGCCCAGGGCCGACTAAAATACCAATGGATGAGGTTTGAGTGAGGGGATAAAGTTCTTGAATGCGTTGTGACATCAAAATTGCGGCTTTTTCCATTAAGGCTGCTACTGGCATTTGGGCTGCAAAAATTTTGGCTTCAATTTGCCCCATTTGTTCGGCAGTTACTACAATCGATTCTAGTAATTTAAACATTGTTGATAGTTGTTCTAAGTTGTCAGTTTTGATCATTGATTCTTTAATTCTTCTAATACTTCTTTGGTGAAAATGCTGTCAATTTTATTACCTTTTTTTAGGTCTTTTATCCATTCTTCGCGCTGTTTTTTAGACCTTTCATTGATTTTACTATCTTTAACATAAACTTCAAAATCTTTGATTGCTCCTTGTCTATCTTCATTTAAGGCTCTAGCTAAACCACGACTATCTTGAAAGCCTGTTTTTTGATCATCGGGGGCATTGTTAACAGCTTTTTCACAGGCTGCTAAAACATCTTTGGCATAACCATAAATCGCGCCAAACCGACATAAACTATTCCAGTAACTAGCAGCAATTTTTAGATTAGGTTTGAGTTTTTCTGCTTTTTGATAGAGTAATATTGTGCCTTTAATTGAGCCTCTTTTTGCTATTTTTTGACCTTGATTAACTAAAAATTTAACTGAATCATCGTCATAAACTTCTTGCTGTTCTAATTTTTCGGTGCTGATTAATTGTTCAACTGCTGCAAATTTAGCCTCAGCACTTTCAATAAAGTCAAAGGTTGCTAATTCCTCAGCAGCTTCTCTTAACCATGTTTGAGCAACTTGAGTAATCAATTTAGTTCGCAATTTTGCTAAATCTAGTTGGGGATTATTAGACTCTAATTGTTCGAGTTTGTTTAATTTTGCTTTAACTGTTTTCAGGTTACCTTCTTTGGCTTGTTCTTCACTAGCAGTAATTAATCTTTTTTCGACATAGTTAATCGCTTTTTGTTGCTCTTTTTGAAGATCAATTGTTGGATTAAAATTTCGCGCCTCTTTAAATTTCCCCATTGGTTCTTTAATATCTTCAATATCTTGTTTGGTTCTCGCTATGGCTAAACCTTGTCTGACTAAAAAGTCTGCTTTTTCCGTATCTTGCCAATTGCCATAATCTAAACAAGCTTTAACCGCACCTTGTAGAGCATCCTGTTCTTGCTTTGATTCTCTTTCTGAGGCAGGAAGGACAAAATCTGGCTCTAAACGCAACCAACCGCAAGCATAAGCCACCCAATCTTCCCATGCTGCTCGCCAGAGCTTGATGGTGCCGTCAGCACTGCCAGAGACGATATATTGCCCATCTCGGCTAAA
>DLXW01000354.1:0-6059 GCA_003448685.1 Cyanothece sp. UBA12306
CAGACCCAAAATTTTCGATGAGCCATAAAAATTTATAAACCGCTTTTCAAAATGAGAATTGCTGGTTATAGTGGTGAGATTAAGGGGATGAGGGGATGAGATGATAATATTAATCAGATTCATCCTCTTCTGTGTCGGGTTTACTCTCGTCAACCCAACACTTGGAGACTTCAACAAACAGGGCCAGCTTTAACAATTTCTGGCGGAATATCATGAAATTGTTGGAAGTTTTCTGCAAAACGATGGGCTAATTCTAAAGCCTGTTGTTGATAAGCTTCGGAGTCATCCCAGGTATTTTGGGGATCAAGAATCTTATTAGGAACCGCCGTAATATGGTCAGGAACCAACACCTTAAAAATAGGATGGGGATGATAATTAGCCTTCTCCAAATGTCCATTCAAAGCTGCCGCTACCATCGCCCTGGTATGCTTAATAGAAATACGATGACCCACTCCATAGGGACCTCCAGACCATCCTGTATTCAGCAGAAAAACCTTGGTTTCCTGGTGTTGTTCCAACCTTTTGCCTAACATTCGGGCATAGACAATAGGCGACAGAGGAAAGAAGCATTGACCAAAACAGGCTGAAAATGTCACCTTAGGGGAAGTAACATCCCTTTCCGTTCCCGCCAGTTTACTCGTATATCCCGACAAAAAATGATACATAGCCTGTTCTTTCGTCAGTTTAGCAATGGGCGGTAAAACTCCAAAGGCATCTGCTGTCAACAAAAAGATGGTTTTGGGATGACTCCCCATTCCCCAAAGAGAACAATTAGGAATATAACCTAAGGGATAGGCTGCGCGAGTATTCTCTGTTAAGCGACTGTCATCATAGTCAGGGGTGCGGGTTTCGGGGTCAAAAATCACATTTTCTAGTAAAGTACCAAATTGTAGGGCTGCCCAAATTTGAGGTTCATTTTCTGGAGACAAACGGATGGTTTTGGCATAACATCCCCCTTCAAAGTTAAAAATCCCATCTTTTGACCAGCCATGTTCATCATCCCCAATCAAGCTACAATCAGGGTCAGCTGATAAGGTAGTTTTACCTGTACCTGATAAGCCAAAAAACAGAGTAGTATGTCCTCTTTTATCAATATTAGCGGCGCAGTGCATCGGTAGCACATTCTCTTTTGCCATGACATAATTCATCATGGAAAAGACCGATTTTTTCATTTCCCCACTATAACGAGAACCGCCAATAATCACCAATCTTTTGGTTAAATGAAGAGCAATAAAAGCTTCAGAATTTAATCCGTCGGTTTCGGGATCACCGTGTAACCCAGGAACAGCAATAACCGTAAAATCAGCTTTATGTTTGACTAATTCCCCTGGGGAAGGTCGCAAAAATAGTTGATGGACAAATAAGTTTTGAGAAGCCAATTCATTGATTACTCGAACTCCATGGCGGTAGTTGCGATCGGCCCCAACATAGCCATCAAAAATGTAAAGTTCACGTCCTTGAACATAAGATAACACCCTTTGATAGAGTCGCTCAAATTGCTCTTCAGAAATAGCGACATTATGCTCATTCCAGTCAATTTCGTTGCCGGTATTTGGTTCTTCTACAATGTAACGATCATGAGGAGAACGACCCGTATATTTACCGGTTTCTACTACTAAAGCTCCATTATCAGCTAAAATGCCTTCCCCTTTCATTACAGCGTGTTCAATTAATTCAGCTACAGGAAGATTACGATAAACCCACTTAATATTATGAATGCCTAAGTTTTCTAGGCCATAACTGGGATATTTAATGACATCTTACCTATCTGTTGCGGTAGTGGCAGGAGAGTGAACTTGTTGATTTTCTAACCCTAGAGGAATATTAAGAGAATTTTTGCTAGAATTCCCGCTATGTAAGTTAAGATTGATCATCGAGAGAAAACCTCCTAACATTCAATAATTTGATTTATATTTTTTTGAAAAACTAAAAATTAGAACATTATCGACTTAATATGTAAGCATGATTAACAGTCGCTATACTCCTTGCCATTTTTTTGGGTAAAATATTCTAAATTTAAACCTGATTTAGGATAAATTTTCTGTCAGGCTTATCCCCATCTTCAAATTTTCCTAGTCTCATCAGTATAAAAATTGCTATATTTCAAATGGCTTAATTACCACTGTATCTAATAAAAACATGACAATTTTTACTTTTTTACAAAAATTAACCAATTTTACTTAATTATCATTGATATTTTTTAGTTAGCTAAGTTCATATGATATATAGAGTAATTACTTAGTTTTAGCTCATCATCAATTTTAATATTAAGTAACTATTCTTAATATTCTGCTGTAACATTAATATATAATTATAAGAAGTAAACAACTAAAATCAGGATATGTTTGATGGTTAAATATTGATTAATTTTTTTGTAGATTATGTTGCATAAATTTATTATTAATGTACTTGTATCTTTAAAAAGTGCAAAAAAACTCTATTTTAAGTTCAAAATAAATTAAGGAATTTTTATATTGGGTTCCATGAGCAATTTTTTAATTAACAAAAAAAGTAGTTTGATCTTAGGAAGTCTAGGCACAATCTTGATTTCTGTTCCTGGTGTTGCTGCTGAATTTCGCAGTATTGATGGCACAAATAATAACCTTTCCGATCAAAACTTTGGTGCAGCTAATACTCAACTAATACGTTTAGCTTTACCCGCATATGACAATGGACTTTCAGAACCTAGGGGTGGAGGAGATCCCAATAATAGCAGTTTACCTAGCGCCCGTTTAGTGAGTAATGAAATTTCCGCACAATCAACTTCAATTACCAATAGTCTTAATGCCAGTAATTGGATTTGGCAATGGGGACAATTTCTCGACCATGATCTCGATTTGACTCCTGTTAATACTACATCACCAGAATCGTTTAATATTCGAGTTCCCACAGGTGATCCTTTTTTCGATCCCAATAGTACTGGAAATCAAGAAATTGCCCTAGAAAGGTCTGTCTTTGACCCTAATAGCAGTCCTCGCCAACAAATTAACGAGATTACTGCTTTTATCGACGCTTCTAACATTTACGGTTCCAATACAACCAGGGCTAATCAACTTAGGGGTAGTAATGGAACATTGCAAATGGGTTTAGCCCAAAATGGGGAAACTCTGTTAACTAAGGATATTAATGGCAACTTTATCTCTGGGGATACTAGGGCTAATGAACAAATAGCATTAACCGCTACCCACAGTCTTTTTAGCAGAGAACATAATCGATTAGCTGGACTGATTAAACAGCGTCTCGATGATGGAGAAATAGACTTAGTTACTGAGTTTATCAATTCAGGATTAACCGAAGATAACTTTATCTACGAAGCAACGAGGAAAGTTGTGGGAGCTCAGATGCAGAAAATTACCTACGAGGAATATCTACCCGTATTGTTGGGTGAAAATGCCCTATCAACCTTTACAGGTTATGATGAGAATATTGATCCGAGTATTAGTAACGAATTTTCTACGGCTGCTTTCCGAGTTGGACACACTCAACTATCTTCTACTCTACTACGTCTTGATAACGATGGAACCGTTGCTGCTGAAGGAAATATTGCCCTACGAGATGCTTTTAATAATCCTGATGAACTAGATCAATTTGGAGCAGACGCTTTATTATAGGGATTAGCCTCTGCCAACGCTCAAGAAGTGGACACCCTAATCATCGATGATGTGCGAAATTTCTTGTTCGGACAACCTGGGATGGGAGGTTTTGATTTAGCTTCCTTAAATATCCAACGGGGACGAGAGCATGGTATTCCTGACATCAATACAGTTCGTATAGCCTTAGGTTTAATGCCTTATAATAACTTTTTGGAGTTAACCGGCGGAAATATAGAATTAGCTATGGCTTTTGAGTCAGTTTATGCCTCGATTGATGACGTTGATCTTTGGATTGCAGGACTAGCAGAATCTCATGTTAATGGGGGTTTGGTAGGGGAAACTTTTTGGACTATTCTTGTCGATCAATTTAAAAGATCAAGAGACGGCGATCGCTTCTTCTATCAAATTGACACTGAAATAGCAGATATTATGCTATTTGACCCTGATTTCGATAGTACTACTCTATCTAATATTATTAAAAGAAATAGTAGTATCACTAATATTCAGGATAATGTTTTTATTTATGTTAGTACCCCCGAGTCTTCTACTGTCTTTCCCTTACTCGTAGTAGGAATAGCTGGATTAATTAGTTTAGGAAACAAATATTCAAGCAAACTTAAGTAGGGTTTACTGAAAAAATTATTCAAAGATTTATACCAATTTTGAGCAATAATTCTCTGAATAATTAATCAGCTTGACCAGACAAGTTTGGATAAAAGATTGCCTATTTTGGATTACAAACAGGTTACCCAACTCTTTCAAGCAGGGGACAATCCAAAATCCAAAATCTAAAATCGATTTGACTATCCTAGGCTAGTTTGTCTTTAACTAACTGCTGAACTTTTTTGCCATCGGCCTTCCCCTTAAGCTGTTGCATAGCAGTTCCCATGACTCTTCCCATATCTTGGCTAGAAGTCGCGCCAACACTAGCAATAATCTCCTCAATTATCTTACCTAATTCTTCTTCTGAAAGTTGAGGAGGTAAATAGGTTTCAATAATAGCTAATTCTGCTGCTTCTTTGTCTGCTAAGTCATCTCGACCCCCTTGACGATACTGTTCTATGGAGTCTCGACGCTGTTTTGCCTCTTGGGATAACAGTTCAAGTTCCTGTTCTGGGGTTAGGGTTTCCTGTCCACTTGGTCTGAGGGATACTTCCTTCTCAAGTAAGGCTTTTTTAATGCTTCTAACTGTTTCTAGGCGTATTTTATCCTTAGCTTTCATTGCTGCCTTAATGTCTTCGGTTATCCTCTCTTTGAGTCCTTTTAAGTCAGAATTAGCTTGTTTTTTTTCCTCTTCTTCCTTCGTTTCTGAGGAAGGACTTTCTTCTTGAATTACGGTAATAGGACTTTGTTGATCAGTGTCACTAATAATTTCAGGGTTTTGTGGAGAGGTAGTTTGAACTTCAGCTTGAGACACTGTTTCTGTTGGACTGGCCGAAGGTAAATCAGAAGTTGTCTGAGGAGAGGGTACTAAAACTTCAAATTTAGTTTTTAGGGCAACTTGCTTAATAATTCCTTGATCCAGGTTCTTTTTCCCTTTTTCTTGGGAAAGTTCAATGATACTTTGAGCAACTTTTTCGGCAACCGTCTGGGTTTGTTCCAAGGAGATAAAAGGACGTTTAGCCAATTTTCTGGCTAAAAGATCTAATTCTTTATCGCCACTACGGGTTCCTCGATCAATTCCTTGGGTCGCTATTGTTATTTTAATGGTCTTTTTCAGAAATTTTACTAATTTATTCCCTGTTAAAACTGTTTGAGCCATTATTTTTTTCTATTAAGTATTAATCTATACTGAAGACCCTACTATGCTAAAACAAATTGGTGAAGTAAAGATTAAGGGATGCCACTGTGCTTGAACAATAAGTTTGACAATAGGTCTTTTGACACCTTAAAAGATTTCTGGGCAATATGGATAACGAATTTTGAATTATTATCTCAGGAGAACACAATGAAAAGACTCTTCTCGTTAATTTTGCTAGTCTTCGTATTCGTTGCTTTAACTTTGACTCCTCCTGCTTTAGCGGGTGATGCTGCTGCTGGGAAAAGTATATTTAGTGCTAATTGTGCCGCTTGCCATGCTGGTGGTAAGAATGTTGTTAACGCCGCTAAAACTCTACAAAAAGATGCTTTAGAGAAATATGGGATGAATTCTTTCGAACAGATCGTTGCCCAAGTTACCAATGGGAAAGCTGCCATGCCAGCGTTTAAAGGTCGTTTAAAACCTGAGCAAATTGAAAATGTGGCTGCTTATGTGTTGGAACAAGCTGAAAATGGCTGGAAAAAATAATCTGATCTGAATCTTCATCCAACTTAATCCCTAATTTCTGACCTAGAGATTGGGGATTTTTGTATGATATCTTAATATAGCAGTCGCCAAGGTCGTTGGGACAGAAATTGGCTCTTAAACCCTTGTCCCAAGCGAGTTTTACTTGGAGACTTCTGTACGGGCTTAATATTATTAAGCCC
>DLXW01000354.1:6283-16024 GCA_003448685.1 Cyanothece sp. UBA12306
GACTTCTGACTTCTGCTATAACTACTCCAAAGGCTAAAAATCTTGATCTTGCAGCTTAGATTTTGTCCCCTTGTTTAATTGGCTTAACTGACTCTAATCATGAAAAAGCTTCGTTTTAATCAATTTTTCAACCATTTAGGCCTGTGGACTGTTCCTCTAGTTTCTGTCACTGCCTTTCCTTTCATTTTGGGCTATTGGCAACCCTCAGAAACTTCACAGAAAGGGCAAGACAAAGATTCTGACTTACCACCCTTAAGTCAAATTCAAACCGCGTCAGTTCCTAAAAATACCCTAAATTCGGCTAAGACAACCCAATTACAAGAACCTCGACTCAAACAGCCTACTCCCGTTACTCCCAAATCAGAAAATTCTAAGCAAGCTGCAAAACCAGAAAAATCGCCAACTAAAAAGGCTGTATCCCCCTCAACTACAAAAACAGTCTCCAAGACTTCCGCAAGGCCTTCTAGACCACCTAAACCGCCTCAGAGAGCATTTTCTCCCCCCCCTGCTGACTATCAACCTCCACCCCTAGAGATTCGCGTTGCCATTCTACGGAATAAACCCAAAACTATTATTGGAGCCTCTGATCAAGCTACTATCCTAGATAGAGATGGCAAGCCTCTCAAAACCTTATCCGGTAACCAAGGATGGTCTGTACAGCCCAACGGTTCATCCCTATCAGTTGGAAATGGTACTTTTCCTGGGGTAATTTGGGTGAAACCCACAGCAGGAAATTTGGTTTATGTGGGCGATCGCTGGTATCGAGGGAAAATTTTGTTGGTTTCCCAAGGAAGTAAGCTTTTAGCCGTTAATTATGTCGATTTGGAGCATTATTTATATAGTGTAGTAGGCAGTGAAATGCACGCCAACGCTCCTACTGAAGCTTTAAAAGCACAAGCGATCGCCGCCCGTTCCTATGCCTTAGTACACATGATCCGTCCGGCTAGTTCCTGGTTTGACTTAGGAAACACCCAACGTTGGCAAGTCTACAAAGGATTAAACAGTGAATATAATACCGGCCATCACGCCGTTCAACAAACCTCAGGACAAATCTTGAGCCATAAAGGAGGAGTGGTAGAATCTTTATACGCTGCTACTGATGAAATTGTTGCTCGCGCTCATAGTGGACGAGGAATGAGTCAAACAGGAGCCTATAAATTGGCCAAAAAAGGTTATGATTATCAACAAATTTTAGATTACTATTATCCTGGTACGAGTTTAGCCAGATTGGTTTTAAATAATTAATAATTGATCGTTTAATGGATAGTAAAGCCAAAGAAGTTATTGAGTTAATTTATGGGGCAATTAATCGTCGAGATATTGACTCAGCGATGGAATGGATAGACGAACAATGTATCTATCAAGATCTTAATTTTCCCCAACCTTTTATAGGAAAAGAACAGGTTAAAGAACTTTTTGCAGAAGCAGTCAGAGGAATACCTGATGACCTACAATTTGTGATCGATGATTTTACCACCGAAGATAGTTTAGCCGTCGGTGTTCTTTGGCATCTTGAATTGAATGGCATAACTTTTCCTAATAGTCGAGGAGTTAGTTTTTATCGCTTATCCGAGAAAACTAATAAATTGGTTTTTGGTCGAGATTTGGTTGAGTCCCCCATTAAACTAGGTAAAGCAGCCTTCTTTATTATTCGTTTAGTAATGCCTTTAATTAGACTAAGATTACAAAATCAAGAAATTAGCCCTAAAGAGCTAAATTAAAAAAAATAATCTCTCCGAAGAGAGACTTAAAATTAACTTTTTTTGTCAATTTTAGATTAACTTAGCGGGTTACTTGCTGAACTAATGCAATAACATCACTACGACTAAGTTTTTCTTTTCCTAAAGCCATCACTTCTAAAGTTCCATAGGCTAAAGCCAAGGGAATTTTGCAAAAATCTAAAGCCGGGCCTGGAGGCAAAGACTTGGTATAATAATCTGCTAATTTGAGGTTACGGCGAGCATATTGATGAACATCTTGCTCTTGCCATCCTTGGGGTAAGAAATTAACCCCACGGCGTAAATCTTCACGATGATTACGCACAATATTCACCGCTTGTAATCCACGACCAAAACCAATAGCATAAGTTCGGTTAGTTTGGGTTCCATCGTACCAAGCCCATAGATCCGAGAGAAGTAAGCCCACAGCCCCCGCTACACTAAAAGTATATTGATCTAAATGAGTTTCTGTGCGAATAGTCCAATTATTTTCAGACCAGTAGGCCATGCGATATGCCATCGCTGCTGTGGCATCCCAGATACGGGGAGCAATACTATCAGGTGCTAGTAAAGCCCATTCTCCCACCCGCAAGGTTACATCAGGTAAACAAGCATTATAGGGCATTAATCCCGCTGAAAAATCATCTACCCTAGCATTTTCACTTCCCGCCTGGAGATTAAGACTCATACGACGTAAGAGTTGGGCTTTGGTAAAGTTGTCTAAGTCAGGGTGATCTTCCACTTCATCGATCGCCCGCATACACAGATAAGCAGAAGCCACAGCCTCTTGTAACCTATCAGGTAGACGGCTAATGGGAATGTAAAACGTTCGACTGGTTTCTTTGAGAATCTTTAGGGCATTATTACGTAAATTCATTCATTTAACTCCTCACGCCAATTTATGCAATAGCATACACATACTTATTTGTCAGATACCACTAAACCATTATGAAGTTCCTGACGGAGGTCAATTTTCGGATTTATCATATTAGATAGAAGCAAAATAAGCTTTGGATAAAAGATGCTGTCTATTGTATTACGGTTAAGAAAAATTTGCCTAAGCTCTAAGTTTTTGGCTGATTAGTCCCCTATGGTCAACAGATAGGCGATCGCTGGCCTTTGAGTCAATCAACAGTCAACAAACTTTAGAAAATTTAATTCTCACTCAGCATAGCAATGGATCTCACCCAAGACAAGACCAATAATTGGGTCATTCCCCGTCAACGAACTATCCCTAGACCGAATCAAGATCAAGGACCCACTGAGATTTTAGTCGGAATCTACACCCTTGATGTTGCCAAAATTCATGAGGTCGAGCAAAGTGTTAACTTAGATTTTTATTTGGGTTTACAATGGCATGACCCTCGACTAGCTCAATTAATTGATGATCGCCATCTACCGTCTTGTCAACAACAACTAGATCAAGTTTGGCATCCCAATATTCATATTATTAATCAGCGTCACTTAACCAAAGAATTTAAGGAAATAGTAGAAATTAATGCTGAGGGAATGGTGACTTATAGACAGCGGTTTCATGGAGAATTTACCGCTAATCTTGATTTAAGGAGGTTTCCCTTTGATGATCAAGTTCTTAAACTTGAACTGATGTCTTTTTCCTATTCTCCTGAAGAAATTACTTTTATTCCAGGAGAAAACCTCAATGGGATCTCGGAGGAAGTATCTTTGGTTAATTGGTCAATAGAAGGTATTACTACCAAAAATCACTCCCAATATATTAAGCCAGAACAGCGATATTATGCCCGTTTTGATTATGGCATTCAGGTCAAAAGGTATTCAAGTTTTTATGCTTGGCGTGTGTTATTTCCTGTGGCTTTAATTGTGTTAATGTCCGATCTGGTATTTTGGCTAGATCCTTCTCAGGTTATCCCTCAAATTACTTTAGCAACAGCAACCATGGTTAGTTTAATTACTTATCAATTTGTCTTGCGCCAAGAATTACCACGGATGGATTATTTAACCGCAGAAGATAAGGTTATTGTGGGAGCAATGTTATTAGTTTTCTTAGCTTTAGTTGAGTCAGTTACTAGTATTAATTTAGTTTCTGGCGGTCATCCTTTATTAGCTTTACAACTTGATGAAATGTTACGCTGGTTTGTTCCTATATCCTTTTTTGGATTGGCTGCTTTTGCTTTTTGGGTATAGTAGATTTCAACGGATTTGCTCCCGATAAAAGTTTTTTTCCTTTATTTAACTCACAATGATGAACATTAATCAATTTGAGCATTTACTTGTATCAGAGTTACAAGATATTATAGAAAATATTATTAATGATCATCAATATTTAAGTATATCAGCCAAAACAAGAGTGGGGTCTGAAATTAGTGCATGGTTGGAAGAAAAGTTTGTTGAATATACTCAAGAACATCAATATTTCCAAGACTCAGAAGCTTGTCCTAAAGGAAAAACTAAAAATCCTTGGGATGCCAGAACATTTTTTAGTATTGATTCTATTCAAGAAGAAATATGGATTGATTTTAAAGCTATTAAAATTGAGCAACTCGATAGTAATCCAGATATTGGAACACCTAATAAGATCATTGAATTTATTCTTAGTGGAAATTTTTACTTGATTTATATCTATGTTTATTATTCTTCTTTAGACTCAGGATTAAAATTTGAGAAAATTGATAATTTATCTTGCAAAGTGTACTTACTCAAAGATATTAGCTCTACAGTAAGAAGAAATCCTAAAAATCAACTTCAAGTCAATATTTCTGCCTCCATCGAATATCGAACACGACGGGATTTTATTGCTTTGCTAACTCAGAAACTTGAAGAAAGTTATAAACGACAAATAGAAAAATCACAAAAAGAGCTTGAGTTATTAGAAACCAAGAAAATTTCACTAATGAATGCCAATAAAGAATCTGAATCTAAACTACGCTCTAAATTAGAAAGATTGGATTGATTTTTGTATAAATAATATGTCCTCTGCATCTATTTTATAATAATTATAGACTAATTTATTAACTATTCCTAATAGATTGATTAGGTTAATTATCTTTTTAGAATAAAAATTCTCAGTTACAATAGCAAGTTGAGATATTAAATCATTTGATACAGGAATTGGGATAGAGTATAAATCCGATATTTTTATTTGAGGCTGTTTGCCTTTGCTATATCTAATAATTTGTGTTTTTTGGCAAAAGAAAGTTATTAATTCAGAATTTAAGTATGCACAAAGAAACTTTAAAAATTGACGTGATCGCTCAGAATCATCACGCAAGGTAAAAACATATAGACTATTATTAGCAGCACTTGGTTTTTGATCATAAGTTGCTATAAGGCTTTTTGCTGATTGTCTAATATAAATTTTGGGATAATCATAAATAATTTTTTCCCCCAATCCAATTCTTTTTTTATTTTTAATTCCTTGCCTCATTAATTCTTGTTTTAAAGTGTCATTAATTTTATCTTGAAGCTTCTTATCATAATAAAAAAATCCAGTAGATTCTAAGGCTCCAAATTTCTCTTTTAAACTTTTAGAGCCTCGATAATATGGATAGACACTAACCAATTTATTTAAGTCAGCTTTGTCAAAAACAAATTGCTCTTCCATATTAAGTAACATTGCACAAGTACGCAGATTTTTTTGAGGATATAATTCTTTTAATTTGCTGTTATTTTGAGTAATAATATGACTAATGATTCTGTCTGATTTTTCGCAATTGAACATCCTAAATTTATATTCATCATCATCTTTATACCAATCAAATTGATTATAAATTCGTATTTCTTTAGAATCTATATTAGTTACTTTAACTAAACTCTTGAAAGAGAGAGAAGGTTTTTTTGTTAGTTGTATAATTAATTGCCCGCTTGCTACCTCAAAATTTTTTATGTTATAAATTATTGAATTAATTTGAGTATTTTCGAGTAAATACTTTCGAGTATATTTATAAGCTGTTTCAAAAAAAGACATATCTATAATAAAACTCAAGCATCCATCGTATTTTAAAAATTCTATTGAATGCTCTAAAAATAACATAACATAATTAATTTTTCCATTCTTAACATAATCAGGAAATTGAGAATACTGATGTAAATAATATTCTCTTTGGGATTCACTCTTTTTCTGAGATCTTCTTCCATATAGAGTTATATAAGGAGGATTCCCAATAACATAATCTATCTTCCCATACAGCTTAGATAATTGGGCTGTCTGTCGAGCATTTTGTTGACAATTACTTTTATAAGTGAAGTCATGAACAAATCCATTATATTTTCCTTGATACTGTTTAGAAAATAAATAATTATAGAGTCTATTAATGTTTTCCTTAGTTTGATATATCATTTCAGGATCAATATCTATGAAAAACAAATTATTTGCAATAAAGTCACTGAGATAGTCATGATTCGGATTCATCTTATAAATTTTGAAAAGCAATTTTAAGATAAAAATTCCATGACCACAAGATGGTTCTAAAATTTTCTTAGAAAAAATTGTTTCATTAAAATTAATTACATTCATGACCTGATCAACTGTATATAAACAATTAGTAAAAAAAATGCCAGATTTTTTTCTTTTGTTCTGATGTGTCTGAGTTTCATAATTAATTTGACAAGCAATAAATTGGTTAAATAATTTATTATTAGTATCGTCTTGAGATGGTAGATTTTGTGGCTGCATATTCTGATACTTAAAAATCAAATGATTAGCTTAAGTCACAATTTTATCCTTATTGTGAATTAAAATCAACAATACATCAAAATAATTAGGAATTGATCCTGATGCAATATCTTGATAAGAATTAACTATTAATCTATTAATCTGACTCATAAAGACTAACTAACTTAGCAATAACAATAGCTGGATAAATTTGCCCAACTAAAGCTTCCGCATTAGCTAAAGTCATGGCAAAAATATTAATGGGACTAATATCCCCATAACCCACAGTTGTTAAAGTGGTGAAACTGAAATAAAATAGATTGGCGCGAATGGTTCCTTCTGGCATAGAAAAAGCAACCGGATCGAAAAAATCAACAATTTGGTAAAGAAAAAACCAGAAAATTCCTAAGAGAAAATAGAGACAAATTCCTCCGCGGATAACATCTGCATTAACCCTTTCTTCATGGGTAATTCTAAACCCAATAGCCATAATAATTACAAAAACAAAGATAGCTTGAAAAATATTAGCAATTAAAGATGTTAAATCAGTTAGCTGGGTCGACCAGGGAAAAACAATTACATCAGCACCAAAAGCAATAGCAGCTACAATTCGTAATGTTCCCATAGTTTTAGGAGAAAAAGAAAGGGCATTAACCCCTAATAAAAGCGTTATAAAGAAAAAAAGACTAATTAATAATTGGATAAAAGGCGAAAGAATAGACAGAGGAGCAAGAAAAAAGAGGATAATAAGATCAATAAAAAGTCTTGTGTATCCAGTAGTCCGCGAATAAAATTTCCAAGTAGATTTCATCAAAATCAGTACCTAGTCAAAAATTAAAGTTACAAAAATCATAGGGGGTGAGATTCGGCCAAACAACCTTGAGAGATCAAGCTTTAAGAAGATTAGTGGCACTGTCATCAAAGACAATGGAAACAAGTAACTCAAATCTGCTATCTTTAACAGATATATTTAGTAAACTAAGTTTTATACTACAAACTAAGATTATGTCCTAGAATCATAATAAACTCAGTTTAACCCCAATGCAGCTTATCAGAAGCAACCCTTAGCAATTAGGATTTTTTGCCTTTTGCCTTTTGCCTTTCGCGTAGCGGCCCTAGTCCTTAACCGACAACGGAATTATGTTACTCTCCCTTTCCAATGCTTTTATAAAAAGACCTGTTTTAAGTACCGTCTGTACTATTGTGATTATCCTCTTAGGGACGATCTCCATGGCAGTGTTACCCCTAGATAAATTGCCAGAAATTGCCCCGAAAAAAGTGGCGGTTACGGCTAACTATATCGGTGCGGATGCCAAAACCACAGAAGACAACGTTACCACCGTTCTCGAACGGGAAATCAACGGAACAGAACAGGTTAGGTGGATTGATTCCTTCACCGATAATACGGGAAACGTGACCGTTAACGTTACCTTCCCGACGGAGATGGACAGAAATACCGCCCAAGTCTTGGTCCAAAACAAAGTTTCTCAAGCTGCTTCAGACTTACCCTCGGTGGTGAACCAAGCAGGGGTCAAAACTGATAAACAATCTCCTAGTATGACTTTGGTTTACGCTTTTTACGCCGAAAAAGGAGCAGACGGGGAATATCTCTACGATAAAACCTTTATTTATAACTACGTTGACCGCTACATCTGGAATGAGATGAAAGGGTTGCCAGGAGTCGGGTCAGTTAAGCTAATGGGGGGAGCTAAGTATGCTATGCGAATTTGGCTTGACCCTGATAAATTGGCCGCCAGGGGACTAACGGCCATTGATGTCGTTGATGTGATTAATGAACAGAATTTTGATACGGGTGTGGGAAGAATTGGACAACAACCAGCCCCTCCTGACCAACAGTTCGAAATTCCCCTAAGAGCCCAGGGAAGGTTTAGAAATATAGCTGAAGCGGAAAATATGGTAGTCAAAGTGGGAGAAGATGGCACTTTAATCCGCATTAGAGATGTGGGACGGGCAGAATTGGGGATGGAAAACTACGATACCTTAGTGGATGTGGATGGTAATCCTGGGGTAGCGTTTATTGTTTATCAGTTACCTGGAACTAATGCCCTAGAAACCGCCGAAGCGGCCAAAGCCAAGATGGCAGAATTAGAACCAAGTTTTCCCCCTGGGTTAAAGGTCGTTATTGGTCTTGATAATACTTTATTTATTAATGCTTCGATTAAAGATTTAGCCATTACCCTCCTACAGGCGATCGCCTTAGTAGTCTTAGTTATCTTTATTTTCCTGCAAGATTGGCGAACTACTGTTATTCCAGGGATCGCTATTCCGGTGGCATTGGTGGGGGCAATGATTGGCTTAAATGCCTTTGGTTATACTCTCAACCAGTTAAGTCTATTTGCTTGTGTGTTGGCAACAGGGTTAGTAGTAGACGATGGGATCGTAATTGTAGAGGCGGTTTCCAGTAAATTAGAACAGGGAATGCGACCCATGCAAGCAGCGATGGATGCCATGGATGAACTGTTTGGGGCAACCATCGCTACTTCGGTGGTATTGATGGCGGTGTTTATTCCCGTGACGTTTTTCCCAGGGACAACGGGTATCGTTTACCGTCAGTTTGCCATGACCATTATTTTTGCGGTAGCTTTATCAACCTTTAACGCGTTGACCTTTTCCCCCACTATGTCAGCCATTTTGCTGAGTCCTCCTCAAGACAAACATGGGCCGTTAGCGGCATTTTTTAATTTATTTAACCGAGGATTTGATCTAATTCGGCAAGGCTATGGTTATTTTATTAATTTTCTGACCCATATTCGCATTGTGGTCATGGCCTTATTTATTGGCGGCTTAATTGCCACAGGATGGATGTATACAACAATGCCATCAGGCTTCATTCCAGCCGAAGATCAAGGCTATTTCTTTGGTCTAACCAATGCTCCACCAGGGGTATCCCTCAACTATACCCATGAGATTGATAGACAAACCACAGAAATTATACAAACCATGCCCAATGCGGATCAGGTGCTCGATCATGTGGTGACATTAGCAGGATTTTCTTTTGAAGGACAAAATGCCAATAAATCCCTAACCTTTGTTAAGCTAACACCTTGGGAAGATCGACCTGGACCGAAAAACTCTGTATTTGGCATTACCCAATATCTTAATAGAACCTTCGCTCAGCAAGTTACCGGAGCAAGGGCCTTAACTACCAATGCACCCCCAGTGGATGGCTTAAGTAGTTACGATGGCTCAGAAATCTTTATTCAGGATCGTCAGTTAAAAGGGATGCCAGCCTTAATTGATAACGTTAAACGGGTGATGGCCAAGGCCAGTGAAAGACCTGAAATTGGCCCGACTTTTACCCCGTTTACCTTTGATAGTCCCTTGACTACCATGGAAATTGATCGGGAAAAAGCGGATAGGTCTTGTAGTGGG
>DLXW01000354.1:16222-31242 GCA_003448685.1 Cyanothece sp. UBA12306
ATATTTTAAGAACCCTACAAATTTATTTGGGTTCTAATTATGTTAATCAATTCGTCTTTGAGGGTCGCCTCTATCGAGTCTATGCTCAAGCTGAAGCCGATGCACGGTCTAACCCAGAAGATATTGGTCGCTTGTATGTGCGATCGCGTAATGGGGCCATGGTTCAACTCAGTAACCTTGTCACCCCCACCCAAACGACTTATCCCCCCATTATTACCCACTACAAGACCTATCCTGCCATCAAATTAATTGTCAGTCCTGCCCCTGGTTATAGTTCAGGCCAGGTAATTAAAGCTATGGAAGAAGTTGCCAACGAAACCCTACAGCCTGGTTTTGGTTTTGAGTGGACTAATACCGCCGCTGAAGAAAAAAGCTCTGGAGGTGCTGCTCCCATCGTCTTTGGCTTAGCTTTTGTCATGGTATTCCTGGTACTTTCGGCCCAGTATGAAAGTTACGTTGACCCCACGATTATACTATTAACCGTTCCTCTAGCAATTTTGGGAGCCTTGGGGATGATTTGGTTACGGGTAACTTTTGTCCAAACTGCCCCATTTAATCCAGGAAATGGCATTTGGCCTGTGCTAAACAATAATATGTATGCCCAGGTGGCGTTAGTAATGCTGATTGGGTTAGCAGCGAAAAACGCGATTCTGATTGTAGAATTTGCGAACCAAGCCCGTGATTTGGGGATGAACATCACTAAAGCTGCCATTTATGCCTCAGAACAACGTCTACGTCCCATTTTAATGACTGCGGTTTCCTCCTTAGTCGGGTTTGCTCCCTTGCTGAGTGCTTCTAGTGTGGGGGCGGTCAGTCGTTGGTCTTTGGGAACAGCAATTTTTGGCGGTTTAGCCTTGGCAACGGTATTAAGTTTAGTTTTAGTTCCTATCCTTTATATTGTGATTAAGAATTTTGAAAAATACATCCTCGAAGGTGGAACGAAACCGCCTACTCCCCCAAGTTCGGGTAATGGGAGTCAACCTTCCCCCCCTCCCCAACCTCAAACCCCAGAGGAACAAGCAACTCCTGTATTTAAAGCAAGTCCTCAGAATGAGTAGGTGATAGGGTGACAGGGTGACAGGGAGAGAAAATCCAACTTCCCTATTCCCTATTCCCTATTCCCTATTCCCTATTCCCTATTCCCTATGTACTAAAATGTTTAAAAATTGGACGTTTGATGACTGGATGAACCATATTCTGTTTGTGGGTACAATCCTATTATTGATTTACTCTTTTGTTGGCATTTGATATTTGATTAAACTAAAATAATTTCTAGCTAATTACAGTTATTTTTAGAACATATATTAACTATTTTGTCAAGAGAAAAACCATGAATATTAGAGTAATTATTTATTCAGGAATTATGACTGCATTAGTCGGAGCGATGTTTGGATTAGCAGTTACCAAAATTTCTCAGCGTGAACAACGTAAACCCATTTTAATTGTGGGAGGAGCAACCTTAGGATTTGTTATTGGTGCTTTTCAAGCATCAGTTCGAGAGCAGAACAAATTAAGGAATGAAGATTTAGGAGATACTGATGAAGACAATTAATCTGAAATAGTGTTGAGATTTACTATAAATCCAACTTAATAGTATAGGAGTAATTGGGGTCATGGATTGCAGATTGCAGATTGTAGATTGTAGATTGACTCCCTATTACGAGACAAGAACTTGGGATAAAAGACTTGTAGATTGTAGATTTATTGTTGATTGTTGATTTTCCCTTGCTTAAAAGCTAGGGGCTTGTGTAATATTCCAAGAAAGCAATCTGCAATCTACATTCTCCAATCTTCGGTCAAATCACTAAATAGTCAGGGTTTATGGCGTTAAATTATTAATTATAGCCATGTCCCGATCTGATTCCCTATTCCCTATTCGTCAGGTATTTTTCTCACAATTGAAAGAGTAATGATTTTAGTCCCTTAATGGGTTAATATAATAATATTAAATTTTTATTACGAAAACTTGCTTTTGAATCCTTAAGCAATCTGATTGCTGCTTTTAACCTCTAGAATTTCAAAAATAGCTGATGAAATCTCTCTCTCAAATCGCGGGTTTTTTGTTACCATTTGGGGCTACTTTAAGTATTAGTCCAACTGTTGAAGCAAGTTTGGTGAGTAATCTAACGGTTGAAATTGCTGGTTTAAGCAACCGTACAGGTCAAGTTTGCTTGAGTTTATTTGCCAGTAGTCGAGGGTTTCCCAGCAGTAAACAAAATGCAATAAAAACTCAATGTATCAAAATTACTAAAACACCATTACAAGTAACATTTGAAAATTTACCTTCAAAAACCTATGCAGTAGCAGCGTTTTTGGATGATAATGGGGACGGTCAACTTAATCGTAATTTTCTCGGTATTCCTACCGAAAAATTTGGCTTTTCTAGTAACCCAGTAATTAAGACTGGACCTCCTAAATTTGGGGAATCAGCCGTTTTGGTGGTAGGAAAGAACACGAGGATTCAGATTCAATTAAAGTCACTATTGTAACAACCTTATCCTAGCTTTTAATGTTAAAATTAGATAGAGAAGTAAGAAAAATCTAAATTTTAAACCATCAATTTTGAATTAACCTTGTTAACGCTATTAAAAACCATTCGAGAAATTATTAGACGCTGGTGGTCTGAATTTACCCTGCAAACTAAATTAATGGCAGGGGCAACCTTAGCAGTGTCTTTATTTATGAGTGGTTTGACTTTTTGGGCAGTTAATAGTATCCAGCAAGAAGCCCAATTAAATGATACTCGCTTTGGTCGGGATCTAGGATTATTACTTGCTTCTAATGTTTCCCCATTAATAGCTGAAGATAAATTAACCGAAGTAGCACGCTTTTCGAGTCGTTTTTACAAAAGTACCTCTAGTGTCCGCTATATCATTTATGCTGATCAAGAGGGAAAAATTTTCTTTGGTATTCCTTATTCAGCAGCAGAAGTCCAAAATTCTTTGACCATTGAACGTCGTATCAAATTACCTGAAAGTAACATTGAACAAGCAACTTTACCCTTAGTTCGTCAACACCTTAGTGCTAATGGTTCGGTAACAGATGTTTTTGTTCCCCTTAAACATGATGGTCAATATTTTGGTATTTTGGCAATTGGAATTAATCCAAATCCCACCGTTGTCAACTTTTCCAATTTAACCAGAGATGTAACTATTGCGGTTTTTGTCGCAATTTGGTCAATGGTTATTCTGGGGGCTGTTTTTAATGCCTTAACTATTACTAGACCCATTAAAGAATTATTAGTTGGGGTCAAAAATATTGCCGAGGGGAACTTTCAACAGAGAATTAATCTTCCTTTTGGTGGTGAATTGGGAGAATTAATTGTTAATTTCAATGAAATGGCCGAACGACTCGAAAGCTATGAAGAACAAAATATCGAAGAATTAACGGCTGAAAAAGCCAAACTTGAAACTTTAGTTTCAACTATTGTTGACGGGGCGATTCTTCTTGATAATAACTTAAAATTATTATTAGTTAATCCTCGGTCTCGACGGATGTTTGGTTGGGAAGGACAAGATGTGATAGGAATGAATATCCTTGAACTTTTACCATCAGAATTAACCAACCAATTATCAGAACCCCTGGAGCAAATGGCACAAGAAGAAGTGTATAAAGACCAAGACTCAGAGGAAAACTTTACTGACTGCTTTTCTGAAGTTTCTGAAGGTCAACAAGGAACATCTACTGGGGAATTTCGTATTACCTTAACCCAACCGACTCAGCGTATCATCAGAATTTTGCTGACCCAAGTTTTTGATCAGCAACGCGCCACCCTCAAAGGAATTGCCATGACAGTACAAGATATTACCCGTGAGGTGGAATTGAACACGGCAAAAAGTCAATTTATTAGTAATGTTTCCCATGAATTGAGAACGCCTTTATTTAATATCAAGTCCTTCATCGAAACCCTCAGTGAATTTGGCGAAGATTTAACGGAGTCCGAACGTAAAGAATTTTTAGAAACTGCTAACCATGAAACTGATCGCTTAACTCGTTTAGTCAATGATGTTTTGGATTTATCTCGCCTAGAGTCGTCTAAAATTTATCATCTTGATCGGGTTGATTTAGCACAAGTTATTGAACAAACTTTACGTACTTATCAACTTAATTCTAAAGATAAAGGATTAGAGTTAAATAGAGAATTAGAACAGAATTTGCCCCCAGTATTAGGTCATTATGATCTTTTATTACAGGTGCTTACTAATTTGGTGGGTAATAGCTTAAAATTTACGGAACCAGGGGGGAAAATCGTCCTAAGAGCCTATCAGATTGAAGAAGATTCTCAAAATTCTCCTAATAAAAAACAAGTAAGAATAGAAATTTCTGATACGGGAATTGGCATTGATCCTGAAGATAAAGAAGCAATTTTTGATCGTTTTTTCAGAGTAGAAAACCGAGTCCATACTTTAGAAGGAACAGGATTAGGACTATCTATTGTCAAGAATATTATTGATAAACACAATAGTCATATTCATCTTATTAGTCAAGTAGGAATAGGTACAACTTTTTGGTTCAATCTAGCGGTTTATCAAGATAATTCTTCTTCCTTAGAAAACAAGACAAAGCCAACAAAATCAAGACAAGAATCTAATCTTAAGTCAACCAGCTTACTATTTTAGCTATGTTTGTCGATTTGATTTTTTAGCCAAAAGGTTGTTCTTCTTCCTTGATTAGAACAAGGAATTGTTGGGTTAATTCAAGAATTTGTTCAAAGAAAAAGTCGTTAGCCCAATCCCGAAGAACTATGGCCAAAGGTTCACTTTCCCGAGGGATTTGAGTGATTAACTCGAGTATTCCATCATCGCTGCATTCTATGGCGGCTTGGTGAAGTTGACCAATCCACTCAAGGGGCATCTGAGATAAAATTTGGGATACATTATGAGAATTATGGTTGTTTTCCTCTGTTACACCATGTATAGCTGTTTGCTCTAAGTTTCCCACATAATCATAAATATAACTTACTCCAAGATGTTCAGATATTTTTTGCCAAAGTATCTCTTCTCGGAAGGGTTTGCGCATAAAATCATCGCATCCGGCTGATAACACCATATTCCGTTCTTCTTCAAAGGCACTAGCTGTTAAAGCAATGATAACTGTGGCCTGACCCTTGGTGGTAGCTTTGATGCGCTGAGTAGCTTTATAACCATCGATCACAGGCATTCTCATGTCCATCCAAATCAGATGGGGTTCCCAAGCTTCCCAGATCTCAATGGCTTCTTGACCATTACTCGCTTGACGTACCTCAAACCCCATAGATGAAAGTAATTTAACTAACAATAAACGACTTTCTACGCGATCGTCTACTGCCAGAATACGATATTTAGGTTGTCCAGGGGATAAACCTGTCACTTTTTTAATGGGTTTTGTGTTTTTAATCGCCTTGGAGTTAGTCAATTGGGCTTTGATGGTAAAGGAGAATAAACTGCCCTGTCCCAGTACACTACTAACATTAATCTCTCCACCCATCAATTCGACAAACTTGCTACTAATGGGTAACCCTAAACCCGTCCCTTCGCTGGCTTGACG
Organism: Cyanothece sp. UBA12306; assembly: GCA_003448685.1. Taxonomy (GTDB): domain Bacteria; phylum Cyanobacteriota; class Cyanobacteriia; order Cyanobacteriales; family Microcystaceae; genus Rippkaea. Next base: position 21,749 of record DLXW01000354.1, read on the forward strand.
ACCCGTTTCTGTCTGGCCAAAAGCAGCAAATAGTTGATCGAGTTCTTCGGGGGCAATACCGGGGCCGCTATCCTCGACTTCAAAAGTAATAACTATCCCCTGTGACTCCCGTATTACTTCCGACTTGGTGACTTCTGATTCTGATTTCACCCGCAGGGTAACTCCTCCTTCTTCAGTGAATTTGATCGCGTTACCCAATAAATTAATTAAAACTTGCCGTAATTTGCCTTCGTCGGTTTCTATATATTGGGGAACATCCGAAGTCTTTTCAAAGATAAGTTGTAATCCTTTTTCTTGAACTTTTAAACGTAACATGGCTTCTAGGTTATCTAATAACCGATAGAGGTCGAAGCTATTACCATGAAAAGTAGTACGTCCAGCTTCAATTTTGGACATCTCTAGGATGTCATTAATTAACTCGAGAAGATGTTCCCCACTACGGGAGATAATGGCGATATTTTGTTGTTGTTCTTGATTAAGGGTGCGATCGCGTTGCATCACTTGGGTAAAGCCTAAAATAGCATTGAGGGGAGTACGCAATTCATGACTCATACTGGCCAAAAATTCACTTTTAGCGCGGTTGGCTGCATCTGCGGCTTCTTTTGCCTGTTTTAAGGCTTCTTCGGCTTGTTTGCGTTGGGTAATATCCCTGACAATAGCGGTAAATAATTGTCTGCCCTTGAGTTGAATTTTAGAAATGGAGACTTCTGCTAAAAATTCCTGACCATCTTGATGACGACCAAAAACGGGGCGACGCAGTCCCATCTGTCGCGCTGTTTCTGGACATTTACTAAAGTCTTCGATGTGTTGCTGGTGATTATCTTGAAAACGGTGGGGAATCAGTAAGCTAAAGGGTTGTCCTAAAACTTCTGAAGCTTGATAACCAAATATTTGTTCGGCTGCATGGTTAAATAGGGTAATATTTTGCTGTTCATTGATAGAAATAATAGCTTCATTGGCATTATCTAAAATGCCAGCAAATCTTGCTTCAGACTCTCTGCGATCATCTTCTGCTTGGGATCTCGCTTGGGCGATCGCCATAAATTCTCCCACCAATTTTAAGAGGTTCACCTCTTCTTGGGTCCAGTTTTTGGTCGGTTTGCCATCAAAACCTAAATAACCGACTGTTTGTCCGGCTGCAACCATGGGAACCACCACTAAGGTAGGGTTCAGACTATTTTTAAATACTACCCGTTCAGCCATAGCTTGGGAGGGAAGATCTTGAAGGGAGTTAACCCGAACGGGATGGCCGTGAAGGAGTTGTCGTGAGAACCAAGGCAAATATTCTACGGGGATATTTTGGGACTGTTCTAGGGTTGAGGGAATGTTATAGTTACACCATTCATGGGTCATATTCCAGAAGCGTTGTCCAGGGGAATAGCGGATAATATAACCGCGATCGCCGTCGGTAAAATGACCCAAAGCTTCTAAGGTAAAGTTAACGGCTGTATTAAAGTCTTGATCGATTAATTGTCTGGCAATGCTGCTGAGTAAACTATCCCGTTTGGCTTGTTTTTTGACGGTGTTTTCTTTTTGTTTGCGATCGGTAATATCTCGACTAATACCAATCACCCCCATTAAGTTACCATCAGGACAACAAAAAGGGGTTTTTAGGGTGTCTAAAAGACGGCGGCTACCATCGGGATAGGTAATCCATTCTTCATTACGATGGGGCTGTTTTTTTTCGATCATCAGGCGATCGTGTTCCCGAAAAAATAGGGCTTCTTCTGGGGGAAAAAGCTCAAAATCAGTTTTACCGATGATGTTTTGACTGGTTTTTCCCACAAAGGTTTCAAAGGCATTGTTACAGATTTTATATATTCCTTGGACATCTTTACAAAAGATGAGGTCAGGAATACAATCAATCAGAGAACGTAGCAAGATTTGTTCTTCTTTTCTTCCACTAATATCACTGTGGGAACCCACCATGCGGATCGCCTTACCTGTTTGATCCCACAAAGCTTGGCCCTTTGATAAAATCCATTTATAACTATCATCTTGACATCTGAGTCGAAATTCAATGTTATAATGCTTGGTTTTTCCGTCAAGATGGGATTGTACTGCTGTCATTACTCGTTCCACATCTTGAGGATGTAATAATTGTTTCCAAGTATCAATATGGTTGGGTAATTCTTGGTCTTGATACCCTAACATTTCTTTCCAGCGAGGTGAAATAAAAAGTTCGTTTGTTCTGAGATTCCAATCCCAAATTCCTTCATTACTTCCTTGGATGACTAATTGCCATCTTTCTTTACTTTCTTGTAATTCTTGTTGTATTTTTTGGGTCTTTTTTCGCGCTGCTTTTAGGATCGCAATTTCTTCTTGCAGTTGTTGGATAGTTTGCTCTGATGTTTGTTTTTTTTCTGACATTTCCCCCTCTCTCAGTCTTCACTATCAATTTAGATAATTAACAGCTTAACCTATTGCCTACTAGGAGCAACAGATTGTCTAAGTAACCCAAATTCACCCTGTCTTACCAAACTATGGCTAAATCCAATCTAAATTGAGGCAGAATATTTTCTCCTAATAGGAATTGAGGAGAAGTTAAAATTTCTTTTTTTTGTCCTTGACGATAGATTTCGACGGTTTGAGCTTGGCGATTGATTAACCACCCTAATTTTACGCCATTATTTTGATATTCTTCCATCTTTTTTTGAGCTTTTATTAACGAGTCACTTCGGGACATTAACTCTAGAACAAAGTCGGGAACAATGGGGGGAAATTTCTCTCGTTCTTCCTTTGATAGTTTCAACCAGCGATTTAATTCAATCCACGCTACATCAGGAGAAAGATTTGAGCCATTGGTCAGCTTAAAACAAGTTGAAGAATCAAAAATTTTGCCTAATTTATATTGGCGATTCCAGATAACAAATTCGGCATTAATTTCTGAATTTATGTTCCCTGTTTCTCCCCCGGTAGGCGACATAATAATTAATTCCCCTTGGGCAGTTTTTTCTAATTTGACATCAGGATTTTGACGACAAAGTTGATAAAACTGTTCATCTGTGATCTTACCAATCGTATTTAAGTCAATGGTATAGGTCATCATTTGATGGATAAGATTAACTCCTTAACGAATATTTTAGGGTAATTTACTGACTAATTACTCCATTTTATCAATCCCTTTATATTTCTTGATAAAAAATCCAACTTACCATTAGAGTTTCCTGAGAATTAATCATATTTTTAAAAAACAAAATTAAAGCCTGTGATATTTTCTTGTGAGCAATAATGGTGATTAAAATTTCTCTTTCTCTGGTTTAAATCCTAGACTTATCTTATTTTTGGGATTTTTTCTTTAGACTATGTAAGGTTACTATGATTAGGGTTATTACTGTAATTGGAATCACGAATAGTAACATAACATTGCTAAATATAGGTAAACTGTCGTGTTCTGTGGAACGCAAAATTAAATAGGTAGTATAGGCAATGTAATAACTAATAAAAAGAAATCCTTCCCAACGATTAATGATATTGCCTGTAAAAAAAATTGGTAAACAAGCAATGGCAATAGCAATCATCACTGGTAAATCAAATCCAATTGCTGCATTTTCTACAGGAATTCCGTTGGGAGCAAAAATGCTCGATATGGCTAATACTGCCAAAATATTAAATATATTACTGCCAATAACATTACCAACAGCAATATCTCGTTCACCTTTTAAAGTTGCTATAATTGAAGTGGCTAATTCCGGTAAAGAAGTTCCTGCAGCAACAATAGTCAATCCGATCACTAATTCACTCACTCCAATAGTCCGCGCAATGCTAATGGAACTTAGAACTAACCAACGAGAACCCAGAACTAATAGTCCGGTTCCTCCTAAGATTAATCCTATGTTATTGACCCATTGCAATTTTGATAAACCAATGACCGATTCAGATCCGGCTTCTTTGTTTTGGTTATCTTGTTTTGAACCTTGATAAATTAAAAATCCAGTATAAATAATACCACCTAGCAACAGTACAATGCCATCAGAGCGACTAATCAAGCCATCAATTCCAAAAAATAGGGTCAGGCAAGAAATACCAATCATAATGGGTACATCAAGACGAATCAACTGTTGATCAACCATTAAAGGCATGGCTAAGGCAGATAACCCTAAAATCACTAAGACATTGAAAATATTGCTACCTATGACATTCCCTAGTGCGATACCAGCTTTTCCGGCAAAACTTGATTGAATTGCCACGGCCATCTCTGGTGAACTTGTCCCGTAGGCAACAATGGTTAGTCCAATCACCAAAGGGGAAACTCCTAAACTAACAGCCAGGTTAGAAGCTCCCTTAACTAACATTTCTGCACCAATTACTAACAGCACAAGTCCAGCTAGGAGTTGACCTAGCACCAGGAAATCCATAGGCTTCACATTCTTGATCTGAGCAAATTAACTGACTCTAGTTACCTGTATCTTGCTTTAAGGTTGAGAGAATTTGCCATGTTAGCTATCGGGCCTGATTGGTAACTATTACTATGATCTCAACCTAATTTTTCAACAGATTACGAGTTGGCCATCTACTCGACCATATCATAATCCTCTCTCTTCTACAACAGACTAGGACTTCATTATCACTTATTGCTTATCCACCATTGACTATTGATTGTTTCAAACAGTCATTTTGATGGGAATTGATAGATTGGTTTTTGAGATTGGCAAGGGAAGATTTTTTCTAGATATTGAAATCTGGGCTAAATTTGGAACAGTTTGACGACAATAACAACAATACCAATAGATTTGGTTTTGATTGATATGACGGAGGATTTTGCCGGAACAAATTGGACAATTGTTCATATTATTTTAGTCAAATGTTTCTTGATTAAAATTTCAATTTATTAGGAAAGAATTTATTAAATAAAGGCCAATGCTAAAAAGGAATATGTTAATAAAAAAAGCTTTAGATCAATTCTAAACTAATTACCTATGATGTCTTGAGTGAGATAGCTTGGCAGACAAATTAATCCTATGCCTTAGCTAGGTTAAATAAAAGTTAAATTATTGATTAAGAGTTGTAAATTTTGCTGATTGTATTGAACAAAACGCAGACAACTCTATAATAAATACATTATGGATAGAATAGAAGTATCCTTTAATACAAAATCATGACTTTATCGAAAAATAATCTAGAGTATTCCTTAGCTGAGGAGTTAGGGGAGTTAATCGAACAATTGCCAGAGCATCGATATGGGAAACTAATTGAACGAGGATTATCAGTTTTACTAAGAATAGCTGGAGAAGAAATTGATCGCCTGGACTGGAAAATTTTAACCACAGCTTTAGAAGACTTAGAAAAGGGGTTTCAGACTTTTTATCATTATCGCCACATCCGCAAGGTAACTATTTTTGGTTCATCTCGTCTTTCTCCCCAAAGTTCAGAATATCGCCTCGCCGTTGAATTTGCTCGAGCTATTACCCAATTTGGTTTTATGGTGCTTACTGGTGCAGGAGGAGGTATCATGCAAGCAGGAAACGAAGGAGCAGGAAGAGAACATTCCTTTGGTCTGAATATTCAATTACCCTTTGAGCAAGATAGTAACCCATTTATTACTGGGGATACTAAATTAATCAATTTTAAATACTTTTTCACGAGAAAATTGTTCTTTTTACGAGAAAGTGACGCAGTGGCTTTATTTGCGGGAGGATTTGGCACTCAAGATGAAGCTTTTGAAACCCTTACCCTGTGTCAAACTGGACGTTATGGCCCTTGTCCTTTGGTGTTAATTGATGAACCTGGAGGAGATTATTGGAAAACTTGGAATGAGCATAATTATCATAATTTATTGTCACGGGGATTAATTAGTAAAGAAGATTTTAGTCTTTATACTATTACTGATAGTTTAGCCCAAGCTTGTAATGTAATTCGTAATTTTTATTGTGTTTATCATTCTAGCCGTTATGTAGGAGATTTGTTTGTCATGCGTCTTAATTTAGAACTTTCTGATGAACAAGTAGAACAACTAAATGAACAATATGCTGATATTCTAGTTAAGGGTAAAATTGAAAAAAGTGGCGCATTACCTCGGGAAAAAGGAGATGAAACTGAAGCTTTACCTCGTTTGATTTTCCATTTTAATCAACGAAATTTAGGACGCTTATACGAAATGATTAATCAAATTAATCAGTTTGGCTCTTGTGTCTTGGTTGAACCTCATCCAGAATGGAAGTAAGATATGAATTATGAATAATCTAGGCGAGGAGTTTATGTTTTTGTTGGGGTTTCAATTTCAATCCCCCGGACCTGTTGTCTTTGAGATAGGCCCTTTGGTAATTCGTTGGTACGGTTTATTGATTTCTTCGGCCGTATTAATTGGAGTTACTTTATCTCAATGGTTGGCTAAAAAACGTCAGGTAAATCCTGATTTAGTGGCTGATTTGACTATTTGGCTAGTCATTGCTGCTATTCCTTGTGCTAGGCTGTATTATGTGATTTTTGAATGGCAAGAATATAGTCAAAATCCAGGGGATATTCTAGCTATTTGGAAAGGAGGAATTGCTATTCATGGAGCGATTTTGGGTGGAACCTTAGCGGCCATTATTTTTGCTCGTCTTAATCAGGTTTCTGTGTGGCAATTAGCGGATTTGATTGTTCCCTCTTTGGCATTAGGACAGGCGATCGGAAGATGGGGTAACTTCTTTAATTCAGAAGCTTTTGGCGCACCAACTAATTTACCGTGGAAACTTTATATTCCTGTTAGTCGCCGCCCTTTTAATTATATTGATCAAGAATATTTTCATCCAACTTTTTTGTATGAATCTATTTGGAATATTTTAGTTTTTGTTTTATTATTGAGTATATTCTTTTGGGGATTAAAACACTATAATCGCCTTAAAGTAGGCACTTTATCTTTAGTTTATTTAATTGCCTATAGTTGCGGAAGATTTTGGATAGAAGGGTTACGCACAGACAGTTTAATGCTAGGTCCTTTGAGAATAGCACAGGTAATTAGTCTGGTGCTGATAGCTTTAGGAATTTGGGGATTAATTTGGCTTTATAGAGTTAAGCGATCTCTACCCGATGTAATGCCTAATTCAGCCAAGTAACTAGATTATTTTAATGATAATCATTGATTTCTCAACATTTTCTCAGCTAAAATTAATTATTACTGACTATCCTAAATTAATCTAAAATTAGACTAAAGAGGTTTGATAAGCAATGAAACCCGTTGATTTTTTACTAATTATTCATCCAGTAATTGCTGTTGTTGTAGTTTTCCCTTTGATTGGTATTGTCTCTTATTTTGCTTGGCAAACTCGTCAAAGACGCTTACAAAATGCCCAGGGAACTAAAAGCAAGATTCCTCCAATAGTGGGACGAGAACACGTTGAAATAGGACGTTGGTTGTCCAATGCAGTTGTTGGCGTTACCTTAGTAGGGTTGGCTCGTCCTATCGGCGAAAATATTCTTAAAAAACAGTTATTATCTGAAAATTTATTATTAGTTATTTTTATTTTATTTATGTTTATTTTAACTATTACTTCCTTAGTAATTCTGCATCGAACTAGACAAAAACATTGGCGAGGTATTTTTGCAACTTTAACCGGAATGGGCTTGGTAATTTTAGGTTTTCAAGATGGGGTTTTTAGGAGGGGTAATGAATGGTATATATCCCATTTTTATTACGGTATTTTAGCAGCTCTACTCATGGTTTTTTCCCTGGCAATTATTGAAGATATTTATCAAGATAGAAAGAACCTTTGGCGCAATATACACATTATTTTGAATTGTGTTGCTCTATTATTATTTATGGGACAAGGAATAACAGGAACCAGAGACTTATTAGAAATCGGTAAATATAAATTAGGAGGGTAATTAACCAAGTCTGCAAGTTCAGAAGTTGAGAAGTAGTTTTTATAAAGGTAATCCAATGGCAGCAAGTTGATGAATGAGTAGATTAATATAAAACAGGTGAATCAAAAATATTACTGAAACTATTTATGACTCCAAACAATCTATTAAAACGTCTACGCTGGCTTAGCTTACTACTGATTACCACAATCTTGGTATTAATATTTCGTTCACCGGCGATCGCCCAAACTCCAAGACACTACACCGATCTAGAGTTTCCTCCCCTTGGTGAAATTAAAATTCCTGATTATGAACGCAACGAATTAGACAATGGGATGGTTGTCTATTTGATGGAAGATCATAATCTACCCCTAGTCAATGGAACCGCAATTATTCGCACAGGTTCACGTCTCGAACCCTCCCAACAGGTTGGGTTAGCAGAAGTGACAGGAACCGTTATGCGCACTGGAGGAACCAAAACACATCCCTCTGATCAATTGAATGAATTGCTAGAACAACGTGCAGCACAGGTAGAAACCAGTATTAGTCAAATCTCGGGTAACGCAGCTTTTAGCAGTCTTAGCGAAGATCTGCCAACCGTCTTTAATTTGTTTGCTGAGGTTCTTCGCGAACCAGCTTTTGCTCCAAAACAACTTGAATTGGCCAAAACTGGACAAAAAGGGGCAATTGCTCGACGTAATGATGATCCCAAGAATATTGCTCGCCGAGAATTTCGTAAATTAATCTATGGAGAAACCAGTCCCTATGCACGAACAGAAGAATATAACACCATTAATACTATTTCCCGTGAGGACTTGATCGCCTTTCATCAAAAATATTATCGCCCTGATGGCATAATTTTGGGAATTGTGGGGGATTTTGACCCTAAAATTGTCAAAGACTTGATCGCCGAAAACTTTGGCAACTGGAAAACCTCAACACCTAAACCCGAGATTTCTGTCCCTTCTGCTACCCAAAAATTTGAGCAAGGACTGTTTTTTGTTAATCAACCCCAATTGAGTCAGAGCAGTATTTTGTTAGGACATTTAGGGGGAGAATTAAATAGTCCTGATTATCCTGCTTTGAGTGTTTTAAATGGGATAATGAATGGTTTTGGGGGAAGATTATATAATGAAGTGCGATCGCGCCGAGGGTTAGCTTATTCTGTTTATGGACTTTGGAGAGCAAGTTATGACTATCCAGGTTTGTTTGCTGGGGGGGGACAAACTCGTTCTCAAACAACAGTTTCCTTCATTGAATCGATGATGCAAGAAATTGAGAAAATACGTGCAAATCCTATTAGAGAAGAAGAATTAATCCGTGCTAAAGAGTCGATTCTCAATTCTTTTGTTTTTAAATTTGAGAATCCCAGTCAAACTTTATCACGTTTGATGATTTATGAATATTATGATTACCCCAAAGATTTTATTTTTAAATATCAACAGGGAGTCAAAGCAACTACTGTTGAGGATATCCAACGGGTTGCTCAAAAATATCTTGTTCCTGAGCGCATGGTAACTTTAGTTGTGGGTAATAACGAAGAAATTCAACCTCCACTAACAGGTTTAGGAAAAAATATAACAACCGTGGATATTTCTATTCCTGAACCTAGAATTTAGAATGCAGAATTTAGAATGCAGAATGAAGAATTAAAAGCCTGATGATTCTTATTCTCTATTTTAAGTCTTTTTTAATGCTAGTTTTGTTTAAGG
>DLXW01000301.1 GCA_003448685.1 Cyanothece sp. UBA12306
TGACGACATTATGATAAAATAATCTTAAGAAAGACTGCACTATTAGCTAACTTAAACCCCGTACCAGAACTAAAAACCTCCCCTAAATCCTGCTTTTCTACCCAATTTAACAGATAAGTGATTACCTTAGCTTCTCTGTTTCCTGAAATTCGTCCAAGAGGTGGCATAGTGACTAAAGTTCCATCAGCATTACGTTCAAAGCGTAATTCAGGGTTTTTTAGGCTCATTTGCAGTAATTCTGCATCTGTGATGTTTTCGGTTAGCTGTACCATAACGGAAATTAACTTATCAGAAAATTGGGTTTAAAACCCCGTCGTTCTACGACGGCTTTTCTTGATGTTTGATCTAGGACTTGAGAACTTCTCAATGGGAGGATGTCAAAATTAACTTGATTAACTATAGACGATTTACAGATAGAGCGTTGGTAAAGGCTTTCCTTAATGTAAGATTTTTTTTATAATAGAACTCGAATCATATCTGCTATTGTCTCAAACTCCTTATGAACAGTACCTTTCTCAACTACCTCCAAAGTCCTAAACGCCCTGTACTCGTCTTTGATGGTGCGACAGGAACCTCATTACAAACCCAAAATTTAACTGCAGAAGACTTTGGTGGCCCCGAATATGAAGGATGCAATGAATATCTTGTCCATACTAATCCAACAGCAGTGGAGAAGGTGCATAGAGGGTTTTTGGATGTGGGTGCAGATGTCATCGAAACTGACACCTTTGGGGGGACTTCGATAGTTCTAGCAGAATACGATTTAGCAGATCAAGCTTATTATCTCAACAAAAAAGCCACGGAAATTGCCAAACAACTAGCCCAAGAATATTCTACCCCCGAAAAACCTCGTTTTGTGGCGGGTTCTATGGGACCTGGGACTAAATTACCAACCCTCGGACATATTGACTTTGATATCCTAAAAGATGCCTACGTTGAACAAGCAGAAGGTTTATACGATGGTGGTGCAGATTTATTAATTATTGAAACCTGTCAGGATGTATTACAAATTAAGTCAGCTTTAAACGCAGTTGAAGAAGTATTTGAGAAAAAAGGTAATCGTTTACCTATTATGGTTTCAATTACAATGGAAACGATGGGAACCATGTTAGTGGGGACAGAAATTAGTGCAGCAGTAGCTATTTTAGAACCCTATAATATTGATATTTTGGGACTCAATTGTGCCACGGGTCCCGAACAGATGAAGGAACATATTAAATATTTATCAGAACATTCCCCCTTTATCGTTTCGTGTATTCCTAATGCAGGTTTACCAGAAAATGTGGGGGGACAAGCACATTATCGCTTAACTCCAATTGAATTAAAAATGGCGTTAATGCACTTTATCGAAGATTTAGGAGTGCAAATTATTGGGGGATGTTGTGGAACCCGTCCCGATCATATTAAATCATTATCAGAACTTTCCCAAGAGTTAAAACCCAAAGAACGTCAACCAGTTTATGAACCTTCTGCTGCTTCTATTTATAGCACACAACCCTATATTCAAGATAATTCTTTCTTGATTGTCGGTGAAAGATTAAACGCCAGTGGTTCTAAGAAATGCCGCAATTTATTGAATAAAGAAGACTGGGATAGTTTGGTTTCTTTAGCCAAATCTCAAGTAAAAGAAGGAGCGCACGTCCTTGATGTTAACGTAGATTATGTAGGACGGGATGGGGTGCGAGATATGCACGAATTGGCTTCCCGTCTGGTTAATAATATCACCTTACCTTTGATGCTAGATTCAACTGAATGGCAGAAAATGGAATCAGGTTTAAAGGTTGCTGGTGGTAAATGTATCCTCAATTCTACTAACTACGAAGACGGAGAAGAACGCTTTATTAAAGTATTGGAATTAGCTAAAAAATATGGTGCAGGAATAGTCATAGGAACCATCGATGAAGAGGGAATGGGACGCACCGCAGATAAAAAATTTGAGATTGCCAAACGCGCTTATAATGCAGCAATAGAATATGGTATTCCTGCCCATGAAATCTTTTTTGATACCCTAGCTTTGCCCATTTCGACAGGGATCGAAGAAGACAGGGAAAATGGAAAAGCAACCATTGAATCTATTCGTCGTATTCGAGAAGAATTGCCTGGATGCCATATTTTATTGGGGGTTTCTAATATTTCTTTTGGTTTAAATCCTGCAGCGAGACAAGTTCTCAATTCAGTGTTCTTGTACGAAGCAATGCAAGTAGGTTTAGATGGGGCAATTGTTAGTGCAAGTAAGATTTTACCCCTAGCAAAAATTGAACCCGAATATCAAAAAATTTGTCGAGATTTAATCTATGATTTGCGGGAATTTGATGGGGATATTTGCACCTATGATCCCCTAGCTAAATTAACGGAGGTATTTGCTGGGAAAACCACCAAAAAAGATGCTTCACAAACGGCTAACTTACCTATTGAAGAACGACTGAAACAACATATTATTGATGGGGAAAGGTTAGGATTAGAAGAAGCATTAGAACTAGCATTAAAACAATATCCTCCCCTCGATATTATTAATGTTTTCCTCCTTGATGGAATGAAGGTAGTCGGTGAGTTATTTGGTTCAGGACAAATGCAATTACCTTTCGTATTACAATCTGCCCAAACTATGAAAGCTGCTGTTGCTTACCTAGAACCTTTGATGGATAAAGAAGATGCTGATGATAGTGGTAAAGGTATTTTTCTGATCGCAACAGTTAAAGGGGATGTTCATGATATTGGGAAAAACCTAGTAGATATCATCTTATCCAACAATGGTTACAAGGTCATCAATTTAGGTATTAAACAACCCGTAGAAAACATTATTCAAGCTTACGAAGAAAACAAAGCAGACTGCATCGCCATGAGTGGTTTATTGGTGAAATCAACCGCTTTTATGAAGGATAATTTAGAAGCATTTAATGAACGGGGAATTAGTGTTCCAGTTATTTTAGGTGGTGCAGCATTAACCCCTAAATTTGTTCATGAAGATTGTCAAAATGTCTACAAAGGAAAAGTTGTCTATGGAAGGGATGCTTTTTCTGATTTGCACTTTATGGACAAATTAATGCCAGCAAAATCTGCGAAAAACTGGGATGATTTTCAAGGTTTCTTAGGAGAATTTAACAGTAATAATAGCTTATTCCAAGAGGAAAGGGCAGAAAAAGCAGCCGCTAAAGCATTAGAAAAAAATGGCAAATCTTCTACATCAGAAGAAACTCCAAAAGTAATTGATACAAAACGTTCGGAATCAGTAAAACTAATTGATCGAGCAACTCCTCCTTTCTGGGGAACCAAAATTTTAAAACCAGAGCAATTTGACTTAAATGAACTTTTCTGGTATCTAGATTTACAGGCATTAATTGCAGGTCAATGGCAATTCCGTAAACCAAAAGAACAGTCACGAGAAGAATACGATCAATTCTTAGCAGAAAAAGTCTATCCTATTTTAGAAGAATGGAAGCAAAAAGTTATCACCGATAATCTGTTACATCCCACGGTGATTTACGGTTATTTTCCTTGTCAGTCCCAAGGGAATAGTTTGTTAGTTTATGATCCCGAAATTGTTCAAAATTCTAACAATAAAATCCCCGAAAATACTGATCCCATTTGGACAATAGAATTTCCTCGCCAAAAATCTAGCCGTCGCTTGTGTATTGCAGATTTCTTTAGCCCCAAAGAATCTGGTTTAACTGATGTTTTTCCGATGCAAGCAGTTACAGTAGGAGAAATTGCCACAGAATATGCCCAAAAACTCTTTGCTGCTAACGATTACACCAATTATCTCTATTATCATGGCATGGCAGTTCAAACCGCAGAAGCTTTAGCAGAATGGACACATTCTAAAATACGCCAAGAATTAGGATTTGGAGACAAAGAACCTGATAATATTCGAGAAATGCTACAACAACATTATCAAGGTTCCCGTTACAGCTTCGGGTATCCTGCTTGTCCCAATATCCAAGATCAATACAAGCAATTAGAAATAATGGGCTGCGATCGCATTAATATGTATATGGATGAGAGTGAACAAATCTATCCTGAACAGTCTACCACTGCCATTATTACCTATCATCCTGTGGCTAAATATTTTACAGCTTAAGTTTGTCTTAAAATGAAGCTATAATGCCAACAGAATCACAATTGTTCAAATGCCTAGTCCTCTGCCAAATATTCTCTAATTTTTATCAGCCAATTCAATTAATTCGATATGATGAAACAAGAAAAGAGATATTTATCATTGCAGGGGAATTAGGAAATATCGAGATTACTATTTTTCAACAAGGACAATGGAGATATGATGTCACCGCAACCTAATTTTAAAGCAATGAGTCTTCATGAACTCAAGGCATACGTCTTATCCCACAGAGATGATCAAGAAGCATGGAAAGAATTTACTGAACGGGAAAGACCTCATGCTATCTATTTTGATACAGATATTCCTTTATCTACCCAACAAGAAAGACTGCAAGAACTTCTTAAAGGTGATCGTTCACATTAATTTCACTGCTTTTGATACTACCTTAATGTCATTTTTTTTCAGGTTTTAGCTATTTCTAGGTTAACCTTTTCAATTGATTTTAACCAATCTTTCCACATTGCGGGATCAGCAGGTTTTCCATCTTCTAGTAACTGTAAACTACCTAAAAGTTCCCCTACTTCATCAGATTGTGTTTGTTCATAATAATAGTCTAAAAATTCTATCATTGCTAGATAGGCTTGTTTCTCTGTTAATTTATTCATGAACTTGTCTCCATTATCAAGGTGATAGTCTAGAAAAGCCTGTTAATGAATTCCATAAACGAGGATTATTATTGATACCGCCATTAATAATTTCTCCTTTCCTAACTTGTACCCAAATTTGTTGACCATTTCTGTTATTTTTAGCATACCAATGATTTCCCCATTTGTCTTTTCCTAGATAATTATCTAAGTTTAATGCTGTATCAATTAAACATTTCCGATTAGTTGGTGTATCATTAGAAAAGTGACCTTCTATATTACGAAAAATATGGTCTTTTCGTTTTTCTATTCCTCGTTCTAAGGTATCAGCATCCATAAAATAAATAAGAGCATGATTATTATGTCATTTGAATGCTTAACAGCTTATCGGGTAATACGGGAACGTTCGTAGTGAGTCTTTTAGGGCTAAAATGGGGCTGAAGCACCCACTACGAACTTTTCTAATTTTGAGTTTAATTATGCCTAACTACTTAAAATAATGATAAGGTTTTCTCTAACCAATTATACCAATTATTTAATCCTTCTCCTGTCGTTGAAGAAACTTGAAAAATTTGAATATTAGGGTTAACTTGCTTAGCATATTCTAAACAGCGATCTACATCAAATTGAAGGTGGGGAAGGAGATCAATTTTAGTTAAAATCATGATGTCACTTTCCCGAAACATATGGGGATATTTAAGGGGTTTGTCTTCTCCTTCTGTGACAGAAAGGATAGCAACCTTAGCATATTCTCCCAAATCAAACAGTGCAGGACAAACTAAATTACCCACATTTTCTATCATTAAAATGGAGTTGGTTGGGAGATTTAATTGACTGTAACCTTTTTCCACCATATCGGCTTCTAAATGACAGCCTGTACCCGTATTAATTTGAATCACTTGACAGCCAGTTTCTCTAATTCTCTGGGCATCATTAGCGGTTTCTTGATCCCCTTCAATTACATTAATATTGATGCGATCTTTTAAATCTTTAATAGTTCGAGTTAAGAGGGTAGTTTTTCCTGAACCTGGGGAACTTACTAGATTTAATGCCAGAATATTCCTTCCTTTAAACCAACCACGATTTTGGGCAGCAATCAAGTCATTTTTTCTCAGTATACTTTGTTCTAAACTAATGGTCGTTCCGTGCATTTTTGCATGAATTTGGGCTGTCTCTGTTGAGGCATGGTTATGATGATTATGGTTGTGATGATCTCCATGATCATGGGAATGGGTAATGACCCTTCCATCGGGTAAAGTATGGGTATGGGAATGATCATTAATAGCTTTTTTTATCCCTGTTTGAACATCAGTTACAGTGACTTGACTATCATCAGAACAACCACAAGTTACACACATATTTCGTCCATCTCCATTTCTTTGATTTTTAACTCTTGTCCTTGAATAATATCTAGTTTAATACTGCCACAGCGATCGCAGGTTCCAAAAGGTTGATCTAGGGCAATTTCTTGACCACAGTCTCGACATTTTCCCCTCCCTGGAATTTCAATAATTTCTAAGGTTGCTCCTTCTAATACCGTGCCTTGACAACAAATATCAAAACAAAAGCGAATAGAATCCCCCATAATTGCCGATAGTTGTCCAATTTCCAAAGTAACTCGCTTAACGGGTATGCCTTGGGCTTGTTCAGTCACAATCGCTACAATATTTTGAGTAATTCCTAGTTCGTGCATAATTATGGATTGGAACAATACTGTTTTGTATAACGCACAATTTGGAGAAATTGGACTTTTTTTTAGAAAGTCTTAAGCCTTGAAGAATTATCGATTAATTGCTTGTCATGGTAGGCCCTAATATCAGACAATAATTATATAAAGATAGTACATCTTATTCAAAGCTATGCTCAACAGAATTGCTACTCAGATTAGACAATGGTTCCCCGCACCAGAGGTTAGCGCTCACTGCGATGGTCCTTGCGGTGTTTATGACCCCGCTTCTGCTCGTATTTACGCCGAAGCAGTATATTCTATGACCAAGAAAATCGCAGATTTAGAAGCTAATATGCCTCCTGCTGAGGATAGAAAAGCTACCGTTGCTTATCACAACACTCTATCTCGCTATATTGCGATTAAGGAAGAGCAAGCCCAGAAAACCAAAGAAGATTTACTTATTCTCTGGACTGACTACTTTAAGCCTGTACATTTAGAAGAATATCCTGACATTCATGATATCTTTTGGAAGGCTGCTAAACTTTGCTCTTCTTGTAAAGTAGAAGTTAACGAAGCTCATGCTCACCAATTAATGATGGCTGTAGAAGAAATTCACAAGATTTTCTGGCAAACTAAAAAACGTGATGTACCCTGGATCAAAGCTAGTTAGATTTATGTAGTTTAAGATGGTAGGTATTAAGTTGATCCCAACGTGCAACAATCAAGAATTATTGTTTTGGTTGTTGAGATTACGTCAACGATTTTGTGTCACGGGATCTTCTATGCTTCCCTTACTCAAAGCTGGAGAAGAAGTCCTGGTTGACACAAAAGCCTACCGCCATTGTTTACCCCAAATTGGTGATTTAGTGGTGGCTAAACATCCCCATCAGCAAGATCTAAGAATCATTAAGCGAGTTGCTTTTGTTGAGGAAAATGGAGATTGTTTTTTAGTGGGAGAAAACCGAGCAGAAAGTAGTGATAGTCGTTCTTTTGGGTTAGTGAGTTTTCAGCAAATAATTGGTAAGGTTACGAGTAAGTTTCCATTGCTGATGAAAATATAGATTTATTTAATTAAGTGAAAAAGTTTATGAATAATCTATATGATATCGATTTTAATCTTTGGTCAAAGAAACAGGCTCAATTACTTCGAGATGGTAAATTCAAGGAGCTTGATTTAGAACATTTAATAGAGGAGATTGAAGAGTTGGGCAAGAGTGAATATAAAACTTGTCGCTCTTATACTATCCTGATTATTATACATTTGCTTTGTTTGCGTTATTGGGATGAAGAGAAACAATATAATGAAAAACATTGGAATAGGGAATTATACAATTTTCGTCTTCTTCTGAAAAAGAACTTATCAACTTCAATTCAAAATAAATTAATGGAAAATTGGGTTAAAATTTATCAAGAAGCGGCCCAAGATTTTAACAAGAAAACTGGACTAATTGCCCCTCAAGATTGTCCATTTTTGGTTGAGGATGTTTTAGAAGATAATATCTAGGCGATCGCTTGCATTACTAATTCTCTAATATTATCGATCATCTGTTGGGGTTGACTCGAGATAATTGTCCAAGTCCTTGATTAATAACTAAGTTAAGATGATTAATGATTAATAAACTAACAATATTACAACAATCGTTTTTGGCCGAACCAAAGATAAGGGCGATCGCAGCTTTGGCGATCGGGGTACTAACATTTGGGTTTGTCCCTATTTTAATTCGGTTAGGTGAAAGCGAAATTAGTGCTACTGCTGTCATCTTTCACCGTCTTTGGATTCCTACAATAATTTTGGGGTTGTGGAATGGATTGTTTAATGTAAGAAAAGGTTTAGATGCAGACTTTAACAGATGGCAAGGATTGAATCCTCGAACACTGAAACTATTGCTTGGAAGTGGCATCTGTTTTGGACTGGCACAACAAATTTGGGCAATATCCCTGACTCAAACAAGTGTTGCTAACTCGGCACTTCTGCACAATTTCACTCCCTTATTCACAATTTTAGGAGGGTGGCTATTCTTTACTCAGAAATTTGATCGTCAATTTATTATTGGCATGATAATCGCTATTATCGGCTCAATTGTGCTTGGGGTTGATGATTTTCTCTATGGCACTAACAAAATACAAGGTGATGGAATTGCTTTAGTTTCTGCATTATTTTTTGCAATCTATTTCTTGCTCATAGAACAACTCAGAAATCAATTCTCCGCGACAACTATCATTTTCTACTGTTGTCTGATCGGTACTATAGTGGTCTTCCCTTTTCTCTTAATCAATCAAGAAAGGTTTCTACCCTCTTCGTTAAATGGATGGCTAACTGTCTTTGGTCTGGCTTTTACTCAATTGCTAATACATTTACTGATTGCATATACTCTAAAATGGCTGTCCTCAGGAATTGTTACTGTTATCTTGTTGCTTGAACCTATCATGAGTGCTATCTTGGCTGGGATCATTTTTGCAGAAACACTAGATTTTTGGAATATACTTGCTTTTCCAATTATTTTCTTGGGTATCTATCTAGCCACTACTAGCAAATCTGGCATTAAAGATGAAGCATCAATTTAGCCTGCATTATTCATGAAGATTTCGGAAAATCTTCAAAAGCATTGCTAGGAGCCTAATACCAAATCCAGTTGTCAAAGTTGACTGATAGATTTCTCTCTCCCTGCTCCCCGCTCCCTGCTTTTGCAAAAGGTTGGCCCCTTCTAAAAATGATAGCACCGCTTTAGCACTGAGTACGTCACTATTGGGTGGTAGCGAATCGTTTCTTGATGCTTTGAACGGCGCTGACCTCGGTGCAACTGGTGTACAAGATATAACCAGTTCAACCCTTACCTTTTCTTCCACTGGAACCGTCCCCGAACCTCTAACCATCCTGGGAGCAGCGACAGCAGTTGCCTTTGGTGCGGGTTTCAAACGTAAATTAGCTAAAAGTAAGGGGTAAAGCAATACTGCGTAGGTTTTGGATTTTGACTTTTCGGTACGGTAAGCAGGGGAGCCGGGAGAACGGAGCTTCGGAGTTGGATTTTCCGTTTTCTCCCCCGCTCCGGTGCTCCGGTGCTCCCCCGCAGTCACAACGAGGGTTTTTGGTTTAACCGAACAGTATTGGGCTGAATGTAACACTTCTAAGTTTCCCAAGTTATACGTGCGTTTACATAAAAAATAACATTGCTTCAGTATATTTATTAGTGTCTACTGTTTTAACAATGTTATTGTACTGGTTTTCACGATATGAATAAACTCAACCCGAAATTAGTCCTCATTACCCTGCTAACCTTGCTTGTTAGTATGGCAAAAGTTGCTCAAGCTACTATTGTTATTCCTCAAGAGTCTGAGATCGCTTCTAATACCACTGCTATCCAAGGTTCTTTGGGAGATAACGAGCTTGTCGGTGATGACGATGAAGACGATGACGACGGCGGCAATGATGACGACGGCGATGATGGCGATGATAACATTGGTACCGTCCCTGAACCCTTAACCATCTTGGGTGCTGGTGCTGCTCTAGGATTTGGTGGCTTCTTCAAACGTAAGCTTGCCAAATCTAAAAAGAAAGACCAAGAATAATTGTTGAGTTCTTGTAACTTTTACCTCTATGCTCGAATAAGCATAGAGGAACTCTCCAAATTATTTTGAATGTCGGGCTAAAGAACCCCTCTAGAGCTAAGGTGAAAGTATTGAACCCCAGGTTTAAATAACACATCACTCTTAGCTCTGAGATTAAAGCCCGACTAATATATACAAAGTGAAATGTTAATAATTGCTATTCCAAGTTGGTAAAATACATATTCTAGGTGTGAGATTTTTACTGTTTCGTTTGAGGGTTACTAAAATTTTGATAAAACGACTTAAAAATCCAATCATCCATAGCTTAATCAGTTTATTTGTATTTTTTCCCAATTTAGCAGTAGCACCGAATGGCTTGGTTATTGATAATTCTTCAAATCAACCGATTAACCCATCGAAAAAGTTGAATCAAGAAAATAACGAAGTTAGTCAGTTACAGTGGGTAGAAGAGCAACCTGCACCCAATGATTCTCCTGAAATTGATCGTATTGAGTGGTTAGAAGAGGGACCTCAGAGAGTTGTGCCAATTGATTTTCCTGAAATTGATCGTATTGTGCGTCAATTGATGAATGAACAACAAGTTGTTGGGTTAGCAGTAGGAATTGTTAAAAATAAAGATATCGTTTTCTTAAAAGGTTATGGCTATGCAGATTTAGAATCAAAAATTCCTGTTGATCCTAATCGTACTTTATTTCGTTGGGCTTCTCTAGCAAAACCAGTCACAGCAATTATTACAACCCAGTTAGCCCGTGCTGGTATAGTCAATTTAGACTTTCCTATTGAGACTTGGTTGACAAACTATCAAATACCTAAATCCTATCTCGTCCAATGTGCTTTTAAATCACAAACTCTCTTGAGTGGCAATAAAACTTATCCTTGTAAAAAAGGATATGCTGCTCTTCCTCTACCTCCATCTAGTTCTCATATTACTTTACGCCAGCTATTAAGTCATCAATCTGGGATTACTAATTACGATCATTTTTGGGGAAGGATTGAACCTAAGTCTTCATATGTAGAAAGTAAACAAAATAAAACTGTTCTAGCTTGGGGGTTACAAAATTTATTAACAAAACCCCTATTAGCAATTCCGAGAAGCGAATATATTTATACAACTCTTGGTTATAATTTAGCAGGTGTTGTTTTAGAAGAAGCATCAGGAAAATCTTACCATCAACTCCTCGAGAATTATATTAATAATGTAGTTAATTTACCAACAGATCGTTGGTAAATTAACTACAT
>DLXW01000123.1:0-1612 GCA_003448685.1 Cyanothece sp. UBA12306
CCTTGTCCCAAGCGAGTTTTACTTGAAGACTTCTGTACGGGCTTAATATTATTAAGCCCCTACGACTTCTGACTTCTGCTATAATTGGAGACTTCTCAAATTGTGCGATACTTTGTAGCACTCCTCATTAATTATAAGCAATTACTACCAAAATAATCGGTATGTTAGACACTTCCCCTGTTTCTATCCGTCCCCAACTTAACCCCCTAATTAGTCAATTAGCCGATGTTATCCTCTCCCATTGGGAACAATATTTGTCCCTATCTCCCTATGAATTACCCGACGGATTAGGATATGTAGAAGGGAAACTTGAAGGCGAAAAACTCGTCATTGAAAATCGGTGCTATCAAACTCCTCAGTTTCGCAAAATGCACCTAGAATTAGCTAAAGTAGGCCGAGGATTGGATATTCTTCACTGTGTCATGTTTCCTAATCCCACTTATTCTTTACCCATGTTTGGTTGTGACATTGTAGCAGGTCCGAGGGGAGTGAGTGCAGCGATCGTCGATTTATCCCCTGCGAACCTCCAATTAACCCTCTCTTCTACATACCTTAACGCCCTTTCCCAATTACCTCTTTGTGAGTTTTCAGATACCCGTGATTTGCCGGAATGGGGTGATATTTTCTCAGAATACTGTTTATTTATTCGTCCGAGTAATTCAGCAGAAGAAACTCAATTTTTGTCCCGTGTGGCTGATTTTCTGAAGATTCACTGTCAACTTGCTTTGCAATCTCAACCTGTTACCCTTGAACAAAAAACTTTGAACTTAGCTGGACAAAAATATTATTGCAATAAGCAACTAGAAAATGATAAAACCCGTCGGGTTCTAGAAAAGGCTTTTGGACAAGAATGGGCTAATAAATATATGACTCGAGTATTGTTTGATTTGCCTGCCTAAAATTAGAGATGAGGATGCCAAACTAATCTAATAACAGCAATGGAGTAAATAATTTAATGAATCACAAAGCTAGACTTTTAGAAGCGATCGCTGGTAAAAATCGGGGACTTTTAACCACGGATATTGACAGAGTTCGGGTACTGTCAGCCCTTGAACAACTCGAAGATCATAATCCTTATCCTAAACCTCTTGAAACTCAAAAATTAATCGATGGAAACTGGCGATTACTTTATACTACCAGTAAAGGAATTTTAGGGCTTGATCGTTTTCCAGGGCTGCAATTGGGTCAAATTTATCAATATATTCGTCTAAGTGAAAGCAAACTCTATAACATTGCAGAAGTTGTTGGAGTTCCTTTTTTGGAAGGGTTAGTAAGTGTAGTTGCGAGGTTTGAAGCCGTATCAGAAAAACGAATTAATGTTAAGTTTGAACGCTATATTATTGGGTTGCAAAAACTATTAGGTTATCAATCTCCTCATAAATTTATTCAAGAGATTGAAACAGGTAAAAAGTTTTTTCCTTTTGATTTTAGTATCGAAAGTCGTCAACAACAAGGATGGTTAGAAATTACCTATTTAGATGATGATCTACGCGTGGGTAGAGGGAATGAGGGTAATGTATTTGTGTTGTCTAAAGAAAAAAGCATTTAGAGTTAATTATGATTGACTTTAACTGGAGTCTTAACGAAGTCAGAAGTCAGTAGGGGCTTAATA
>DLXW01000123.1:1851-18049 GCA_003448685.1 Cyanothece sp. UBA12306
AGTCAGTAGGGGCTTAATAATATTAAGCCCGTACAGAAGTAGTTTTTGTAACGACGATTTATGCCTCGCTCCAAAAACTTTTCGCTTTAAAAAGCCAGGTTTTAGACCTAATAATTTCGATAATTATTCTTTAATTGGTATTGCCACTAAGATCAAGGGTAGCATAAATCATTGATAGAGGAGCCTCAATTCCTAAATTTTCAATTTTAGCGATCGCCGTTAAATGTTCATAGGTTTCTAACAACCATAAATTATTATCTGTACGTCGAAAACATTCTACTAGGTATTGTTGAGAACTGACTAAAATATATTCTTGTAAACTCGAAATAGTCCGATAAAATTGAAATTTTCTACCTCGATCAAATTGTTCAGTTGATTCTGAGAGAACTTCAACGATCACTTGAGGAAATTGTACTTCATAAGAGTTGGGGTTATTATTATCATCACAAGTAACCACAATATCGGGGTAAAAAAAACGTTTTTTGTCAGATAGGTTAACTCTAATATCTGACATAAAAGTTTGGCAGTTTGAACCTCGCAGATGTTCTCGTAAAAGGAGTGCTAGATTGAGACTAATAATGTTGTGTGCTTTTGTCCCTCCAGCCATAACATAAATTTTACCATCAATGTATTCATGTTTGATCTCACTATGGCGTTCTAATTCTAAATATTCTTCTGGGGATAAGTAATCATTTGATTTTATGGCAATCATAGTTAACATTATGGGTTGACTCTGACTTTTATTAATTAGTATAACATGAGTATTAAATTAATAATTTTCACTGAAGAATCAAATATTTAGCATTGCTAGGAAATTGCAAAGAAATTTTATTCCTATCTCGCTTAATCGACAGTTTGCCCTCTGCAAAACCATTGGGATCAACTATAGTTCCTTGACGTAAATTTGGATTATTAATAGTAATTTTTAAATCATTATTAATTAGTCTCCAAGGTGCTTTACCATAATTAATAATTTCAAATCCTTTCAGTGTATTTCCTGCTTTATCTTTCCAGGTAATAGCTTTTTCTTGCCAATTTGTTGAACGAGCAACTGTACCCATTTGGATCAATATTTTTTGAGACTTTTTTAAAGGTTTACCATCGAGAGAAACAATAATTACAGTAGCGTATTTATTACTAGATTTTATAGTAGTATCTTCTAACTTTATTTCCCCTAACTGACCAAAAAATCCGGTTACTCCTTGGGCTTTAGGGGTGTTTAATGTGCAGATACCTTGTCCATAATTCCATTCTATTTCACCCGTAATAGAACGGATAACTTGTGATTTTTTGTCAATGTAAGAACTTAAATCTAAAACCTTACTCTGGGATGAATTAGCATTATAAGTAACTTGAACTGGCCCGACTAAAAAAGATAAAGGATTAACCTTTTGTGACAAAGAAACTGAAGAATTATTGTTACTAATATCGCGGTTAGGATCAAAACTTCGGGTTTCTGCAATCAGGGGAACTTTCCTATTCCATAACTCTTCGAGGCTTCTTTTTTCATCAATAACTGTCTTTCCAGTCTTAATATAACCCTGACGATACATTAAGGCTGCTGCTGGAAAATTTCCTAATAATTCGGGAGTATTAACCACCCATTTTCCTAAAGAAGGTTTATAACCATTAGCAGAGGAAGGTTGTCTCCATTGGGGTTCTTTCATGGCAAACCAATAGAAACTATCTATACCTGTCAAAGACTGAAAAATACTGACTAAAAACGGTCCTTCAGATTGATAACCCAAGGGAGGAACCCAAGAACTTTCAGGAATAATCATGGGATAACCTGACACCTGTTTGATGTTCAGAGGAAAGGAACGGGGATTAAATAAAACCGATTGATTGGTAAACTTATCTTCGTTAACAATCGCCCATCCTTGATGTTTTCCTTGATGGCTTCCTCCATTATAATAACGGTTGACCGCCATCACTTCAGTAGGAGTATAGGAATAGCGTTCTGCATCGTTAAGACGGACAGGATCAGCAGTTTTCCAGTTCCCTGCATTAATTAACTGTTTTGCCCCAATTTCTTCTCGTAAAAACTGGGTTATTTCTTGATTAAATTCTTTCATAGTTTCGGTGAGAAATTGGGTTTGATCAGCCAGTCTTTTGGCTTTACCACTATTATTTTTTTGAGGTTTAGTCATTACCCAAATTTCATAGAATCCCACCAGTCCTTGAGCAAAATTATCTTCTTTTATTTTTGTTCCTTGCCAAGCAGCAGATGCTTCTGTTAAAGAGCCATATTTTTTTTGTAACCATTGACCAAATTGACGACTGAGGAGTTCTTTTTCTCTTCCTTTTAGTTGTTTGATAGTCCAAAATAGTAATGAGTCTTCATTTTGCAGTTGAATAATAGCTATAGCAGGTTCATCTTTGAGGGCAATTCCTGTGTAGGGATTAACCGGAATTAAGAGTTGCTTGAGCCAACTTTTGTAAGCTTGTTTCAGTTGAGGATCGAAGAAAAGTAATCCATGAAAAGATTGGCTATCTTGGGGAACTTTCCAGTTAGGCTGAGGCTTGAGTCTATTAGCATAGTAAGGAGAAATAGTTAGATAAATTCCTTCGTGTTTCATCGCAGCCACATATTGCCATAGTTGTTCTCGACTTTTTGGATCAATATCTGTTAATTGAGAACCTTCAGTTTTAGGGGTAATTTGACCATGCCAACGTACTAAATTAACGCCTCTTTTAGCTAGAAAACGGGCATTATCTTTGAGTTCTTGATATCCCTTTCTCCAAACATCAGAGTTAATAGCCCAAAAACGAATTGGTGTACCATCTCCTTTGACAAAATTATTGCCATTTTTAGAGGTTTTAATAAATCCTTTTTCTCCGGCAACTGCTTCATTAAGATAGCGCAGATCTAATAATGCTTTGTTACTATAATTATCAATTTCTGGTTCAAATGCCCAAGTATTATCTTCAGTAATTATTGTTGCTTGATCACTGACCAATTTAGCATTGTTATGAGGATGTATTTTTTTAGTAGATGAATTTGAGATATCTGTACAAGAAGTTATTCCTAAAGTTAAGGTTGTAGCTACAATTAAAAAATAAGCTATTGATGGGCTTTCAAAATCGTGATCCATTGTTAATTGTCAAAACTATCTTGATTATAACATAATCATAAACTATTCAATCACCATCAATGTTTGACACCCAAAGCAAAAAAATGATAGTGTCTTAAATCTATCTAATATTTATTGATAATTGATGGGCTGTCAGTTTGAATTGTAAACATGATTACTGATCAGTATAGCATTAATCTATTTCACAAATTATAATCAAGATTATCTATTAATACCTATGGAGTTTTGATAAGATGACAGAGCAATCGGTGAAACTTTTTATTTCCTACTCACACAGGGATGAAGAACTGCGACATCAATTAGATAAGCATTTAGCTTCTTTAAAGCGACAAAATGTTATTGATTCTTGGCATGATCGCAAGATTGAAGCAGGGATGGAATGGGCAAAGCAAATCGATGATAATCTCAATAATGCTGATATTGTATTGCTTTTAATTAGTCCTGATTTTATTTTCTCGAATTATTGTTCTGAAATTGAAATGGAACAGGCAATTAAAAAACATGAAGCTGGAGAAACGATAGTTGTGCCTATTATTTTAGAACCTTGTGATTGGATGTGGCTTCCTGTTAGTAAATACCAAGCTTTCCCAAAAAATGCAAAGCCAATCACAACTTGGATAAATACTAATGAGGCTTTTTTAGATGTAATTCAAGGGATTCGTACAGTGGCTCAACGCTTGTTTGAGCAACGTCAGCAAAAATTTAAGGAGAAGGAAATAGCTAAAAATAGATATCTTAAAAAGGTTGAGGAAATTTTATCTTTTGATGGAGAGATTTCTATCCCTGGACAAGATACCTTAGATGAGCTTAGAGAAGAATTAAAATTAACTACTGAAGAGACTAAACAATTACAATTAAGTGCTTTTGAGCCTTATAAAAAGTATGGGGAAAATTTGCAAAAATATGAAAGAACTTTCCTAAAGGTAATTCAACAGGAGTATCCAATTAGTGAAAAAAATAAAAAGGGTTTGAAGCTTCGTCAAAGGGATTTAGGAATCAAATATGACGATGTAGAGAAAATTGAAAAACGAATTCTCGCTCAGATAAAAACAGAGAATCGAGATTTATTCAAAGAAGAAGCCTCTTTAAAACAGCTAGAAAAAAAATCAGAAAAAATCAATGATTCCCAGCCATCTTTAGATGCTATAGACAGCAATACAACTTCTATTAAATCTAAATTAAAACCATCAATAGTAGATTTAGACCAACAGTTACAGTCACAAAATGAACAACCCTTAGATAAGATTGAAGCAACCTCGAAATCTTCATCAAAACCCAAAAAATCTACTACTATTGATCCAGCATTTTTAGAACGTTGTCAACAAGAACTCTTACGTTTAATTGGGCCAATGGGCCAATTCATTGTAGAGGAAACTATCGCTGAATATCCAGAAATAGAACCGCAACAACTGGTTGAACTACTATCTACTGAAATTTCCGATCCTCAAGATGCAAAATCCTTCAAGGAATATTTATTATAAATATTCATCATGTTGATTGATCAGAACCACTATTACTTTTTCTAATTAGCCTTTTCATCGCAAGATCTAAACTGGTTTTCATTCTGGTAAAAGCATCAGCTAAACGTCCAACTTCATCATCAGATTGTTTCTGGAAATTAACCTCCATGTCTCCTAAACTTATTGCCTCTGCGACTTTAGTTAGATGATTAATCGGTCGAATAATATGTCGTTTTAGCCAAAGATTAACTAACAAGATAGATAGGGCAAAAATAACAATAAAAATTCCTATCATTAGGATAAAATTTTGATAAGCAGTTTGATAAACTTGGCTGGCGGGAACGTAAATAATTTTAGTACCGATAACTTTATTTAATTCCCAATTAAATCCTTGATTTCCTTGATATGTACCATTTTCATATAAAACCTGTAATGATTTAGGTGATTTTTTGAGAGTGGTATGACAAACTAAGCAATTTTTTTGCGTAATCTTGATCGGACGAGCTGTATAAAAATAGTTGCTCTCATTCTTTATCATGAATCCTTGATCTATATTTTTCTCTAGTAATTTATCTTGTTGTTCTAATTTTTTGATAATATTAATTTCTTGCTCTGTCGCTAGATCTTTTATATTAGTCGGATTAATCATGGCATCTTTATAAACAAAATCTCCATAGTTCTCTTGATAAACATTTTTAAAAATATTAAATACTTCCCTTATAGAGAAACTAGGAATAGATTCTAACAAAAAATTTTCTGCTGATTGCTCGGCTAATAAAGGAGTGATGCGATCATTATTATATTTTCGAACAGAATCTAAAGTTGAAATCAACATATCAGCTTTCATATTGAGTTCATTTTTAGCTTTGCTAATCAGAATATTATAATAAATTATGCTACTAAAAATAACACCTAAAATAGTAATCATTAGCATTAAGGTTGTTATTTTTTTTCTGATACTCCAATTTTTAGGTATTAAGTTAAATAATTTCATTTTTTTAATCTGATCAACCTTGACTTAATTTGCTAACTTTATTCATAAAATATACTACAAAATTCACTTTTTAACAAGAATAAATTT
Organism: Cyanothece sp. UBA12306; assembly: GCA_003448685.1. Classification (GTDB taxonomy): domain Bacteria; phylum Cyanobacteriota; class Cyanobacteriia; order Cyanobacteriales; family Microcystaceae; genus Rippkaea. The sequence continues at coordinate 7,488 of DLXW01000123.1, forward strand.
ATCTAGTGAGTCAAGATGTCAAGATATTAATTGCGTCAAGCCAATTTTAGATGTTGACCTGCTTGCAAGACTGAGGAGGTATTTTAAATCTTTGATCGTCAATCCAAAATTTTTTGTCATTGGATTCAAACTCCATTTATTTTCAACTTTATACTATGATCTGATAAACTAGCCCAAAATCAAGATTGAGCTTTGGAGAGATAATTCCTAAAAGCCTATAATCAAAGACTAGATAATTATTAATAACTAATCCCTAAACAATGTCTTTTAATGAAGAATTTCAACTGCTGCTAAGAGCCTGTTACCCCTTAATTTATATTGCCACTCCCGAAGAAGAACGGGCCGAAAATGCGATCGCCCAATGTGTTCAAACCCTAGGCAACCGTTCCGTCTATCTTTGGGATTTTGTGGATGGCTATCAAGACAACCCGAATAATCAAGGAGTAGGGGAACGAAACCCCCTGCAAGCCTTAGAATTTGTGGAAAAACTGCCCGAAAAAGTCGGTGGAATTTTTATTCTTCGAGACTTTCCCCGTTTTCTCGACGATATTTCCATTTCCCGTAAACTGCGCAACCTAGCCCGAAGTTTAAAATCTCAACCCAAAAACCTGATTATTATCGCCCCAGAAGTCCAAATTCCCTCAGAATTAACCGAAATTTTCACCGTCATTGACTTTCCCCTTCCCAACCCCAACGAGATTAAAATCGAAGTCCAACGCTTATTAGCCTCCACCGGACAATCTTTGGGGGATCAACTCTTAGATGAATTAGTCCGTTCTTCTCAGGGACTCTCCTTAGAACGAATTCGCCGCGTCTTAACCCGTTGTTTGGCCAGTAATGGCAAAATTGAACCCGAAGATGTAGAACTGATCCTCGAAGAAAAACGTCAATCTATTCGTCAGACCCAGATTTTAGACTTTTATCCGGCTACCGAACAAATTTCTGATATCGGGGGTCTAGACAACCTCAAAGACTGGTTATTAAGGCGCGGAGGGGCATTTAGTCAAAGGGCGAGAAGCTATGGCCTACCCCATCCCCGAGGCTTACTTTTAGTAGGTATTCAAGGAACGGGAAAATCCTTAACAGCCAAAGCTATTTCCCACCATTGGCATTTACCCCTGTTGCGGCTAGATGTGGGGCGATTATTTGGCGGTTTAGTCGGAGAATCAGAATCTCGCACCCGTCAGATGATTAATTTAGCAGAAGCCTTGTCTCCGTGCGTTTTATGGATAGATGAAATTGACAAAGCTTTTGGGGGAGTCGATGGTAAAGGAGATAGTGGAACTACCAGTCGGGTTTTTGGCACTTTTATTACCTGGTTAGCAGAGAAACAGTCCCCCGTGTTTGTAGTGACGACAGCCAATAATATTCAAGCTTTACCCCCAGAAATGTTACGCAAAGGCCGCTTTGATGAAATTTTCTTTGTCGGTTTACCTTCCCAGGAGGAACGAGAAGCGATTTTTAACGTCCACTTATCTAGACTCAGACCCCATAATCTGAAGACGTATGATATTAAGCGACTTGCTTATGAAACCCCTGATTTTTCTGGGGCAGAAATCGAACAAACTTTGATTGAAGCGATGCACATTGGCTTTAGTCAAAATCGGGACTTTACTACCGATGATATTTTGGAAGCAGCTAGTCAAATTATTCCCTTAGCTAGAACTGCTCAAGAACAAATCGAATTTTTACAAAATTGGGCAGCAGCTGGCAAAGCTCGCCTAGCTTCTCGCAATAGTTCCTTAAATCGTTCGCTTCGGTCTTCAACTTAATTAGGGGATTTGGCGTTACTATTTTAGATTAAGTTTTACATTTACATTTTGAAGGAATTATGAATCGTTTTTCTGCTCTTTTTCAATTTATTGTCGGCTTTTTTGTGGGTGTTCTTCTTCTGGTTAGTGGAACCGCAGCCCTAGCTTATGTAGTGTTTTATCGTCTTAATATTGACCCTCCTAAACCTACCTTTGCCGAAGAAAAGCCAAAACCGAAAGAAACTACTAAATCTAAACCTAAAGCACAAGAAACTGCTAAAAAAACCAAGGAAGAAGTAGCAGCTAAAAAGCCTGAACCAGAACCCTCTCCTGAAGTGGAAGAAAACAAAGAAGAGGAAACCACTCAAGAGACTGAAGAATTACCCCAAGGCGCTTATAAAGCTTCTGTTAACTGGCCTCAAGGGCTAAGTTTGCGGGCCGAACCTGGCCAAGATGCAGACAGAATTGGCGGTGTGGGTTACCAGTCAGAATTGATTATTTTGAAAACCAGTTCTGATGGAGACTGGCAAAAAGTTCGCCTCCCTAGAAGTGGACAAGAAGGTTGGGTTAAAGCCGGAAATGTGGATAAATTAGAAGATTGAGGTCCAATTAAGAGGAAGCTAAAATTGAGGTTAATTTTTGGTCTTAACTTCCTCTTAAGTCGATTTTTGCCGCAGAACTGTCAAAAGCTTGGTCAATTCATCGGGTAAGGGGGCGATCGCCTCGACTGTTTCACCTGTTACTGGATGCTCTAAAATCAGTTTGTAGGCGTGTAATGCTTGTCCTGATAAATTAACCCCCACAGATTTACCAGAACTATAAACTCGATCACCCAATATGGGATGGCCAATATAGCTACTATGAACCCTAATCTGATGGGTTCGCCCCGTTTCTAGGCGAAATTCCATTAAACTATAGTTACCCAATCTTTCGACAATTTTCCAGTGGGTGACAGCATCCCTTCCCCCTTTTTCTACTGGAACTACAGCCATTTTTTGGCGGTCTACTCGATGGCGACCAATGGGTAAATTAATTGTCCCTTGATTATGATTATTGTCTAATTTAGACTGAGGAACCCCATAAACCACCCCTAAATATTCCCGTCGCGCAGTTTTGGCTTTTAATTGTGCTTGCAAATGTTGATGGGCATAATCGGTTTTAGCAACGACGATCGCTCCTGTGGTATCTTTATCGAGGCGATGGACTATTCCTGGACGCTGTACTCCCCCAATTCCAGCTAAATTAGGGCAGTGATGCAGTAGGCCATGGACTAGGGTTCCTGTGGAGTGGCCGGGGGCTGGATGGACGACTAAACCCGCAGCTTTGTTAATAATAATTAAGGAGTCATCTTCGTAGAGAATATCCAGGGGGATGGGTTCGGGTTTGAGTTCTAAGGGTTGGGGAGGAGGGACAAAAACCAGCAGATAATCCCCTTCATTGACTTTAGTTTTCTTGTTAGTACAAATTTGATTGTTAAGATGAATATTGCCCTGTTCTATTAGTTTTTGGAGATGGGAACGGGACATCTGATCGAGTTGTTGGGATAACCAGCGATCAAGGCGATCGCCTTGATCATGAACGGTTAATTCAATTTCCATTATTACGCTGATTTACATAACTAATTAATTATAACAATAATGATGCTAAATTTATCTAGTATTAACCTCAATGATCATGAACAGTTTTATGTTCAATATCCAGGTTCTATTCAATCCCATGGGGTACTTTTAGTTATTGATATTCAAACCCTTAATATTATTCAAGTTAGTGAGAATACTCAAGATTTTTTGGGTATTAAACCTAGGACTTTATTAGGTAAACCATTAAATTATTTGCTGTCTTCAAAAACTATTACAAATATACTGGGTTTTGTTGACAAAAACAATCATGAATATGTAGAAAAAATTAAGCTCAAAAGAAACCCCAAAAAACTTAAATTTCGAGGTATATTTCATACTATACAAGATAGTCTTATCTTGGAACTAGAACCTTTATCCCCAGAAGATAATAAATCCTCAATTGAAATCTATAATTTATTCAGGAATTCTATCATCAATATTGAATTAACTAATAACTTAGAAGAAATTTTACAAATAATTACCCAAGAAGTCCGAAAAATAACTCAATTTGATCGAGTGTTAATCTATCGTTTTGAATTCGATAGTAGTGGTGTAGTTCTCGCTGAAGATAAACGTGAAGATATAGAAAGTTATTTAGGATTACATTATCCTGCTTATGATATTCCCACTCCAGCAAGACAATTTTATAGTAGTAATTGGCTGAGAATTATTCCTAATGTCTTTTATCAACCTATTCCCATTATTCCTCGTCAACATCCCCTGAGAAACGAAGAATTAGATTTAAGTCATGCCGTTTTAAGAAGCGTTTTTCCTTGTCATGTACAATACCTTAAAAATATGGGTGTTAGTGCTTCTATGTCCATCTCTATTATGAATGAAAGCAAACTTTGGGGATTGATAGCTTGTCATCATTATTCCCCCAAATATATTAGTTATGAAACTCGCAAAATATGTGAATTTTTGGGGCAATTTATTTCAGCAAAGTTACTCTATAAACAGGAAGAAAAATTTCGTGAATATCGTCGACAAATTCAACAAATACAAAGTCTGATTCGAGATGAATTAAACAAAAATTATAATTCAATTAGTAATGTATTTAATAAAAATAAAGGTCATCTCATCAATTTAACTCACTCTCAAGGTTTAGCGATTTGCTTAGATGAAAAAATTAGTTTAATTGGAAAAACTCCTACCCAAGAACAAATTGAAGATCTGATTATAAATTTTTTAACCCCGCAAAAAATTGAAATATTTTATACAGATTCTTTAGAAAAAAATTACCCAAAAGCAGCAGAGTTTCAAAATAAAGCTTGTGGAATATTAGCCATATCTATATTTTTAACCAATAGTAATTATCATATCATTTGGTTCAGAACAGAACAAGCCCATGAGGTAAAATGGGCAGGAAATCCTGATGATTTTACCGTGATTAGTGATGAACACAATATGACCCAATAGGATTAGAATGTCTCGCATTGAAGCAGGACAAATAACCTTGCATCAAACTTGTTTTAATCTTCATCAATTGATTAAATCAGTTCAAGAACTCCTCACCATGAAAGCTGTATCCAAAGGATTAGAATTAAGGGTACATCAAGATGAAGAATTGCCTAGATATATAGAGGGAGATCAAAGCAAATTTAGACAAATAATAGTTAACTTAGTAGGTAATGCCATTAAATTTACCCCTGTGGGTCATGTTGACTTAGATTTATCGGTCTTATCCTATGAAATTAAGTCTAGGGAAATTATACTACAAGTAGAAGTTAAGGATACGGGAATAGGAATACCAAAAGATGATTTAGACAGTATTTTTGAGGCTTTTAAACAAACCGAAGATGCTATTCAATTCAAAGAAGGAACTGGTTTAGGATTATCTATTAGTCGCCAATTTGCTCGTTTAATGGGAGGAGATATTACTGTAGTAAGTCAACTAGGTCAAGGCTCTACTTTTACCTGTATAATTAAAATGATGATGCCGACAAAAATCGCAGAAGTTGTGCAAAAACAGTCAAAACGGGTTATTGGTTTAGAAGCATCACAACCGCAATATCGAATTTTAGTAGTGGAAGATGTGAGAAATAATCAACTCTTGATGATCAAAATGTTAGATGCTGCGGGTTTTCAAGTACGTTCAGCTAATAATGGAGAAGAAGCATTGACAATTTGGCAAAAATGGCAACCTCAGTTAATTTGGATGGATATGAGAATGCCTATCATGGATGGTTATGAAGCAAGTCGTCAAATTCGCGCACAAGAAGCAAATAACCCCAATTTACCAAATCCTGTTACTATTATTGCTTTAACGGCTACGGCATTTGATGAAGAAAAAGAAGCCATTTTAGCAGTAGGATGTAATGATTTTGTTAGTAAACCTTTTCAAGAAGAAGTAATTTTTGAAATGATGCAAAAATATCTAGGAGTTAAGTATATTTATGAAGATACTACCCCAATATTATCCTTGCCTTCTACCTTAAATCAATTGGAATTTGAACAATTAAAAACTGAACTTAGCAAAATGCCAAAAACCTGGATTAATCAACTTTATCAAGGGGGTTTAAGTGCGAGGGAAAAAAGACTGAATACTTTAATTCAAGAAATTCCCTCTGAATATTCATTTTTGGCAGAATATCTCAGTAAAATGGTCAATAAACTGGCCTTTGAAGAAATTGTTAATTTAACGAAGGAAATTGCCGATGGAGACACTCAATTCTAGTCAATGGGATATTCTAATTGTTGATGATATTCCAGAAAACTTACAACTATTGTTTACCATTTTAACGGAACAGGGTTATGAAGTGCGACGGGTTTTAAATGGAAAACAAGCTTTGAATGTTGTGAGAACAGAACCCCCAGATTTAATCTTACTAGATGTTAAAATGCCTGAGTTAGATGGATATCAAGTTTGTCAACAACTCAAAGCAGAACAAAAAACTCGGGATATTCCAGTCATTTTTTTGAGTGCTTTAAATGATTCTTTTGATAAAGTTAAGGCTTTTAAAGTCGGAGGAATAGATTATATTAGTAAACCTTTTCAATTAGAAGAAGTGATTATTAGGGTAGAAAGTCAGCTAGATTTGTTAAAAATGCACAGGGAAATTGAACAAAAAAATGCTGAATTAGTTTCACTTAATCAAGATTTAAATGCTTTTAGTTATAGAATTTCTCATGATTTAAAGAATCATATCAATCTGATCAATAATTACACATATTTACTGATTGAAAAATATGCCAAGCAATTAGATCAAAAAGGAAAACAATATTTGAACACCATTGAGGAAGAAGGGTTACGGATGCAGGAAATAATTGAAGATTTATTACGTTTAGCTGAATCTCAATATATCCAAATTACCTTTGATCCTATTAATTTAAGTTTAATCGCTCAAGAAATTATTACTAAGTTACAAGAACAAAATCCTCAACAAAAGAGAGAATTTATAGTCACTCCTGATGTTTATTCCCTAGGAGATCCAGGATTAATTAAAATTGCTTTAGAAAACTTATTAGAAAATGCCTATAAATATACAGCAAAAACACCAGAACCTCGGATTGAATTTGGTAAGGTAGAAAAAAATAAACAAGATGTGTATTTTGTCAGGGATAATGGAGTGGGATTTGATCCCGAAAAAGCTGATCAATTATTTACTCCATTTCACCGTCTACATAGTGAGGAAGAATTCACCGGTACAGGAATTGGTTTAGCTACAGTTCACCGAATTATTCAACGTCATGGTGGTCAAATTTGGTACGAAGCAGCAGTTAATCAAGGTGCAACATTTTATTTTACTTTGACTGACGCAAGAGAATCTAAAGGATTTTTTTGAACTTGTTGAGGTTTTTGGACTGGAATAATAGTTAAATAGGGATTGAGTAAATTATCATCAACCCAGGCCGAATAATATTTAACTTCGGTGGTATTTTTGGTCAAGTTAATTAAGTCTAAATCCCCCCGAATAGCATAGTTTTCTGGTCTTGATTGCTGAGGAATATTCCAGGTACTAATTCCTGTAGGACCTCCACCAAAACTATTAAGAGAAACCCCATCAAAAGGACGAATAAAGCGATCGCCTGACCATTGCCAATCTTTTCCTATCCAATACACAGGAGACTGCCAATCCTCGGGATTACGAGAATCATGATAAAATTCTTGCCAAGACCTTACTCCTTGGTCTTTTAAACTAATAGTCAAACCAGGTTGATAAACCACTTCATAACGTCCTAGATCTTTCTCCTGGTCAAAAGAAGACCACCATAAAACCTCCACAGTTTCTTCTGTCTCACCCTGTGGTGTATCACTCGGTTTGAGAGTAGTTTTCGCAGTTGATGCTAATAAACTAGGATAGAGATTAAACTCTTCATTAGGCAACTTTGCTTGCAAACTAAACTGCCAACATTGCCAACTTTGATCAGTATCGATAGATTGCCATTTCACTTCACATAAACCATTTCCCGTTCCTACCCACAGCAATTGATCATCGAGGTGTAACTGATGGGGAATTGACCCAATTAGGGGACTATTGCGGTGATGATAGATTTTCAAAGATTTGGTGTCAGGACGGTAGGCCACCAGTCCCATTCCTGGTAAATAGGGGTTACCTTCCCCACTCATTTGGGTCGCCATCCAAAAAATGGGTTGTTCTGGTTCCCCTGCAATGACGAGATCTTTAATTTGTTGTTTGGCTAATTTTGCCGGTTGAATCAGCTTAATTTTATCGGTTTTCGGGTCATAACTAGCAATAGTGGCAATCCCTCCATTACCTTCTCCTTGTTCGGGGGAAATAGACCAATAGAGGCGATTATTATAGATGATACTAGCAGTAATACTAGGGATTCCCAGTTGAATACCTGTTTTTTTCTCCTTGACCTGTTCTAAAGTGTATAAAGTCTGGCGTTGGGGTTCAGTTTCTTCGGGTTTAATCAGTTCTAAAACCACCTGTTTTGGTTCAGTTTGGAAATCAGGAAAGGGATTAGGGTCAAGCAGAACGCGATATTGATAGGTTTTACCGTCCAATTCCAAGGTTTGGTAAGGGGGATCACCAAGGCGAATTAAGGCGGCTTCATAGTCCTTAGGAGGCGGTTCTGGAGGCTGATAGGTTCCTGGTTGCACTATCCAAGTTTGATTAGGACGACAGAAGATCAAGTCATATTTGAGGGTCTGAAAGGTGATGGTATCTTCTGTAGCTAGAATGTCGACACTTTGTAAATTGTTATAAAAGTCATGTTCTGAACTTACTTGAAACGAAGGGGGTGATGTTGGTGGAGTAGGACAGTTAGCAAAATCTCCGGTTGCTTGTTCAGTGGAATTACAACCATTAATTAACCAAGTAATAGCTACAAGACTGATGATTCGTTTCATGATTTTCCTCTTTTTTAAACTCAGCTATTTTTTAGTTGTTCTAAGTAGTTTAACCATTTGGCAGCCAAAGGAATTTCAGTAAAGGGAATTTTGATCGATTTAATCTGTTCTACAACTACTTCTGATGTGCTTAAAGAAGATTCATCGAGAGTTAATATAAATTCTAACTTGGGAGTTCCTTTAGTAGGTAAAGCATTAATATCTACAGGTTTATCGTTGACTAATAGACGAATCTCAGTTACGTCTTCTAAAGAAAAGGAGGGTAAATCAGTAGGAAGCGATCGCTTTGGTTTGCCCCACGTTAATTGTTTCCCTTTAACACCAATGATGGCATAAATATCATATTTAGCTTGCTCAAAGTTTTCTGCCCATTGACGATAGGCTTCTAATTTTTGGTATTCATTCCAACCACTCCAAGCTAACCCAAAAAACATGATTAGTAAAGGTAGCCACAAAAGACCGCGTTCCATCTTGCTAATAATTATAAATTTTTACATTATACTTAATTATACTCGAATGTTTAATTGATAATAATGATTGACATTTATTAAGTAGATAAGCGATTGTATGCTACAAACCCAACGTCTAATTTTGAGAAGATGGAAATCATCTGACTACAAGCCATTTGCCCAAATAAATGCTGATGCTGAGGTAATGAAATATTTTCCCGCCGTCCTTTCAAAACAAGAATCAAATCAACTGATAGAAAGGATTGAAAATCATCATCAAATGCACCAGTTTGGTTTGTGGGCTGTAGAAGAAAAAACAACATCAGCATTTATCGGTTTTGTCGGTTTAAATGTGCCATCATTTTCCGCTCATTTTACGCCTACTGTAGAGATTGGATGGAGATTAGCCAGACCATTTTGGGGACAAGGATATGCAACAGAAGGAGCCAAAGCAGCTATTAATTATGGCTTTGAAGTTGTTAAATTGCCATCAATTGTTTCATTTACATCCCAATTAAACTTGCGTTCAATTGCTGTTATGCAAAGACTTGGTATGACTTATAATCCAGCTTGGGACTTCGATCATCCTAGATTACCATCGGGTCATCCCCTTCAACGTCATGTATTGTATAGAGTTACGCGCTATAGTTAGGACATTTATCTACTCCCTACTCCCGAATCTATGTGTCCTAACCATTGTTTGTAATGCCATATCGCTTAAGAACTATTGTATCGTTTAGGCTAAACGCAAAGCGGTGGGAGTGTCAATCTAGGAGGAATGTAAAAATATCATTGACCATTAATTTTAATTCTTTAGCAAAAGTTGGTAAGGGAATTTTCTGTTCCAGACGATCAAAGACTAAGATTTGCTGTTTGGGGAAGTAAACAAAAACTGTTTTTTCTTCTGGGTCGATTAACCATCCTATTTCCGTGCCATGATCTAAGCAGTGCAAAATATTTTTGGTTACTCTCGTATGACTTTGATCAGGGGAAAGAATTTCAATTGTCCAATCTGGCGCATTACTAAAGGTATTGGCAATCTCACCGTTTTCATCCCGTGAAATCCTTGTCCACTCGAAAACTGAAATATCGGGAATAATCGAGCGATCGCCAAAAGTACAGCGCAATTCAGAAAATGCCCTAGCAATTTTTGGTCGTCTTAACGCGAAATTGAGTGTTGCGGCTAACTCAGTTTGAATAGAACTGTGTTTACCTTGAGGCATGGGCTTTTGAATGATTTGTCCGTTGATATATTCCCTAGGGGGTTCCGTTTCGGGTAGTTGAAGAAACTCATCTAGAGAAATTGGTTTGATCGATGTCTGTAGCATTTGCCAGATTCAAGCAGTGGGTTATCCTCTCCAATTTCTATTCTAGTCATCGAAAAAGAAAGATTAATTAAAATAATAGGGTCTAAAACCTGGCTTTT
>DLXW01000123.1:18220-20932 GCA_003448685.1 Cyanothece sp. UBA12306
GGGTCTAAAACCTGGCTTTTTCAAGCGAAAAGTTGTTGTAACGAGGTCTCCATCAATAATTTCGTAGCGATTATCGTTCTCAGGAAACAGTTCTAAATCTGCCCTTGTCCAACGAAGTTTGCTGTAAGTCGTCGTAACCATGGGGTTAATCTTAATCTAGAAAAACCTCAATAGCTTTATTGTAATCAATTCCTGAACCGTTACAAAATAACCCAAAAAACGTTAGATTAAAATCGTAAAAGTTCTAACTTTTTGATAGAGGAGTCTCCATGCTGGAGTTATACCAATTTGAATTATCCCAATATTCCGAAAAAGTACGCCTAATTCTTGATTATAAAGGATTAGAGTACCGCAAGATCGAAGTAACTCCAGGGGTAGGACAGCTAGAATTATTTAAACTGTCAGGCCAAAGAAAAGTCCCTGTTTTAAAGGATGGGGAAACCATTATTGCCGATTCAACGGACATTGCTTTTTATTTAGACCGAAAATACCCAGATAAACCGATTATCCCCACCGATACTCTAGAAAGGGGACAATGTTTATTAATTGAAGAATGGGCTGATGAATCCATTGGTTTAAAAGGACGTAGTGCTTTGATTGGGGCCTTGAATCAAAATCCCAATTTTCGTACTTCCGTTTTGCCTCAAGAGACTCCTGGTTTTCTCAAAAACCTAGTAGGTGCGGTTCCTGGGGATATCCTTAATATATTAGGAACAGGAGTCGGTTTCGGACCAGATGCTGTCAAAGAAGCCCAAAAAGCCCTTAAACAGGATTTAGAAGCCCTGAGCCTAATTTTGCAAGATCGTCCCTATTTAGTGTCAGATGTACCCACCTTAGCCGATTTTGCGGTGGCTGGTTTGAGTATAATTTTGAAATTTCCTGCCGGAGATTATCTCGATATTCCCAATGAACTCAAAGGTAAAGGAATACCAGGATTAGCTGATAATACTACCTATGCTGACTTTTTTCTCTGGCGCGATCGCATCTATATGGACTATCGTAAACCCCTATCGAATACCCAGAAAAAAGAAAGTAGTCCCACCTCTATTGATATCGATTAGACTACATAATTTTGCAATTGTTCGCAATTATCAACGATCAAACCATGAAAACCTCCAAAGATAACTTTGAAATTGTCAAATCTGACCAAGAGTGGCGAGAAATTCTCACCCCTGAACAATTTAATGTTTTACGCAAACATGGCACAGAAAGAGCATTTACCAGTCCCTTAGATAAAACCTATGACCAGGGAACTTATGTCTGTGGTGGTTGTGGACAACCTTTATTCACTTCCGAAACTAAGTATGACAGCAAAACTGGTTGGCCAAGCTTTTATGCTCCCATTGAAGGTGCGATCGCTACAAGTGTGGATCGTTCCTTATTTATGACCCGCACCGAAGTCCATTGTAGTCGTTGTGGAGGGCATTTAGGCCATGTATTTTCCGATGGACCCGCACCTACCGGACAACGTTACTGCATGAATGGGGTGTCTCTCAAGTTTTTGCCTCAAGAAGACAGTTAATCTAACTGATCAGACCAATTTCAAGGCTAATAATGGGAATATACTACCAAATATGGTTTTATATTCCCATTTTTTTTATAGCAACCGCCAAAGCGGTTAGAGCAGAACTTTTATCTTATTTGTGTGCGATCGCTCCGCAGCTTAGGATTGCCTTATTGTAATTGCCTCAATAACATGATTGTGGTAGCTATTTTTTGCTAAATTTTCAACTATTTCCAAAAAATACGACGTTTATTGGGGTCAGTCAACGGACTATTTTCTTGCATTACTTTTTTAACTTGGTGGGGATCAAAATTTCGACTAAAATCTGCTCCGAACTCATTAACTCGTCGTTCCGTTTCCTGAACTTGAGTGCGAATTTCTCTCAATTTTCCTTGTTGCGTTGCTTGATAGGGTAATAATTTTAACAAGGTAGAAATTGCTATAATAGAAAGAGTTCCATTGACAATTAATTTGATACCAATTTCAGCAGCCACCCATTGATGATCTTGGTGACCTTTTTTGCTGGTTTTTGGGCGACGACGTTGACGCTTAGTTGGTGGTTTGGGAGTTGAAGATACTTCTAAAGGTTGCAGTGCAGCCATAAGAGCTTAAATGTATGATGGAGGATTGCAAAAAAAGGTAACCAAGAGTTAAACAGAAATACTCTTGCATCATAGAGTACTCACCCCAGCTAACAAAATTAAGATACTGTTAATACAGACCCTGAACTTTTATCATCGGGATGAGTAGCTACCTATTTTATTAAACGAAAGCTCTACTTATAAAGTTCCGTGGCTAAGCGAAAAGCTAGGAAACCAGGGAATAAAGCAATAAGCAGGGCAACGAAAATCTGGGTGTCAGATATAGACATGGAATAAACTCCTTCAAGATTACATTGAAACTGATTGGAATATTTATAACATTTTCTAGGCACAAGATGTTGTTACAAAACTTTAAAATAAACTAGATTAGCCAAAAAAAAAATGACGCATAAATAGCGTCATCTTTAAAGTGAAATTAACAGTATGAATTAGCGTCTTCTACCGCCAAAACTTCTTCTACCACCGCCAAAGCTACGAGAAGGCGATCGCCGACTACTACCAAATCCTGTATTGCGTCGAGTTTTGGGTCGAGATTTACCTGAGTTTCTCAAGTTACTTGAACCAAAACCAGAGCCACTAGATTTATTAGACTTAGGAGAAGTTGTA
>DLXW01000123.1:21121-27541 GCA_003448685.1 Cyanothece sp. UBA12306
CTTAGGAGAAGTTGTACGGTTTGAAGTAGTTGATGAAGGTGATTTTCTTAAATTACCTGATGTCCGTAATTTTTGACGGTTTTTCACCGCTGCTGGAGGTTCATTGTACTTGCGTTGATATTGTTGGGCTGCTTGGGTATAGGTGTTACCATAACCGCCATATCCGGTCATAATTCCTCCTGATTGATACATGGGAGGAACATAATATCGGGGACTAAATAGCATACTACCGATCGCTTGACCAGCTAAGGCACCGGCAAAGGGACTCCAGAAATTTGATTCCCGACGCACTATCACGGTTTCAGGTTGTCCGGTTTGGGGGTTAGTTTGGGTTTCGGTGACCGAGTGGACATATTCAATTTTGAAGTCTTCTGTCAGGTACATCACTGCTTCATCCCCCTTGACTTCGAGGGTTGTCTTTTCCCCATTAGCGATTTGTTCTTCTGTCAGTCTAGCCATTTGCAATTTAGCGGTACGATAGGTGGGGGGCTTTCCTGGGGGAGTATTGAGTAGCATGATGGTATAAGTTCCATCCCCGTCGTTATATTCGGCTTGTTGGACGGGATAACTACCCTCGCTTACTTGATTAGGGGCGCTGACAGGCCTATTTTGGCTCACAGGACGATTTTGATTGGAATAGGAGGTCTGGTTGGATGAACCACACGCTACCATTGTCCAACTCAGGGTTAAGGTCATTAACAAGGCGATTAGTCTACGTTTCATGGTTTATTGCATAAATGATTGATTATAGGGGAATTAGTTCTGCAAAATTGAGCAGGACTTGTTCATTGGTCAGTTCATCTCCTAATCTAGCTGGCGAAAAGTCGATATTGATGGCTTCTAATGCTTCTTGATAATGAAGATTAATGAGGGCTTTTAGTCCATATTCTAAGGCTTCTCGGTCTGCTAGGTTGGTTTCTAGGTCAGAAGATTCACCTCTAAAGCCTATTGTGATCATAACAACCACATTACGGGTCACAGGTAAAGATAAGGGGGTGTTTTCCTCACTTGTTAAATTATCGGGTTCTGGTTCACTCAGGTAGCGTTGAGCAGAATCTGTAGATAATTCGGTGAAGTAATCTCCTGCTTCTTCTTCTTTCCAAAAAAAATCTCCTTCGTTAGCTGCTGATTCCCAATAGATTTTCATGTCTAGGAGTTTCTGGCAAATATTCACCAAACTTTCTCCTAAAATCTCTAAATCTCCTTCTGATTCTATGGCATTCTGCCCCTCTTGGTTGAAAACTCCTAGAATAGGAGCGACTTCATTTCCTGTGAGATGGACGAAAATCCGACAGACAACAAAACGAGTCTTTCCAGTGAATTGATTGATGCGATCGCGCCAAGAACTCATATTCTCTTAAGTAGAAATTTTTATATTATTTGGATGTTAATTGGTTTATACTATCATTGTTTTCCTTTTCTCTCAACTAAAAATTATCTAACCAAGAAAGTCTATTGGCATCCACAACATTGAATTAAAAGGGTTCGCTGACGTGGGCCATCTAATTCAAGAAATAGGATAGATTGCCAAGTTCCTAAACCTAATTTACTTTCTATAATTGGGATTACTTCACTGGTACTTAAAGTCATAGCCATTAAATGGGAATGAGCATTAATAGGTTCATCGGGGGGAACATCTCTTAGATGAAGGTCGTTGTGGAGATATTTATCAGCTTCTGGAGCTAATTTTCGCAAATAAACTTTAATGTCTTCTAATAATCTTTCTTCGTATTCGTTAATAGCTAATGCCGTGGTAGTATGGCGAGAAAAAACTGTTACGTGACCGTTTTTAATTCCTGTTGTTTTTAAGATTTCTTCAATCCTAGGAGTTACATTATAAATGCCAATACTACTATCAGTTTCAATTTCAATAATCTCATTAATAATTTTCATGATTTAATTTAGAATATAATTTTTGTATGGAAATATGTATTAAGGAGAAAGCTTAAAATAAAGTCATAGCTAAACTCTTCATTCTTCATTCTTCATTCTTCATTCTTCATTCTTCATAGTCTTTGCCAAGTTAATTTATCATTATTTTTGTCCCAATGCCAACGCAATAAATTAGCCGGCTTTCCTGGAGAAATTCCAGGCAAATTAAGGGCTTTTCTCGGGGATTCTGTAGCCATTGCTATCGCAACTTTTGACTCACAAATTCCCCATTTAACTAAATTTTCTACTCCTACTAATAAAGGCCTAGTTGTTCCTGCTAATGTGCCATCAGCAAGTCTAGCAGTACCTTCTGTTACTTGAATTTGGCGATCATCCCAAGGATAAATACCATCCTCTAAACCAATGGGTGATAGGGCATCACTAACTAAAAATATTCCTTTTTCATTATAACTTGATCTCAATAAAATGTTAATCATTTTTAAACAGACGTGTTGTCCATCTGCAATTAAACCACAATATACATTAGGATTGATAATTGCTTCTGCTAATAATCCAGGTTGACGATGATGTAAAGGTGGCATAGCATTGTAAGCATGAGTGACCATTGATGCTCCTAATTCAAAGGCTTTTTTTGCTTCTTGATCCGTCGCTTGGGAATGTCCTAAGCTAACGATAACTTGTTGTGATTTTAAGTAAGGTATTACTTCATAACTGGGGTCTAATTCGGGAGCTAAAGTTACTATTTTAACTAATTCAATATAATTGCCAAAAACATATTTTATTGCTTCTATACTAGGAGTTAATAAATATTCTGAGGGGTGCGCTCCTTTTTTTTGCGGGTTAAGAAAAGGTCCTTCTAAATGTACACCTAATATTTGGGCTGTCTCTTTTGTTTTTTGGGTTTGAGTGGTGATAAATTTTCTCAAAACTGAAAGTGAATGCTGAATATTTTTGACTGATGTGGTTACTATTGTTGGACAAAAACCATCAATTCCTTGTTGCCATAAAAAATCACAAATTTCTTCTAATTTATTGAGATGTTTTTCTTCAAGTTCAGGAAAAGCTAGGCCTAGGCATCCATTGATTTGTAGATCAATTCCTCCTAATGATAAATAATCTCCCTCAAGATCATAAATATTCTCATTTCCTTGTTCAAAAAGGTCTGATTTTATTGCTTTAATATCTTGAATAATACCATCAGAATTTATTGATATTTGTTGCTTTTCTTGATATCCAGGTATTTGAGCGTTAATAATAGTAATATTCTTGAGCATTGCTTTTTAGGTTGTAGTAGTAGGGGGTGTTAGAAGGCTAAAATATTTGCTATAACTAGGATTTAACAATCCGTCGTAACGTACTGATTTAACTAATCTTACTTAACCCATAATTTATAATTCAAAAATACCATATTTTTCTAACATAGGTAAATCTTCGGGACGATCTATATCTGATAAAGTTGGAAGAATACAAGTATTTAAACCTAGTTTTTTAGCTATATCTTGACTTATGGACAATACTTGATTAGTTCCCCAAGGAATATCTTGGAATAGTTCAGAAAAAATTTGTTTAAGTCCAATTAAATAATAACCTCCATCTGCTGCTTTTCCTAAAACTAAATCATTTTCAATCAATGATTTTAATGCTTGTTCAACAATAGTATAATTGAGATCAATACAGTCAATACCAATAATAATAACTCGACTATATTCTAAGGCAAAAGAATCACTGAAAGCAGACTGCATTTTTTGTCCTAAATCACCTTTTGCTTGTTCACAATAAGTTAAGTTATTTCCTAACCAATTTTTCATAATTTCTTGGCTAGTTCCTGTATAATAAATAGCTACATCGATCTCATTAATTAATGGTTTTACATTAATTAATGGTTTTATTTGTTTCAAAGTATGTTCAGTTAATTGACGTTGTAATTGTGCTGCACCTTTTGCACCTAATGCAGGAATAAGACGGGTTTTTGTCTTTCCTGGTTCGGGATAACGGGTGAAAATAATTAGGCGATCGCGGTGAATTTTTGCCATAATAGCAGCTTTCAATTGGGTGTATCAATATTTTAGTTGAGTTAAGTGTGGGGAGTGTGGGGAGTGTGGGGGGATTTTTTCTTTGATGTTTAATCTATGCAGATGAAAACTGCCATAATAAAAATTAAGGTTTATTAGCCAAGAATTGAAAGATGATCATAGAAACAGCATTCACAACATTAATTTTACCTTGGTTGGGCCAATGGGCAACCGAAACTATTGCTAATAGTATTCTTGATCAAACTCAAAGTCAATTAAATAAACAGGATATTGACAAAGCTTTAAAAAGTTCTATTAGCTTGGCAGAAACTAAATACAAAAAAGTATTTTTTGACTGTAGTGAAAGATTTAAAAAAGATTTCATTAAAGCGTTTTTTCAGAGAAATGAAGTATTAAATGAGTTAAAAAAACCTTTGATTGATCAAGCAATCGATCTTGATTTTCTGGTTTTTACTTTTAAAAAAATTATTGAAACTAAGCAAGATGAAGATAATACAATTAATCGAGATTTTGTTCAACCTTGGTTAGAAACATTTAAAACGGAGTATCTTAAAAAAATTGGTGTATATATTAAATTTGAATATGCTAAAGCTCATTATTTTCAACAATTAGCTAACTGGTATGATGATGTTAAATTCGTGGGATTTAATGTCAGGGGACAGGAGATAGATAAATCGGAAAAATTGGCTAAAATTTTTGTCATGCAGGATGTGAAGGAAGAGAAAAAAGACCGTTATTTTAGTTTGAGAGAAAGCAATTTTTTAGAATTGGGAGATCTGAGCGATCGCCAACTCGAATTATCCAGACAACAACGCCAATGGACAGAATTAGATAGTTATGGGGGTAATTCTTTTCCAGCTAAGAATTTATTAACTAAAAATCAAGCTAAAAAAGTTGTTTTATTGGGTAATCCTGGTTCAGGTAAAACTACTTTAATGAGTTATTTGTCTGTAATAATTACTCAAAATCAACCAAAATTATTAGGATTGAATACAGAGGTTGATTGGTTGCCAATTTTAATTAGAATGCGTGATTATGTTCGTTATGAAAATCTGAGTATTTTGGAATATTATCAGCAATTTTGCCATAAATTTATGGCAGTTAAAGACTTGCCAAAAGGTTTTTTTGAATATTGGCTAGAGGATGGCAGAACTTTAATTTTATTAGATGGTTTAGATGAAATTGTTGACGAAGGCAAACGCTATGAAATAGTTCAAAAAATTGAGAATTTCCTGGGAAGTTACGACAAAAATAGGGTAATTATTACTTCCCGTCCCGCAGGATATAGAAGAGACTTATTTCAAGCTGAAGAGTTCCCCCATTATTGGTTACAGCCTTTTGATGATGCCAAAATTAATCAATTTATTGACAATTGGTATGATAGTCGTATTCAAGATCCCCTGGAGGCTAAATTACGAAAGGATGATATTAAGAAAACCTTTAAGAGTAATCCTCGGATTAAACTTTTAGCCCGTAATCCTTTACTATTAACAATTATTGCTTTGATTCATCGTTATCAGGCGCAATTACCCAGAGAAAGATATAAGCTATATGCTATTGCTGTGGAAACTTTATTAACTACTTGGGATACAACCAATAAACAGCTTAATGAACAATCAGAAAATTATAGCAAATTAGAGTATCTTAAAAATGATGACTGGGAAGACTTAATGCAGAATTTGGCTTTTTGGATTCATAGTCATCAAGATGGTATCAAAAGCAATGAATTAGAAGGGACTTTAATTGATCAAGAAGAGTTGATTAAATTCTTGGGTAGTTATATTAAAAATACCAAGGGAATAGATTTAAGTAAAAGCAAAAAAGAAGCACAACGCTTTATTAATTTTGTGCGAGATAGAAGCGGTTTGATCAATGAACAGGGAACTAATTGTTACGCTTTTGTCCATAAAACCTTTCAAGAATATCTCTGCGCTCAAAAAATTCAAAGGGAAATGGAAGAAGATTCCTATAATTTTGACATTATTCTCGATGCTATAACCAATCATATCCATGATGCTCACTGGCGAGAAGTTTTATTATTATTGGTGGCGCAACAAAAAAAACAATCCGCAGCAAAGGCAATTAAAGTTATCTTGAACTGTGATAGTGAGTATGAACAATGGTTACATCGAGATTTATTATTTGCTGCTAGTTGTTTGGCAGAAAATCCCAAAGGGTTAAACAAAGCAGATGGAAGTTTAGTTACGGAGATTTTAGAGAGGTTAGTGAGTTTAGAGATTAGTGATAGGAAGTCAAGGAAAATTAGTGAACAGCTTTTTGATGTATTTTGTAGTCTCTATGAAACTGATTTTGCTCCCCAATGTTTGGCACTGTTACAGGCAGAAGGCAGCAAAATTAATGGAAATAGATTATTAGAATATCGAGCCAAGTTAGGAGACAAAGAAACAATTATTGATGAATTCATTCAACAGTTATCCGATACACATAATGGGGTGCGTTGGAAAGCAGCAGAGGCATTAGGCAAGTTAGGCAA
>DLXW01000123.1:27764-27994 GCA_003448685.1 Cyanothece sp. UBA12306
AGGCTTTGCTGGGGGCTTTATCTGATACAGATTATCTAGTGCGTAGGTATGCAGCAGAGGCATTAGGTAAGTTAGGCAATAGTTCACCGCCAGTTATTGAGGCTTTGCTGGGGGCTTTATCCCATACAGATAATATCTTGCGTTGGGAGGCAGCAAAGGCATTAGGCAAGTTAGGCAATAGTTCACAGCAGGTTATTGAGGCTTTGCTGGGGGCTTTATCCCATACAGAT
>DLXW01000126.1:0-5847 GCA_003448685.1 Cyanothece sp. UBA12306
CTACAACTAGCATTGATTAATCCTCGACCTTGGATAGATAGATTTTAACATATTTTACCCAAATTAGCTAGAATTAAATCGTTGCTACGCAGTTAATTCATTGGTCGGATTTCATCCCCCGCTAATTTTAGTGAGCATTCTGTTGAAAAATGTAGCGGGGGCATTCATCCGACATTTTAGGTAATATGTTTTATAGTGCTACGTGTTGATGTTAGGATACTTATTAACGAAGTCAGTAGGGGTTTAATAATATTAAGCCGGTACAGAAGTAGTTTTTGTAATGAAGATTTATGCCTCGCTCCAAAAACTTTTTGCTTTAAAAAGCCGGGTTTTAGAACCAATAATTTCGATAAAGCCTGAAATTAGGTCATAGCTCGATTCTACATTCTACATTCTTAATTCTACATTCTTAATTTCCCGTAGCGCTATAGCTTTTAACCACCCGTCCACAACTCCAAAACTTATGATAATAGCGAGAACTGATTTCATCTCCTTGATCAGAAAAAGGATCGATCGCAATACCATTTCTGCCATTTTTTGGACCAGAACTATGGATATAATAACCCTCTCCCAAATACAGCGCAACATGATTAACTTTTTGCTCACCAAAGAAGATTAAATCTCCTGGTAAAAGTTGTGTTTGCTCAATCTTTTTGGTAAAAGATTCTTGTTGATAAGAATCTCTTGGCAACCAAATTCCTGAAGTAGCAAAAGCTTTTTGGATTAACCCAGAACAATCATAATTGGGTCCAATAGTTCCACCCCATAAATAATAATTAGATTGTTCCATGGCCGCTTTAGTAAAAGCAATAATTTTTGGCAGTTGTAATTCGATCTGATCGCGGTACAAAATCTCAGATTTATAAGCAGTTTTTGCGGGTTTTAATTGCTTAATTTGGCTTAAAAGTAACCAAGCTACATAACCATCTTCGCATAAGCGCACTTTAACTGCTTTTTCCGTGACCGTATCTTTTAAAAACGTAAGATGTCTTCCCTTAGCAGCTTGTGTCGCTAATTCCTGACATTCTGGAGAATTAAATAAATTTAAGTCAATATCACTATAATATTCGCCGCAAACTGATGGAGATAATAATTCTAGGGAAGTCATATTCAATTTAACTCCTTATCTGTGATTGAACAAGATCGGATTTCCCAGCAAAAGGAATTAGCATCAACAGACGTGTAAAAGGTTCTGGAGAATGCTCTGAGGTTAACTCTATCATATCTAATTGCCCTCCCATTTTTTCTAATAAAGTTTGACAAATCATCAATTTCATGCCAGGAGACATTTCGACTTGATGGCTAAATTGTTTAAGAGATTCTAGAGTCAACTCATCGAGATCCAAGATAGGTTTTTCTTTTTTCCAACGGACAGTAGAACAGGGTAAATCAATAGTAATTTCAGCTAAATTTTGAGAAGATTTACCACCGCTAGAAACCAAGATAGTTCCCCTTTCTAAAAGACTGATTCCTGCATCAACTAAAGTAACTAATGAATGTACAAAACGTTGATAATCAGCTTTAATATAAATTTCTGTTTCAGGAGTTTCAAATTTTAATTTTAAACCACGATTAATGGCTTGGAGATTGGTTAATTTATGGAGTTTTTGAAAAACTCTAGTAATTTTAATTGGCTCAATTGTCAAAGAAATTCGACCATATTCTATTTTAGAAACATTAACAATTTCATCAATCATCTTCATCAGTTTTTGTGCTGCTTTGTAGGATTCAGCAATAAATTCCCGTTCTTCGGCAGCATTGTCGCATAGATCTGATAAAATGAGTTGGTGTAGTCCGATCAAACTACTTAAAGGTGAGCGTAATTCATGGGCAGTTCTAACTAAAAACCCCGTTTTAAACTCGCTGAGTTGGGCAGCCATTTGATAAGCTAATTTGGTCTGTTCTAATTCTTGCTGTAAGGCTTCAATTTCATTCATAATTAGGGTTTGCTGCAAAAATTGATGATTTCATTTAATTAGGAGTTACTTGGGGTTGGAGAAAGACGCTTCCCTGTCGTAATATTTTCCATTGTATTCCTGTCCATTTTGCTACGGTAGATGGCAGTCCACTAGCTAATTGATCACGATCGCAGATCCTAGGATCGGATAGGGTATAGACATGGGGAAAATTAAGTGCGATCGCCTTAAAATTTGTTAAAGGTGGTTCTCCTGATAAATTCGCGCTAGTGGTAGCTAAACATCCAGTTTGTCGTAAAATTTCCCTAGCGATATCATGATTAGGAATGCGAATACCAATGGTGGTAGAATCAAGGGGGTTCATCACCTCGGGAACCAGAGATGAAGCTGGTAAAACTAGGGTTAATGGTCCGGGCCAATAAGACTGGGCGATTTGTTGCCAGGTTTCCATTTCTTGAGAATTTCCCTTAACATAGGGCCATAAATCTTCAGCAGATGCACCCATCAGAATTAAGGGTTTATTGGGGGGACGTTTTTTCGCAGCAAAAATGAGACTAGAAGATTGAGGTAAAACCCCTAAAGCAGGTACGGTATCTGTGGGGAAACTAACGACTTGTCCCTTGATAGCGGCCTTAATTAATTCAGTTTGAGATACTTGAGGCATTAGTGATTAATTGTGGTATTGTTCAAGTTAACTAAGCGATATTCAACTCCTGTTTCAAAGATTCTCACCCCTCCTCCTTCAGCAATGGTTTGTCTTAAAGCTAGAGGATTGGTTACGGTTACTCCTGCTAAATAATCTACCCCAAATTCCCTTAATTGTGCTAACCAAGGAACGGTGGGACCCATCAAAACTAGGGTAGAATTTTTGGCTAGTTCAACCAAACGAGGGAAAGTTTTATTAGCAATAGAAGTTGCTGTTAAAAATACCCATTCAGACTGAGGAAGCAAGTATTCGGATGCTGGTGAGGGAAAGTCCCCAGGACCGGGGTTAAGTTCAATAACATTAATGTCCATCTCGGTTTCGTAGCGATTTAATCCTGGATAGCGTCCAATAATAGAAACTTGTTTTCCTCGAAGTTGGGGGAGAAAATGTTCAAAAACTGCTAAATTAGATGACCCAGGATGGGTTAAAGGTAGTCCTGTTAGGGGTAGGGATGAATGGGGGTTAATAGCTGCATTAACACAGGCCATACCTACGGTTGCTTGATAACTATCCCAAGAACGCAACCAAGGGGCTAGATCTGCTATGGTTTGATTAACTAGGGTTCCTGACCAAGATAGGGTCCTAATGGGGACATCTGGACTCATACATAGTCCTATCCCTTCAGTTTGACACATGGTCCAAGTTAGTCCGATGATAATTTCTTGGATGACTGTTTTGTTGTTGCTGTAGTCTAGGAGTAAGTCGTAGATTGCGTTGGGATTGGACATTCGATGTTTAAAGCATTAATTGCTCAGATTTAGTTTCTAGAATAGGGTATAAATAAAAGGTGCGATCGCAGAACCTTGGGTAAAAACAATTAATGCTCCTAATAATACTAAAGTAATAATCAAGGGTGCTAACCAGTATTTTTTGCGTTCGTTTAAGAATCCCCAAAGATCTTGTAATAAATCGATAAAACCTTCCATTAATAGGGGTTCTCCATACTAACTTTATTTCTAATTTTACTAGAAACTCGATAGGTTTCTAAGGCAAATTCAAAATGTCTTTGCATTGTATCTCTCTTAGCTAATCGCATAATTAAAGCCATAGGAGTTAACATTAAGAAGAAAATAAGCCCTAAAATAATACGGCTATTAATCCAACTCAGAACTTGTCCCACTCTTGTCCATCCATAATAAATGGGTTCAAGGGATTTAGGCATAATTAAAGCTAAACCTGATAAGATACACCCAATAATCCAAGGAATAAGAGATAATCCGTGTCCCCAAATCAAGGGTAAAATTAAGCCAAATAGTACCGCGATAATGATTCCGGTTAGTAAGCCAAAATTTCGTAGACCTTTTTGATCTAATTTTTCAATTTCATGAAACATAATAGTTTTTAATTGTCATTAAAATTTAGGTTGAGATCAATACTAAGTAGGCAAAATAAAACATGATTAATTAATCTAGTTCAAATTCAGTCTTCCAAGACTGATCTTTTTGCCATTGAGGTTGTTCATATTTTGCTAATAAATAATTTTCCATGACTAAATAATCCATTTCTGTTCGCATAAAACAACGATAAGCATCTTCGGGTGTACAAACGATGGGTTCTCCCCTAACATTAAAGGAAGTATTCACCAAAACTCCGCACCCTGTCAACTTTTCAAATTTTTTGATTAATTGATAGTAACGGGGGTTAGTTTCGGGATGAACAGTTTGGACTCTTGCTGAATAATCAACATGGGTAATAGCAGGAATTTTAGAACGAGGCACTTTAAGTTTTTCGATGCCAAAAAGTTGTTTTTGTTCCTCCGTCATTGGCAAACGTAATTCTTCTTTAACTGGGGCAACTAATAACATATAAGGACTGGGTTGATCTAATTCAAAATAATCCCCAACTCTTTCTGCTAATACTGATGGTGCAAAAGGACGAAATGACTCTCTATATTTAATTTTTAAGTTCATGACTGACTGCATTTTCTCATTACGAGGGTCGCCGATAATTGAACGATGTCCTAAGGCCCGAGGTCCAAATTCCATGCGTCCTTGAAACCACCCAACAACATTACCTTGGGCAATAATTTGGGCAACTTTTTCGACTAATTCTTCTTGATCTAAAACAAGATATTTAACGCGAATATCATCTAAGTATCGATTGATTTCTTCGTTGGAGAATTGGGGACCTAAATAAGTTCCTTGCATCCCATCTAACTTAATCTGTTGATAACTTTTGACTTCTGACTTCCCTTCCTGGGAGGGTAGGGTGGGTTGACTTTTTACTTGACCAAAGCGGGGTTTTTCTAAGTATTGATGCCAAATAGCTAAAGCTGCTCCAATTGCTCCTCCTGCGTCTCCTGCGGCGGGTTGAATCCAAATATCTTTAAATTTACTTTCCCGTAAAATACGCCCGTTAGCGACGCAATTTAGGGCAACTCCTCCAGCTAAACAAAGGTAATTTACTCCTAATTCTTGATGGGCTGTATTAGCCAATTTTAGTACAACTTCTTCAGTTACTTTTTGTATAGAAGCTGCAATATTCATTTGTTTTTGTGTTAGTTTATTTTCTGGTTTACGAGGAGGAGCGCCAAAAAGTTGACTAAACTTTTTATTGGTCATAGTTAACCCAGTAGCATAATTAAAATACTTCATATTGAGGCGAAATGTGCCATCGTCTTTGAGGTCAATTAAATTCTCAAAAATTAGGTCAACATATTTTGGTTCACCGTAGGGCGCTAACCCCATTAATTTATATTCTCCAGAGTTAACTTTAAATCCAGTATAATAAGTAAAAGCGGTATAAAGTAAGCCCAAAGAATGGGGAAAATTTATTTCCCATTGGGGAGTTAATTCGTTATTATTTCCTAACCATAAAGAAGTGGTTGCCCATTCTCCTACCCCGTCGAAGCATAATACTGCTGCTTGTTCAAAAGGACTAGGAAAAAAGGCAGACGCTGCGTGGGACTGATGATGTTCGGTGAATAGTAAAGGGGGTAATTGGGAAGTTTTACAATTAGCTAGTTTTGCCAGTTCTTTTTTGAGGACAGTTTTGAGATAAAGTTTCTCTTGTAACCAAGCTGACATGGCGTTAACAAAAGAACGAAACCCTTGAGGGGCGTAAGCTAAATAGGTTTCTAATAGTCTTTCAAAGGTAACAAGAGGTTTTTCATAAAATACTATATAATCTAGTTTCTCTAGAGGAATTTTCCCTTCTGTCAAGTTATAAAGAATGGCATTTTTGGGAAACCTCGCGTCATGTTTTTTGCGGGTAAAACGTTCTTCT
>DLXW01000126.1:6005-6137 GCA_003448685.1 Cyanothece sp. UBA12306
TTTTTCCTGATTGGACTAAAGCAGCAGCGCTATCGTGATAATAGGCTGAAATTCCTAAAATATTCATTATTTTTGACTGATATACTCCACAAGCTTCTTTGACACTCCCACCGTTATAACGCGGTAGCGTTT
>DLXW01000210.1:0-3610 GCA_003448685.1 Cyanothece sp. UBA12306
TTAGGGCGAGGGA
The DNA here is from genome assembly GCA_003448685.1 of Cyanothece sp. UBA12306. GTDB lineage: Bacteria > Cyanobacteriota > Cyanobacteriia > Cyanobacteriales > Microcystaceae > Rippkaea. The sequence continues at coordinate 14 of DLXW01000210.1, forward strand.
GTGTCAATAACTTAAAATTTTCAAATTGACAGTTTCGATATCCTGACAAAAAAGTAGGATACTATGGAACTGATTGGTATTATTACCGTTGGGGAGGATAAAAGGTCAGGTGTCGATTAATTTTCAGGAAATTATTGCTAAATTACATAAGTTTTGGGGTGATCAAGGTTGTTTAATTGCCCAACCCTATGATACCGAAAAAGGGGCCGGAACCATGAGTCCCCATACTTTCCTCAGGGCAATCGGCCCTGAACCTTGGTCAGTGGCCTATGTTGAACCCTGTCGTCGGCCTACGGATGGTCGCTATGGAGAAAACCCGAATCGCTTTCAGCATTACTTCCAGTATCAGGTACTAATTAAACCTTCCCCTGATAATATTCAAGAAATTTATCTCGACTCCCTCAGAGTTTTGGGTATTCATCCCGAAGACCACGATATTCGCTTTGTGGAGGATAATTGGGAATCTCCTACCTTAGGGGCCTGGGGTGTGGGTTGGGAAGTTTGGTTAGATGGGATGGAAATTACCCAATTTACCTATTTTCAACAATGCGGGGGGATTGATTGCCGTCCGGTTTCCATTGAGATCACTTATGGTTTAGAAAGGTTGGCCATGTATCTCCAAGATGTAGAAGCTATTACTAAAATTCAGTGGAATGATCGGCTAAATTATGGAGAAATTTTCCTCCAAAGCGAGATCGAACAATGTACCTATAATTTTGAAGGATCTGATCCCGATCTATTATTTAAGTTGTTTAATTTGTATGAACAAGAAGCAAAACAACTTTTAGAACGGGCCTTAGTCCTTCCTAGTTTAGATTATGTTCTTAAATGTTCCCATAGCTTTAATTTATTGGATGCGCGGGGTGTGATTGCTGTAGCCGAAAGAACCCGCTATATTGGCCGTATTCGCAATTTAGCTAGAGAAGTTGCCCAATTATATTTACAACAGCGGGAAACATTAGGATTTCCTCTGTCCAAATAGATATTATGAATACAGTTAATGGGACTTCCAAAAAGATTGTAGCTATTCAAGGAGATATTACTCAACAAGCCGTTGATGCTATTGTTAATGCGGCTAATAAGTCTCTGTTGGGGGGAAGTGGGGTTGATGGGGCTATTCATCGGGCCGCCGGACCTGAATTATTAGCACAATGTCGTCTTTTAAATGGTTGCGAAACGGGAGATGCTAAGATTACTAAAGGCTATAATTTATTGGCAAAATGGGTTATTCATACCGTTGGCCTAATCTGGCGCGATGGTAACCATGGAGAAAAGAAATTATTAGCAAGTTGCTATGTCCGTAGTTTAGAAATTGCTGCTGAAAAAGGATTAAAAACTATTGCTTTTCCTGCTATTAGCACTGGAGTTTATGGCTTTCCAGTAGAATTAGCTACCCCTATTGCTATTCGTACAGTCAAAGAATTTTTGCAGAAAAATAGCTCAATTCAACAGGTGATTTTTGTTTGTTTTAATGATCAATTATTTGAAATTTATCGGCAATTATTACCACAAATTTTATCCGAATCCAATTAAAATTAACAATTTTTAATGTATGGTTGCTCCTTTAGTATCTAAAGCAAGCGATCGCACTTGGGCCTCAATTCCTTTTTGTATCCATGCCTTATTCATGGCTGTCACCACAGCTTCAGTCTGGTTAGGATTAGTCAAAGCTAGTAAAGTCGGGCCTGCGCCACTAATTACCATTCCGTAAGCCCCCGCGTCCATAGCTGCTGTTTTCACTTCTTGATATCCTGTAATTAGCCCTTGACGATAGGGTTGATGTATTTTATCTTCTAAGGCCATGGTTAACCAGTCTGGTGTACCTGTTTCTAACCCTCTAATTAATAATCCCATGCGGGCGATATTAAAAATGGCATCACTGCGGCTAAACTGAGTAGGTAAGACCGATCGCGCTTCTTGAGTAGATAGTTCAAAATTAGGAATAGCCACCACAGGAATCAAATTTTGATGCCAAGGAATGACAGAAATTAGCCAATTTCCGGCTTCTCCCGTGGATAATTGACAATTACCTAATAACGCAGGAACCACATTATCGGGATGACCTTCTATAGCGATCGCCAGTTCCATCACCTCTGACAAAGATAGGGGGTTTCCCGCCAATTGATTAGCCCCCACTAACCCCCCAACAATAGCTGTCGCAGAACTTCCCAGCCCTCTAGCTAGGGGAACCCCTAATTCAATGTCAATGGCGACATTAGGGGCTTTTTTTCCCAAGTATTGATAAAACTTAGCAAAGGACTGATAGACTAGGTTAGTTTCGTCCGTAGTGACCCTTGAAGCTTCTTCTCCTGTGACAGTAATAGTTAAGTTGGGGTTTGATTCTGGTTTTCGAGTAAACTGAAATTGATTATAAACAGTTAAAGCTGCACCAATGCAGTCAAAACCTGGTCCTAGATTAGCAGTTGTTCCAGGAACAGAAACCGTAACACTAGACATAGTTAAACATTACTTGAAAGATTATTGATTGATTATATGCAAAAATTGGCGGTTAATCACTCAAGATCTAAATTGGGGTACGATCAGTTAAAATTTCATAACCAGTTTTAGTCACTAAAACTGTGTGTTCAAATTGGGCAGAAAGAGAATTATCAACGGTAACAACTGTCCAGCGATCGCGTAGAGTTCTAGTATATTTTGACCCTTTATTAACAATAGGTTCAATGGCCAAAGTCATACCTGCTTTTAATTTAATATTAGGCAATTCACGGGTACGATAATTAAAAACTGAAGGTTCTTCATGGAGATTTCTGCCAACTCCGTGGCCTGTATAATCTTCAACTACACTATAACCATATTGTTTGACTTTATCTTCAATTGCCCCAGCAATATCTAACAAATAATTTCCCGCTTTAACTTGTTCAATTCCTGCAAATAAAGCTTCTTCTGCTGCTACAATTAAACGTGATACTGTGGGCGAGACTTTACCTACAGCAATAGTAATACAAGAATCCCCATGATAACCCTGATAATAGGCTCCTGTATCGACTTTTAACACATCTCCGGCACGAATTTTCCTTTTTGGACTGGGGATACCATGGACTACTTCCTGATTGATTGAGGCGCAAATAGAACCAGGAAAGCCATAATAACCTTTAAAGCTAGGAGTTGCTCCCATGTCTTTGATTCTCGTTTCAGCATAGCGATCAAGATCCCCTGTTGTCATCCCTGGTTCTACCATCTGGGAGATTTCCTGAAGAACCGTAGCGACAATGCGAGAAGATTGACGCATAATAGCAATTTCTTGAGGAGACTTAGTTTCTATACCACGACTACTTTTTTTCGGACGAGGAAGTCCTATTTGCTCTTGTTTTTTTGCTGTATCTTTGGTTTGATTAGTTGCAGAAAATAGATCGGTGAAAATTTTCATTAAAAACTCAGGAACTTTTGAGGTTAGTTGGGATAGTCTTATAGTTTATATGACATAAACCCAAGATATAGCAATCCTATTTCAATTGTGAGAAAAATATCTGACGAATAGGGGTTAGGGGTTGGGGAATCTCACATCTCATTACTGATTGCTATAATTTATTATCAAGCTTGAAATTAAGTCATAGCTTGATTCTACATTCTACATTC